>NZ_JAOTQT010000003.1:0-486984 GCF_025685725.1 Burkholderia sp. BKH01 | reverse complement strand
GTGCGGCGAGTTGCGTTTGCAGACCCGTGTGCGAATCGCGGATCGTCGACAGCAGATCGTTCGAGCGTTGTTCGAAGGTCGAAGCCTGCGTGGCAAGGTCGCGCGTCGTTTGTGCGAGTGCGTCGCAGATTTCCTGCTGACGGCCCGCGCTGTGTACGCCTGCGCGTTGCCATTCGTCGCCGAGCTTCGTCGCCATCGCGGTCAGCGAATCGTTCCATGCAGACAGGCGTTCTTCGTCGCGTGCGGCGAGTTGCGTTTGCAGACCCGTGTGCGAATCGCGGATCGTCGACAGCAGGTCGTTCGAGCGTTGTTCGAAGGTGGCGGCCTGCGTGGCGAGATCGCGCGTCGTTTGTGCGAGTGCGTCGCAGATTTCCTGCTGACGGCCTGCACTGTGCACGCCTGCGCGCTGCCATTCGTCGCCGAGCTTCGTCGCCATCGCGGCCAGCGAGTCTTTCCACGCGGCGAGGCGCTGTTCGTCGCGCGCAGCCAGTTCGGTCTGCAGCCCCGCGTGCGACTCGCGCATCGCGGCGAGCGTCGCGCCCGAATGCCGCTCGAACGTCGCGGCGGCTTCGCCCAGCGCGCGCGCGTGCTGGCCGGCCAGCGTCTCGCCGACCTGCTCCTGGCGCGACAGCGCTTCGCGCCACGCGTCCGACAGGCGGCCTTCGGTCGATTCGAGGCGCGTCGCGACACCGTCGAGCAGGTCCGTCGAACGCTGCGCGAACGTGTCGGTGAACTGGCCGAGCGTCGTCTGCAGTTGCTGCGCGACGGCGTCGCCCGCGCGGCGCTGTTCGTCGAGCGCGCGGTTCCAGACGGCCGTCACGTTGCCGGTGGTCTTCTCGAAGCCGTCCGTCAGCCCGTCGAGCTGGCGCTGCACGGCGCCCGTCACGGTGTCGCGCAGCGCGGCCATCTCCTGCGCGAGCCCCGTCATCGTCGCCGCGACGACCGGCTGCAGCGCGGCGCCGGCCACGCGCGCGCTTTCGGCGGCGCTTTCCTTCAACGCATCGCCGACGTTCGACGCGAGGCCCGCATACGCGCGCTCGGTCCGGTCGAAAAACGCCTGCTGGCTTTCGAGCTGGCGATCGTGCAGCGCGACGCTACGCGCCTCGAGCGTCGTCATCATCGTTTGCAGCCGATCGACCAGCGCCGGCATCACGTCGGCCTGGCGCTGCAGCAGCCGGAACGACTCGTCGCGCTGGTGTGCGGACGAATGCACGCGCAGCGTCGTCGCGATCTTCGCGTCGAGCTGCTGCGCCACGTCGATCCGCTCGCGGCGCACGAGCGCGGACAGCAGCCCGAGCATCGCGGACGTCGCGACACCGGCGATCGACGTGCCGAATGCGAAGCCGAGGCCCTTCACCGGCGCGATCAGCGATGCGCGGATCGCGTCCAGATCGGTCGCGCTTTCGAGCGCGGCGCCCGTGCCTTTCAGCGTCACCACCATCCCGAGCAGCGTGCCGAGCATGCCCAGCAGCACGAGCAGGCCGACGAGATAAGGCGTGAGCGCCGGGCCCGGCAGCGCGACGCGCGCGCCTTCGACTCGCGCACGCACCGCGCCGCGCAGGCCCGGGTGCAGCGTGTCGAGCCACGCGTCGAGCTTCGCGGGCGGCTCGGCCAGGCCCGCGACCGCGCGCGACAGCGTGGTAGTCGCCTGCCGGTAGCGCAGCAATTCCCATGCGCCGGCGACGTAGCACGCGCCGATCAGCAGCGTGACGGCCGTCGCCAGCGGGTTCGACGCGACATAGCCGACGCCGATCCAGCCCACTGCGAGCAGACCGGCGACGAAGACAACGAGATCAATGCGAATTCTGGACATAGAGCGTGTTGATTAGCAGGTGCGAAGGGCCGCGAGCAGCCCTTCTACCGTTTGAAACCGGACTTCGAGTTCGGCAAGCAGGATGCTCTGCATTTCGTCTCGAAACGTGTCGAGCCATGCGCCGGGCACGATCGCCGCGACGGCCGCGGCGTCGGCAAGCGCGCCGTCATCGGCTGCATCGGCTGCGGTGGCAGCGGCTGCGGTGGCAGCGGCAGCGGCAGCGGCAGCGGCAGCGGATTCGGCGTCGGCCAGCGCCTGCCGTTCCGCTTCGCGCAACCGCCCGAAGCGCGTGCCGAGCAACGCGGGCACGGCCGACAGCAGGCTGCGCTCGCGCGCGCCGAGCACGCGCTCCATGATCGCGTCGAGCGTCGCGAGCCGCGCCATCCCGGACGAGCGCGCGGCGAGCGCGACCCGCAGGCGGCCGCGCAACTGGCCGATCGCCGTTTCCATCTCCTGCTGCAGCGACAGATAACGCTGGCGGAAGTCCGCGAAATCGGCCGTGTCGGCAGCCGGCGGCGACATGTCGCCGGGCCGGCGCCGCGTACGCGGCCGGTTGGTGGCCGTGATCGCCTGCGCGAGATCGTGGCGCACGCGCGCGCAGTCGCGCTCCGCGTCGTAGCCGCGCACGCCGGCCGCGACGCCGGGCGGGCTCGTGCTCAACGCGGACGACAGCGTGATCGCGTCGGTCCAGCCGAGCCACTGGCTCAGCCGGTCGGACAGCGTCTGCCGGGATTCCGCGACGTCGGCATCGGCCAGGCGCGCGAGCAGCCGGACGAGGGCCGGACCGCTCAATGCCGGGCGCGGGGAAGCTTGCACCATGCTGCAAACCGTCAAAAAAGGCAGCAGTTTACACGTCGTCGGGGAGGCGACCGCCAGAATCGGGGAAGCGGCGCCGTCCGGCGCACCGGGCGACACACGCGAACGCCCGTCGCGCAAGGCTCCGCGGGCGGTGGCAGGTAGCCGGGACCACCGTCGGCGGCGGCTCGGCTCGGCGCGCAGTCGGGTCGGGTCGGGTCGCTCGGGCCTTTCGGGCCGCTCGGGTCGAGTCTGGTCGCCGGGAGCCTCTCCCGGTGTGTCATGAGGAAGAAGAACGCGTTCCCGGGCGACCGGCGGTTCCCGGAAGCGCGGTGCGCGGTTCGGGCGGTTCGCTCCGGCGGCCGACCGGATGAACGGCCGCCCGCCGTGCATACGGATCGGGCGTCGAAGCGCTCAGATCCCCGCTTTCGGTGCGTTCAGGATCAGCCGCAGCCCGAGCAGCGTGATTGCGCCGGCCGCGATGCGGTCGACCCACTTCTTCGCGCGCAGGTAGAGCTCGCGCGGCCGGCGCGTCGAGAAGCACAGCGCGACGATCGTGTACCAGCCGAATTCGACGCCGAACACGAGCGGCGGCAGCGCGAGGTAACACCACAGCGGCGGATGCTGCGGGAGCAGCGCCGCGAAGATGCTGCCGTACCAGATAGCCGTCTTCGGGTTGCTGAGCTGGGTCGTGAGGCCCGTCCAGAACGACTTGCGCGCGCTGCCGCCGGCCGCGGCCTGCGGATCGTCCATCGCGATCGGCCGGTCGGCGCCGCGCCAGATCTTCGACGCCATGTAGATCAGGTACGCGCCGCCCGCGACCTTCAGGCCCACATACAGCCATTCGACAGCCTGCAGCAACGTATAGAGCCCGGCCAGCGCGACGCCGCCGAACACGATGCCGCCCATGCCCATGCCGAGCGCGGTGGCGAGCCCGTCGCGGCGCGACAGCCCGATCGAATTGCGGGCAACCAGCACGAAGCTCGGGCCCGGAATCATCGCGCCGAGCCACAGCGCGGCCAGGATGGCGAGTACGGCAGCCGATGCAGTCATCGAAGTCTCCTTGTTCAGCGACGCCGATGCGCCGGCGCCTGCGTGTCGTTCCCGACGGTCCAGCCGCCGATTCTGGCACGCTTCGCGCGTGGCCGAAAGCGGCCGCGCGCTGCTATGCTGGCCCTCTTTCCCGTCATCCCGCGCCGCCGCCCATGATCGAGATCCGCACCGCCCGTTATCCCGACGATGCCCGTGTCGTCCATCGCCTTCAATCCAGTGCCGGACACCGGCTTTCCCGGGCGGGATCCGTGATCGGCACGACAACACGCCGAACCCTCGTCCCGCTGCTTGCCGCACTCTCGTTCAACGCCCGCGCCGACGACCTGCCGAAGTCGATCGCCGCGCAACTGCCGGCCGGCTACGAGCCGTTCATCGCACAAGCCGGCCCGGACCTCGGCAACGGGCGGCACAGCTTTCTGATCGTCGTGCATCGCGCGGTCGATACGCGCGAGCAGCCGTCGCCGCGCCCGCTGCTGATCTACGAGGAACAGCCCGACCACGCGTTCCGGCTCGCCGCGCGCAACGACCAGGTAGTCCTGCGCGCGAACGAAGGCGGCCAGTGCGACCCGTTCGAGTTCGCCGACGACGGCCTCTCCGTGAAAGGCCGCTATTTCACCGTGCAGAACGTCGTCGCGTGCGGACAGCACTGGAGCGACTACGTGACGTTCCGCTACGACCCGCGCACGCACGGCTGGGTATTTTCGAACCAGATCGTCACCGAATCGCTTCCACTCGACGACAAGCCCGACCACGTCACCGTCACGCGTGCCGACTCGCACCGGCCGATCACGTTCGGTCAATGGAAACGCAAGGACTGAACGGCGCACGGCAGGCACCGACACCGGCGAAATCCCGCAGGCAGACGCAACGCCCAGGGAGTACGCGAACGACAGCAAACGTCGCGACTAGCGGAAATTCGATTGCATGCCCGGCGCACTCGCCTGCGCGCTCCGCTCCGGCGCCGGCACGCCCGCGTCGCCCTCGCTCGCGACGATCGAGTCCGATCCGGCCCGCCGATCGAGAACGGCTCGCGCCTTGTCCATATCCAGCACCCCTTCCCAGCGGGCTACCACCACCGTGGCAACGCCGTTCCCGATCAGGTTGGTCACGGCGCGCGCTTCGTTCAGGAAGCGATCGACGCCGAGCAGCAAGACCAGACCCGACACGGGCACCTGGTGCATCGTGGACAACGTCGCCGCCAGCGCGACGAAACCTGCGCCGGCCACCCCTGCGGAACCCTTCGACGTGAGCAGCAGGACACCGAGCAGCAGAAGTTGATCCCAGATCGACAGGCGGATATTGAATGCCTGTGCGATGAAGAGGGACGCCATCGTCAGGTAGATCGCGGTGCCGTCCGCGTTGAAGGTGTAGCCCGTGGGCAAGACCATGCCGACGACCGGACGCGAGCACCCCATGCGCTCCATCTTGAGCAGCATCTGCGGCAGCACGGCTTCCGTCGATGCGGTGCCGAGCGTGATCAGGATCTCGTCGCGGATATAGCGCAGGTACTTCCACAGCGACAACCCGCACATGCGCATGACGAGGCCGAGCACGACGGCGACGAACAGGATCGACGTGAGGTACAGGCACAGCATGAGTTGCCCGAACTGCGCGAGCGTGCCGATGCCGTATTTGGCGATGGTGAACGCCATCCCGCCAAATGCGCCCGCGGGCGCGACATACATGACGATGCGTATGACGCCGAACATCCCTTGCAGGAACATGTCGAGCATGTCGACGAGCGGCGCGGTTCGCGGGCCGAGCTTCGCGAGCGCGATCGCGAAGATCACCGAGAAGAAGATGATCGGCAGTATCTCGCCGGTCGCAAACGCCCCGACGACACTGCCCGGCACGATGCTCATCAGGAAATCGAGCGCTCCGTGATGCTGTGCCGCATGCGTGTAGCTGGCGATCGCGGAACTGTCGATCCTCGATGGATCGGCGTTCATCCCGCTGCCCGGCTTGATCACGTTGACGACCACCATCCCGACCACGAGCGCAACGGTGGACGCGGCTTCGAAATACAGCATGGCCTTCACGCCTACCCTGCCGGCTTCGTGAAGATCGGTCATGCGTGCGATGCCGACCACCACCGACGCGAAGATGATCGGCGCGAGAAGCATCCGGATCAGCTTGATGAACATGTCACCGAGCGGCTTGAGCTGGGATCCGATATCGGGATAGAAATGCCCGACGAGGACGCCGGCAACGATGCCAATCAGAACCTGGACGTAGAGTTTGGAAAGCGTTCTGCGAATGCGTGATACCAGCATGACTGTCTCCTGTGCATGGCCCCTGTTTCGGAAATCGCTTGCGCGCCGGCGATGCAGCCGATCACCGTGAACGCCGACGCCGATCTCGCCTGCCCGACTATTTGTTATGTGATGCGGTGCGCCGCGAGCGTCCGGCGCACCGTGCCGATGCGGCTTATGCGGACAGCTTCTGCATTTCCGCGAACAGGTCGGCCTTGCCTTCGAAGCCGATGCCCGGCAGGTCCGGCATCGTGATGAAGCCGTTGTCGACCTTCACGCCATCGGGGAAGCCGCCGTACGGCTGGAACAGATCGGGGTACGACTCGTTGCCGCCAAGGCCGAGGCCGGCCGCGATGTTCAGCGACATCTGGTGACCGCCGTGCGGAATGCAGCGGCTCGGCGACCAGCCGTGCTGGCGCAGCATGTCGAGCGTGCGCAGATACTCGACGAGACCGTAGCTCAGCGCGCAGTCGAATTGCAGCCAGTCGCGATCCGCGCGCATGCCGCCGTAGCGGATCAGGTTGCGGGCGTCCTGCATCGAGAACAGGTCCTCGCCCGTCGCCATCGGCTTGTCGTAGTAATTGCGCAGCGTCGCCTGGAGTTCGAAGTCGAGCGGATCGCCCGGTTCCTCGTACCAGAATAGGTCGTATTGCGAGAGCGCCTTCGCGTACCGGATCGCGGTGTCGAGATCGAAGCGGCCGTTCGCGTCGACCGCGAGTTTCTGGCCATCGCCGAGCACGCTGAGGATCGAGTCGATGCGGCGCAGGTCTTCATCGAGCGACGCGCCGCCGATCTTCTTCTTCACGACCGTGTATCCGCGGTCGATGTAGCTGCGCATCTCGTCCTTGAGCTTCTCGTGATCCTGGCCCGGATAGTAGTAGCCGCCCGCCGCATAGACGAAGATCTTGCGGTTCGGCCGGCCGTCGCCGTAGCGGTCCGCCAGCAACTGGAACAGCGGCTTGCCTTCGATCTTGGCCACCGCGTCCCACACCGCCATGTCGATCGTGCCGATGGCGACCGAGCGTTCACCATGGCCGCCCGGTTTTTCGTTGGTGAACATCGTCGCCCAGATCTTGTGCGGGTCGACGTTGTCGCCAGCATCGTTGACGAGCGAGCCGGGATCGGCTTCGAGAATGCGCGGGATGAAGCGTTCGCGCATGAGCTTGCCCTGGCCATAGCGGCCGTTCGAATTGAAGCCATAGCCGACGACCGGCTTGCCGTCGCGGATCACGTCGGTAATCACGGCGACGAGGCTCAGCGTCATCTTGCTGAAGTCGATGTAGGCATTCCGGATCGGGGAACTGATCGGAACAGTTATTTCGCGAATCTCGACGATTCTCATGGTGGCGTCTCCTGGACTGACACGTTTGCTGGCGATCTCGATTGCACGCACGTTGCTGCAATGAGACGGAGCATAGTCCGCGGGGAACGACCTATAATTCACCTTAATTCATTTCATTTTTTACCAAAAGTGAGAACTGATTCGACATCCGACTTCGAGTTCTTCATCCAGCTCGCAAAACTGAAGAGCCTGTCGGGAGCAGCGCGGTCTCTCGGGATCACACCTCCCGCGGCGACCAAGCGGCTCGGCATCCTCGAGGACCGGTTCGGCAAGCGGCTGGTCAACCGGACGACCCGCAGCGTGAGCCTGACACCGGAAGGCGAGATGTATGCGCGGTACGCCACGCAGATTCTCGATCAGGTGCGGGAGATGGAGGACGCGATCGCCGGGACGCCGTCGGACCCGCACGGACGGCTGCGCATCAATGCGACGCTTGGCTTCGGGCGCACGACCATCGCGCCGCTGGTGTCTGAATTCGCGAAGCGCTATCCCAACGTCGATGTCCAGTTCGTGGTTACCGATCGCCCGGTCGACCTGGTCGAAGGTGGGTTCGACCTGGCCATCCGGTTCGGCGAGTTGCCGGACCAGCGCTTGCGGGCTCGGCGCCTGATGAGCAATGGCCGGTTTCTGTGCGCGTCGCCGAAGTATCTCGAGCGAAACGGCGTCCCGCAGCGCAAGGAAGATCTGGCCCATCACCGCTGCATCATCCACACGCAGAACGACGATGCATTCGGCGTCTGGCGATTCATGCAGGACGATCATCTGGAGGCGTTGAAGGTTAGCGGCTCGCTCTCCAGCAATGACGGCGACATCGTGCTGCGTTGGGCGCTGGACGGTCACGGCATCCTGATCCGCTCCGAGTGGGATCTCGCCAAATACATCCAGAGCGGGCGACTTCGCCTCGTGCTGCCCGACGTCGTCCTGCCCTCCGCGGACCTGTTCGTCTACTACCCGGGGCAACGCAACGAGTCGACTCGTGCCCGCGCGTTCATCGACTTTCTCGTCAAGCACTTCGAGGCGCCGTTTGTTCCGGTCGACGTGCGCAACGCGGCACCGGAGCGGAAGAGAACCGGTCGATCGAAACCCTGACGCCACGCTGCCCCGGAAGGTCGATGCAGGGACGCATCATGGGGATTCGCATCGCCCGGGACCGGAAGCCGCAGTACTGCTTCCCGGGTGAGCGCTGGTCCACATCAGCCGAATCGCGTCAACTCGCGATGGCCCGCCAACAGGTCTACCATAGACGCTCGTCGCCCTTCGGACGACCGCCGGCACCGCATACGCCTGCACCGGCCCCTTCCCTCGTTGCACCCGCGCAGGAGGACGTCATGACGCAACACTTCGATGCGATCGTCATCGGCACCGGGCAAGCCGGCCCGCCGCTCGCCGCGCGGCTGTCCGCCGCCGGGATGAAAGTCGCGATCGTCGAACGCGGCCGTTTCGGCGGCACCTGCGTGAACACCGGCTGCATCCCCACCAAGACGCTGATCGCGAGCGCGTACGCCGCGCAGCTCGCGCGGCGCGCCGCAGAATACGGCGTGTCGGTCGGCGGCCCCGTCACCGTCGACATGAAAGCCGTGAAGGCGCGCAAGGACCAGATCTCCGGCCGCTCGAACCACGGCGTCGAACAATGGGTGCGCGGCCTCGCGAACACGACCGTGTTTCAGGGCCATGCCCGATTCGAGCGCGCCGACGCGGTGCGCGTGGGCGACGAACTGCTCGAAGCGGAACGCATCTTCATCAACGTCGGCGGACGCGCGCAGGTGCCGCCGATGCCGGGCCTCGACTCGGTGCCGTTCCTGACCAACTCGACGATGATGGACGTCGACTTCCTGCCCGAGCATCTCGTGATCGTCGGCGGCAGCTACGTCGGGCTCGAATTCGGCCAGATGTATCGCCGCTTCGGGTCGAAGGTCACGATCATCGAGAAGGGCTCGCGCCTGATTCGCCGCGAGGACGACGACGTGTCGCAGGCCGTGCGCGAGATCCTTGAAAACGAAGGGATCGACGTGCAGCTCGACGCGAACTGCCTGAGCGCGCGACGCGACGGCAACGGCATCGCGGTCGGCCTCGACTGCGCGGGCGGCGGCCGCGAGGTCGCGGGCTCGCACCTGCTGCTCGCGGTCGGGCGCGTGCCGAACACCGACGATCTCGGACTCGACCGTGCGGGTGTCGAGACAGACGCGCGCGGCTATATCGGCGTCGACGAGCAGTTGCGCACGAACGTGCCCGGCATCTGGGCGCTCGGCGACTGCAACGGGCGCGGCGCGTTTACGCACACGGCATACAACGACTACGAGATCGTCGCCGCCAACCTGCTCGATGCCGATCCGCGCAAGGTGTCCGACCGCATCACGGCGTACGCGATGTATATCGATCCGCCGCTCGGCCGCGTCGGCATGACGCTCGCGGAAGCGAAGCAGACGGGCCGCAGGCTGCTCGTCGGCATGCGCCCGATGACGCGCGTCGGCCGCGCGGTCGAAAAAGGCGAAAGCCAGGGTTTCATGAAGGTGATCGTCGACGCGGACAGCCACGCGATCCTCGGTGCGTCGATCCTCGGCGTGACGGGCGACGAGGTCGTGCACGGGATGCTCGACGTGATGGCCGCCGGCGCGCCGTACACGACGATCAGCCGCGCGATGCACATCCACCCGACCGTGTCGGAACTCGTGCCGACGCTGCTGCAGGATCTGCATCCGGTCGAATGACGCGCGGCGCCAAAGGGCCGGCTGCGCTTCGATATCGCGGCCGCGCTCGCGAAGACGATCGTCATTCCGGCGCGGCCCGACTCTCGGCGGCGCTGTCGCAGTTCGAGTTCGTGATCGGCGCAAGCGACCGGCCGGCCGCGCCGATCGGTGAAGGCATCGAAAGCGTCGTGCGGAAAGGCACGCTGAAGGATTCGGGCATGGCCGCGCGCACGGTCGGCGCCATGCCGATGGTCACGTGCGCACCGCCTGCTCAGCTTTCGAAATACCGCGGCCGGTCGATGTCGGCAATCAGCCCCGGCTGCTTCGGGGCCCAGTCGAGCCATGCACGCGTATGCTCGCTGGTTGCGGGCGCATCCATCCCCGCGAACATCGCGAACCAGCCGAAGTGCTCGCCGGCTTCCGCCGCCGATTTCGCGACGACCGGCACGTTCAGCCGGCGGCCGATCACCGCCGCGATCTCGCGGAACGGCACCCCCGTATCGTCGACCGCGTGATAGCGCGCACCGGCCGCGCCGCGTTCGATCGCGAGCCGGTACACGCGTGCCGCGTCGAGCCGGTGCACGGCCGGCCAGCGATTGCCGCCATCGCCGATAAAGGCCGATGCACCCTTCTCCCGCGCGACCGCGATCAGGTGCGGCACGAACGCGTGATCGCCGTCGCCGTGCACGGACGGCGGCAGGCGCACGACCGACGCATGCACGCCGCGCGCTTCCAACGCAGCCGCGGTGGCTTCGGATACACGCGGATAGGTCGGCGACGCCGGCACGTGCGGATCGTCCTCGGTCGCCGCGCGGCCGGGCGCGACGAGCGCGAGGCCCGACGTGACGACGAGCGGCCGCGCCGAGCCCGCGAGCACCGCACCGATTGTCTCGATCGCACGGCGGTCGAGTTCGCAGTTCTGCGCGAAGCGCGAGAAGTCGTGATTGAATCCCGTGTGGATCACGGCATCGGCGGCTTCGGCGCCGCGCGTCAGGCTGTCGAGATCCTCCAGCGATCCGCGATGGACATCGGCGCCTGCGGCTGCAACCGACGCGGCGGCCGCATCGGACCGTGCAAGCCCGAGTACCGAATGGCCGGCGGCAATGAGTTCGGCAACGACGGCGGAGCCGACGAATCCCGATGCTCCAGTGACAAAAACACGCATGTTCAGCACCTCCGGATGGAATGGAGGATTACTATCCGTCGACGGCCGCTCGCGATGAAGACGTGACGGTTTACCGGTAAACGAACTAACAGGCTATGGCAGACGCACCCGACAACCTGCTCGGCGCGTACCTTCGGGATCGCCGCGAGAAACTCGACCCGGCCACGCTCGGCCTGCCCGTCACACGCCGCCGCACGCCGGGCCTGCGGCGCGAGGAAGTCGCGCAGCGCGCGCACGTGAGCGCCGCGTGGTACACGTGGCTCGAACAGGGGCGCGGCGGCGCACCGTCGGCCGACGTGCTGGACCGGCTCGCCCGCGCGCTGCTGCTGAACGAAGCGGAACGCGAGCACCTGTTCCTGATCGGCGTCGGCCATCCGCCCGAAGTGCGCTACCACGCGACCGACAGCGTGACGCCGCGCCTGCAGCACGTGCTCGATTCGCTCGAAGCGAGCCCCGCGATCGTGCGTTCGGCGACATGGGACGTCGTTGCATGGAATGACGCGGCGGCCGCGACGCTGACCGACTATGCAACGCTGCCGCCGGAGCGGCGCAACATCCTGCGGCTGATCTTCGTCGATCAGCGCGTGCGCGATGCGCAGTCGAACTGGAAACAGGTCGCGCGGTTTGCGGTGGGCGCGTTTCGCGCCGACGTCGCGCGCGGCGGTGCGACGCAAACCGTGCAGGCCTTCGTCGACGAGATGCGTGCAACGAGTGCCGAGTTCGACGCACTGTGGCGCGATCACGATATCCGCGCGAACGAGGAAGGCACCAAGGAGATCCGTCATCCGGCCGTCGGGCGAATCGCGCTCGAATACTCGGCGTTCGCGGTAAACGGCCGGCCCGACCTGACGCTCGTGATTTTCACGCCGGAGACGGCCGCCGATCGTGCGCGTATCCGGACGCTGGTCGCGGCGCGCGAAAAAGCCGGCACGGAACACGCATCGGCCGCGTAACGACGCCTCCGCCGAAGCGCACGCCAACGGCCGGTCCCGCGCGGCCGCGTCCATGCGTCCCCGCCATCCCGCGTCGTCCCATCGCAATTCGCACTGGTTCCCAGTCGAATATTTAATTTTCACCTGGCGTGGTGCGCGCTTACCCTTTCGGCATCGCATCTCAGGGCCACCGGCCCCTCCCTGGAGCATCCCGATGACCGACCCCGGCACCGCGCAAGCCGTACACCGCCCGCACGCGGCTTCCGTCTCCTATGGCGCGCTCGCGTTGCTGGTGCTGGCCGGCCTCAACCTGCGTCCGTTCCTGACCGCGTTCGGCCCCGTGCTCGACGTCGTGCGCGCCGACACGGGCCTCGGCTTTCGCGCGGCCGCGCTGCTGACCACGCTGCCGTTCGTGCTGATGGGTGTCATCGCCGGGGTCGGCGTCGGGCTCGCGCGGCGCTTCGGCGAGCAGCGCGCGCTGGCCGCCGCGCTGGCGCTGATCGCGGCCGGCTGCACGGCACGCCTGTGGACCGGCGGCAGCGCGGGCCTGATCGCGACCGCGATCGTCGCGGGTGCCGGCGTCGCCGTCGTCCAGGCGCTCGTGCCGGGCCTCGCGAAACGCTGGTTCGTCGACCGGCTGCCGCTCGCGATGGGCCTCTATTCGGCCGCGCTGGTCGGCGGCGGCGCATTCGGCGCGGTCGCGGCGCCGTGGCTCGCCGCGCACGGCGGCTGGCATCTCGCGCTCGCCGTGTGGGCCGTGCCCGCGCTCGTCACGCTCGCGCTATGGCGCGCGAAAGCGCCAAGCGACAACGTGCACGCGACGGCCGTGTCGGCGCCGATCACCGCGTTCGCACGCATTCCGCGCGCGTGGCAGCTCGCGCTGTTCTTCGGCCTCAGCAACAGCGGCTACGCGAGCCTCGTCGCATGGCTGCCCGCGTTCTATCGCAGCGTCGGCATGAGCGCGCAGGCGAGCGGCAACCTGCTCGCGTGGATGGCGCTGTTCCAGGCGATCGGCGCACTCGCGATGCCGATGTTCGCGAAACGTTCGCCCGATCGCCGCAACGTGCTGTGGCTCACGCTCGCGCTGCAAGCGGCCGGTTTCGCCGGGTTCGCGACGCTGCCCGCGTTCGCGCCGTGGCTCTGGGTCGCGAGCGTCGGCGTCGGTCTCGGCGGCTTCTTCTCGATGAGCCTGATCGTCACGCTCGACCACCTGCCCGACGCGCGGCTCGCGGGTGCGCTCGCGGCCTTCGTGCAGGGTGTCGGCTTCCTGACCGTAGCGGCGAGCCCCTGGCTGATCGGCTGGCTGCGCGACGCGGGCGGCGGCTTCGAGACCGCGTGGTGGATGCATATCGCGGTGATCGTGGCGATGGCCGCGCTGAACGCCTCGTTTTCACCCGCCGGCTACCGGCACAGCATGGCGCGCATCACCGGCGCCGTTCACTGAACCGCATTCCCTGATCGTCCAGCCGCCCGCGCATGGCCAGGCGCGGGCAGTCACGCCCATCGGCCGCTGGTTCGCTTCACGACAAACAACATCAATCGGTATTGGAGACAGAAATGAAAAAGCGCGTACTGGCCGTCGCGCTCGCGCTGACGGCAGGCGCCGCCGCCGCGAAAGACCCGGCGGTGCTGCGTCTCGGCGTCGATCCCAGCTACGCGCCGTTCGAATCGCTCGCACCCGACGGCAAGCTCGTCGGCTTCGACATCGATCTCGGCAACGCGATCTGCGAACGGATGAAGGTGCGCTGCGCACGCAGATCCACCAGGCGCTTGCGAGCCTGATTCAGGATGGGACGTACCAGCGGATCGCGAAGAAGTACTTCTCGTTCGATATCCATAACTGACGAGGTGGCCGGCGGCAGCCGGCGGAACACGCGACGCCTCCACTTCCTTTCCGGCAACCGGGTCGTCGATGCAGGAAGTGCTTCGCGGATTGCCACAGTTGTCGCTTGAATACTTCAAGCCGAAGGTCGCAGGCTGCAAGAGCAGACGCCGACGAATAGTCCGAACACGCGCGAAGCACCTCCCGATGCCCACACATAAGTAGGGAACTTCCCCATCCGGACCGTCCGGTGCCTATGCCATACTCCCCGCAACGTGCCGACGAGCGTGCGATTCCACCGAAATCATGTCAGCCCTGTTTCGCAGGAGGATAGGCAGCATCCTGGGATTGCTTGCAATCCTGATGGCGACGCTCGCGCCAACGATATCGCAAAGCCTTTCGTCCGAGCGGCAGTTCGACGCCTTATCCGGGGCGTTCTGTACCGCGCAGAACGGCGCGGACGTTGCGGGCCCCGACCACGCGTCGTTGCCCGAGAAGGCGGGCCACTGGCAGGCATGCGCATACTGCGGGCTGCTTGCCGACATGCCCGCGTTGCTGGGCGGGACCTCGGGATTCGTGCCGACGGATTGGCCGATTCATTCCACGTCGGCACCGGCGTTCCAGACACCTCACAGCGTTTTCCACTTCGCTGCGGCCCAGCCGCGTGCGCCCCCGTTTTCATCCTGATCGAGTCAGCCAGACGGCGATGCAGCGTCACTGCATCGCCATGTGCTCGCGCGTCTTTTGACAGGCTCGCGAGCACATCAGCGCCTCTCACAAGGATCGAATCATGCGCACCATCATTCCTGCACGCGGCAGTATGCCGATGCTTGCGGCCCTCATTGCTCCGGCGACCGTCGCCGTCCCGCTTCTGTTTCCATCGCTTGCATCGGCGCATGCGATCGCCGGCAATCGGGTTTTCCCGGCGACGATGGCGGTCGACGACCCCGGTGTCGGCGACGAAATCAATCTCGAATTCGGCCACGTCAAATCGCTGACCGACGATGGCGACGAGCAGAACACCAACACGACGTCGCTCGAGTGGGACAAACTGATCACGCCCAGTGTCGCCCTTTCGGTGGTGGGAACCTACGTCAACGTCAACGCGCCGAATGGCGGTTCGGCCCGCGGATTCGACAACTTCGCGATCGGTGTCAAATACCGCTTCTACGTCAACGAAAAGCACGAGTTCATGGCCTCCGTTGGCGCGATCGCGGAACTGGGCGGCACCGGAGCGAGGTCGATCGCCGATCCGCACTCGGCGATCACGCCGACGCTATACGTCGGCAAGGGATTCGGCGATTTGCCGGATAGCCTGAAGTATCTGAAGCCGCTCGCGATCACCGGGACCATCGGTCCGCGCCTGACGACGAACAACGCCGACCCGGATTCGTTGAGCTGGGGCGTCACCGTGCAATACAGCCTGCCGTATCTGCAGAATTTCGTGCAGGACGTGGGACTCAAGGCACCGTTCAGCAACCTGATACCGGTCGTCGAGTTGCCGATGAGCACCTGTACAGGCGGCCCCTGTTCGGGACATACGACCGGCAGCATCAATCCCGGCCTGCTCTGGCTCAACCGATGGGGCCAGTTTGGCGCCGAAGCGGTCATTCCGGTCAACCATGCAAGCGGAAAGGGCGTTGGCGTCCTGTTCCAGGCACACCTGTTCCTGGACGACGTGATGCCCCACTCGCTTGGCAAGCCATTTTTCGGCAAAGGGGAATAGCCATGCCGGCACTCAAGCGACTTCGTCACGGCTTGCGCGCAACAGCCCTCGCGACAGGTATCTCGATCGCGTCGATGGCATTCGCGCATGTGTTTCCGCACCATCAGTCACCGTCGGCGGGAGCCGAAGTGGCGGCGCCGGCAAGCGTGGCGATCGAGTTCGACGGACCGCTCGAACCCGCGTTCAGTTCGCTGAACGTCAGCAATTCGAACGGTAACCAGGTGAATACCGCCAAGGCCGAAGTCGATCCGAACGACAGGAAATCGATACATGTTGCGCTGCCGACGTTGCCGCCCGACACGTACACGGTGCATTGGGTCGCAGTCGCGTCGGACGGACATCGCACACACGGCGACTATTCGTTCAAGGTGAAGTAACGGGCCTGGCGACGGTCGATGCTTCGATCGTGGGTTGTGTCGGACGTCGCCTGACGACCTGTTGCAGTGCGTCGCCGATGCTTTCGGCAATGTCCGATCTGCAATCGGCAAGCGGTCGCTGCCGGGCGGGGCCGGGTATCCGGTCCGATCAGCTTCCAGTCGCGGGCGTCTCCGGCAGCGCAATCTCGACTCCACGGCGGTGCAGTGCCGAGAGCACGTGATACACGGCCTTGAAGCACATCACCGGCAGTGCCGCGCGCCAGCTCCCCCGGAGATTTCCCGCCAGCAGATTGACGATGCCGTCTCGCATCCACAGGCGATTGGACGGTGCCATGAAAAGCGTACGCATGACCGGATCGTTCACTCGATAGATCAGCCAACTGATCCGATCCATTGCCGCTGACAGTTCCCGGTTGGCTGCTTGCGCAAGCTTCTTTCCGCGTACCGGATCG
Organism: Burkholderia sp. BKH01; assembly: GCF_025685725.1. NCBI lineage: Bacteria > Pseudomonadati > Pseudomonadota > Betaproteobacteria > Burkholderiales > Burkholderiaceae > Burkholderia > Burkholderia sp. BKH01. The sequence continues at coordinate 470,568 of NZ_JAOTQT010000003.1, read as the reverse complement.
TCGAGCCACACGTGGGCGGCCTGCGCGCCGAGCTCGCCGCCAGTCATCGCCATCAATACGCCTGTCGAGAACATCGGATCGACGAATCCGTAGGCATCGCCGATCATCAGAAAACCGTTACCGGTGCCCTCGCTGGCGCGATAGCTGTAATTGGCCGTGCTGTAGACGTCCGATACGCGCTGTGCGCCTTGCGTGCGAGCCGCGACGGTCGGGCTCGAAGCGATACGCTCGGTCAGCAGATCGGTCGGCGTTCCGTTGCGCCCTTTCCATGCCGATTGATCGCCGACAAAGCCGATGCTCATCGTGTGATCGGGTAACGGGATCAGCCAGAACCAGCCATCCTCCGCAAGATGAATGCTGATGTAGCCCGCGAGTTCGCCTTCACGACGCTCCACGCCAGTGAAATGCGCATAAACGGCCGCCGTGTTGTTGTATTTGTTCGAAGTCTTGACCTTCATCCGCGACGCGAGAAACGTATCGCGGCCCGAAGCGTCGAGCACGTAGCGCGGATGCCATTCGCGGGTGCCGCCCGATTCGTCCTGCGCGGACACGACGTGACGCCCGCCGGCATCGTCCAGCTTGATTGTCGTGACACGAGTACGCTCGACACACTCTGCCCCGCACGCGGCGGCGTGTCTGAACAACAACGCATCGAGGTCCGCACGCCGTACTTGCCACGCGTGCGTACGGTCCCGATTCAGTGCGTTTTCGAACGGAAACGCGCAACTGCGACCCGTACGGTCCGAGACGAACTCTGCACCCGGTTTATGGACACCGATCTCTCGTACCTGCTCCAGAACACCGAGCCGCTCGAATATGTCGAGGTTGCGTGGCAGCAGGCTTTCGCCGATATGGAAGCGCGGATGGGCTTCCTTCTCCACGAGCACGACGTCGCGTCCTTTCATCTTCAGGAAGGCCGCTGCCGTCGCACCAGCGGGCCCGCCACCGATAATCAGCACGTCGGGCCGGCTCGAATCGCGTTTCGATGAGTTCATTGCGCTGGCTTCCAAAAATGGCGTATTCATGTACCAAAGCAAAAATGCCATGGCTGATGTCGGGAAGCATCGTGCTGTTGGAAGGTGCTTGACTGTCTGACGCGCGAAATCCGCCGGAGGGGCCCACGGGGATTCGGTGGCCCGACTCGGCAATTCTTGTTCCTGGCCGACGCAGTTGCAAGCAGTCCGACAGGTTCCCGACGGCGTGCCCGGACCGATAGTACTATGCATGGCCACCACGACAACCCGGTGCAAAAGCAGACCGAACGCGATGCCGATGTCCCGCGACACGCAAATGCCACACATGGCGCAAGTGCGTGTAGATTAGAACGTCGTTGCGACCTGCCACCGTGTCTTCGAATCGGTCGCCATCCGAGTCAGTCATGAAGTTGCACTGGAGCCGGCATGAACACGAAGCACAGCAAGAAAGGGCATCTGGAAGCCGCGGCGTCGCACCACGAGCAGGCCGCGCGATATCACCGTGAGGCGTCGCGGCATTTCGAGGACGGCAAGGACTTTGCCCACGCAGCCCATCAGGCGATGATGGCTCACGGTCACACGTTGCATGCGATCGATCAGGCACACGACGCCGGCGCGCACGGTGCCAATACGCCCTCGACAACACCTCCATCGACCGGCTCGGCCGCAAGTGCCGCGGACGTCGCAAAACTTCATGCGGCGGCCGTCGAGCTTCACACGCAAGCGGCACAGCACATGCGCCACGCGGTCAAGCTCTTCGAGCAGGATCGCAGCGCGGCCACCCACGACGCCCAGCTGGCGCTCGCCCTTGCGCTGCGCGCTTTGTCCCATGGCAACGAAGCAGCCAGACTATTCGTCAAGCTCGCTGTCAGTGGTGCTGCGTGAATCGAGGTCAGTGACCTCTTGTTCGACGAAGTATTCGGTGTGACGCGGCACCCGTTTGCGCATGCCGCACAGCACCGGGCTGTCGCGCGGACCCACGGTCGTGGGCCTCCCGTACCGATCCGCGCATGGCCAGGTATCGCGCAATCCAGCGTGCCGCTCGCGTCTAGGCCGTTTGTCCCAGCAGCTCCGTTGCGAACGACTTTGCGTGCGCGACGGCCGCTTGCGGGTCCGGGAACACGCCGAGCTGCTCCCAATGCTCTTCGGCCGCGTACGTTCCTTTCACACCGAGTGCCCGCTGAACGCGCAATTGCGCTGCGTATCTGCCATCCTCCAATGGTCGGGCCGTCGCGATGACCTTGTGCGGAAGGTCGGATCTTTCCGGCTGAACCAACTCGACAGGACCGCCTGGCGCACCGATATCCTTCAACTCGTTCCTCGCATTGCAGTCCGGGCAGTAGAAGCACCACCCGTCGTCCTCTTGCCTGGACCTGACCTGCCCGCGAGCCAGCACGGCACGACATTCAACGTTTTCGCAGATGAACGGCATAGCAGTCTCCGGAGTAGTTTGGAAGAAATCCTAGCATGTCCGCCGACGGGCAACCATCGGCAATGTCGCGTTGCCCGACGCTGACGAAACCCTCGCGCGCGAACCGCCGCCGGCACAGCGACCGATCGGATCAATAGTGACTGCGCCCCACAGCGTCGTCGGCTCGTCGAGCAGATGACGCAACCCGCCGCGTTCGATCATGAGTTCCGCGACTTCGTTCACACGCTCGAGAATCGCATCCTCATCGAACGACAGCACGCGTCCACCGACCATCGTCATGCACACATCCGCCGCATTCGCGAAACACGTCACGCGATACACGAGCATGTTCATCGGCATCATGTGCGGCCGGAACAGGTCGACGAGAAGACGCGAATGGCTCGCGTAAGCAAGCTGACGAAACGGCAACGCGCGGCGACGCGCAACTCCGTTATACGGTTTTCCCGGATAGCCCGTGCATCGGCCGCCGCAGCGCGGCGTCGAACGGGTTGGTGCGCGGCCCGATCGCGTCGGCCTGGCGCCGCAGCAGTTCGACGATCATCGGCATCCGGTCGTCACCGAGGCGCGACGCGAGCGTGCCGACGCTCAGCGCGCCGACCGGGTACCCGGTGCGATCGAGGATCGGCACCGCGACGCCGGCCATCCCGTCGAGCACGCCGCTGTTGCGGCCCGCATAGCCGAGCTGCCGCACACGTTCGATCTCGGTGCGCAGGTACACCTCGTCGAGCACGCCGTAGCCGCGAATGCGCGGCACGTTGAAGCGGATCACTTCCTCGCGTTCGGCTTCGGGCAGGAACGCGAGGATCGCGAGGCTGCCCTGCCCGACGCCGAGCGCGATGCGCCCGCCAATGTCGCCGGTAAACGAGCGGATCGGGAACGGCCCTTCGCACAGGTCGAGACACACCGCGTCGAAGCCGCTCTTCACGAGCAGGAAGATCGTCTCGCCGAGGCTCGCGCACAGCCGTAGCAGCGCGGGGCGGCACAGCGTGCGCATGCTGCTCGGGTTGCCGGCCAGCGCGGCGAGCGCGAAGAAATCGACGCTCAGCCGGTACAGCTTCGACTGCTCGTCCTGCTCGACCATCCCTTCGGCGATCAGCGATTGCAGGATCCGGTGCGCGGTGCCCTGCGTGAGGCCGACGGCCTTCGCGAGATGCGTGACGCGCACGCCGTCCTGCTGCATGCCGGCCAGCGCACGCAGGATCGCGAACGCGCGCTGCAGCATGCCGGTGCCCGGCGCGCCGGCCGGATCGGCGTCCTCGTCGGCGCCGGGAGCGCGCGCGACTGGCGTGCCGGGCATTCCGGACGAAAGGGGTTCCTGCATGCCGGCTCTCCTCGATGATTTCATTGAACGGAATACGTTAGCCGCCATTGTCGTCCGGCCGAAATTCCGCGGGCATCCGGGTGTGTACGGGATTGACGCGTACGTTTCGCGGCCCGGCCACCCTTCATTCATCGGAACGATTTGCGCGCGATACGTCGATCCGTTCCGTTCAACGGAATTTTTTCGAAATTCATCCCGTTCAGCAGAATTCGAAATTGACGCTCCGAAATATGGCTGGCTAGAGTCCGCGTCATCGGCGCACCGGCTACGCGGTGTGCGAACCCGGAGCTCCCCATGTCGTTTCTCACGCTTACGGATCTGACGAAAACCTTCGGCGAACTCACCGCCGTCGCCGACGTCAACCTGTCGGTCGAACAAGGCGAATTCGTGTCGCTGCTCGGGCCGTCGGGCTGCGGCAAGACCACGACGCTGCAGATGATCGCCGGCTTCGTCGACGTCACGCGCGGCCGCATCGCGCTCGACGGGCAGGACATCACGCACCTGAAGCCGAACCGCCGCGGGCTCGGCATCGTGTTCCAGAGCTATGCGCTGTTTCCGCACATGAGCGTCGCGGAGAACGTCGGCTTCGGCCTCGACATGCGCGGCGTCGACAAGGCCGAGCGCGCGGAACGCATCCGCGCGGCGCTCGCGCTCGTGCGCCTCGATACGCTCGCGCACCGCTTTCCGCGCGAGCTGTCGGGCGGCCAGCGGCAGCGCGTCGCGATCGCGCGCGCGGTCGTGATCGAGCCGCCGGTGCTGCTGCTCGACGAACCGATGTCGAACCTCGACGCGAAGCTGCGCGAGGACATGCAGTTCGAGTTGCGCGCGATCCAGCGCAAGATCGGCACGACGACGATCATGGTCACGCACGATCAATCGGAAGCGCTGTCGATCAGCGATCGCGTGGTCGTGATGGAAGCCGGCCGCGTCACGCAGATCGACACGCCGTATCAGGCCTACGAGCGCCCGGAGAACCGCTTCGTGTCGCAGTTCATCGGCAAGGCGAACCTGCTGCCGGGCACCGTGGTCGCGCACGACGGCGACGCGATCCGCATCGACCTCGGGCACGACCTCGCCGAAACCGGACGCACCGCGCACCTGCCGCCGCGCGAGCGCGACATGCGCGTCGGCGATGCGGTGTCGGTCTGCATCCGGCCCGAGAAGCTGCGGCTGTGCGCGCCCGATACCGGCCGCTTCGCCGCGACCGTCACGAGCCGCTTCTTCCTCGGCAGCCAGTGGCTGTACCGCGTCGACAGCGCGCTCGGCGAAGTGCTCGTGTGCTGCCAGAACGAAGGCGCGGAGCCGCTCGCGGAAGGCGCACCGGTCGGCATCGACTGGCACAGCGACGCGGTGCGCGTGATGCGCCGGGAGGCCTGAATGCGACAGCCTTCCCGCCCGCTGCCCACCGACGGCGCGACGGCCGGCCTCGCTCGGTCCACGGCGCCCGATGCCGTACCGGCGCGCGCCGCCACCGGGCGCTCGATGCGCGCAACGTGGCGCGCGCATGCGCCGCTGTGGCTGATGTGCGCACCCGCGTTCGTGCTGTTCGCCGCGCTCGTGCTCGTGCCGCTCGCGATGACGTTCGTGCTGACGTTCTACCGCTACGACCCGGCCACCGGGCCGATCGCCGCGCTCCAGTTCGGCAACTACGCGGAAGTGCTCGGCTCGTCGTACTTCCACACGATCTTCGCGCGCACGTTCGGCATTGCCGCACTGACGACCGCGATCTGCGTCGCGATCGGCACGCCGGAAGCGTACGTGCTGTCGAAGATGCGCGACCCGTGGCGCTCGCTGTTCCTGCTCGCGATCCTCGCGCCGCTGCTCGTGTCGGTCGTCGTGCGCGCGTTCGGCTGGAGCATGCTGCTGAACACGAGCGGGCTCGTGAATCAGGCGCTCGGGCTCGTCGGTCTCGGACCCTACAAGCTCGAATACACGACCTTCGCGATCGTGATCGCGCTGGTGCACGTGATGCTGCCGTTCATGGTGATTCCGGTGTGGACCGCGCTGCAGCGCCTCGATCCGCAAACCGAGCACGCGGCGCTGTCGCTCGGCGCATCGCCGTTCACGACGCTGCGCCGCATCGTGCTGCCGCAGCTGATGCCCGGCGTGCTGTCGGGCAGCCTGATGGTGTTCGGGCTGTCGGCGAGCGCGTTCGCGATTCCCGGCCTGCTCGGCGGACGCCGGCTCAAGGTTGCAGCCACGGCCGTCTACGACGAATTCCTCGGCTCGCTGAACTGGCCGCTCGGCGCGACGATCGCGGTGCTGCTGCTGGTCGCGAACCTCGTCGTGATGCTCACCTACTACCGCGTGCTCGAACGCCGCTACGCACGCAGCCTCGGAGGCGCATCCCGATGAGAAAGAACGGCCCCTTCGCCCTCGCGTTCCACACGCTCGTGATGCTGTTCGTGCTCGCGCCGCTCGCGATCGTCGTGCTGGTCGCGTTCACGCCCGACGAAACGCTGACGCTGCCGACCCACGGGCTGTCGCTGCGCTGGTTCCGCGCGATCCTCGACTATCCCGACTTCGTCACCGCGTTCTTCAACAGCCTGAAGCTCGCGTTCGCGTCGGCGACGCTGTCGCTCGCGATCGGTTTGCCGGCGGGCCTTGCGATCGGCCGCGCGGCGTTTCCCGGCCGCGCGTTCCTGAACGGGCTGCTGCTGTCGCCGCTCGTGATCCCCGGCCTCGTGCTCGGCATCGCGCTGCTGCGCTTCTTCGCGCTGATCGGCGCGACCGGCTCGTTCGCGTGGCTCGTGCTCGCGCACATGATCGTCATCACGCCGTTCGTGATGCGGCTCGTGCTCGCGTCCGTCGCGGGCCTCGACCGCAGCATCGAGCAGGCCGCGTGCTCGCTCGGCGCGGACCCGTGGACGACGTTCCGCCGCATCACGCTGCCGATGATCGTGCCCGGCATCACCGGCGGCTGGCTGCTCGCGTTCATCAACAGCTTCGACGAGCTGACGATGTCGATCTTCGTCACGTCGCCGCAGACGGTCACGCTGCCCGTGCGCATGTACATGTACGCGACCGAGTCGATCGACCCGATGATGGCGTCGGTGTCGGCGCTCGTCATCTTCATCACCGCCGGCGCGATGCTGCTGCTCGATCGCGTGTACGGCCTGAACCGCATCCTGATCGGCCAACACTGATGTCGACTCCCGTTTCCCGTTCCCAAAACGACCCGGCCGACGGCGCGCAGTTCGTGCGCGTCGCCGAGCGCGAGCGCGCCGTCGTCGAGTTCACGCTCGATGGCCGCCTCGCGCACGCGCTCGCCGGCGACACCGTGCTCACCGCGATCCTCGTCGCGCAGCGCCGCGTGCGCGTCAGCGAATTCAGTGGCCAACAGCGCGCGGGCTTCTGCCTGATCGGTGCGTGCCAGGACTGCTGGGTGCGCACCGAGGCCGGCGCGCGCGTGCGCGCGTGCTCGACGCCGATCGTCGAAGGCATGCGGATTCTCACCGCCGTTCAACCGGCCGCGACCGGAGACACGCAATGAACGCCGCACTGCAACCGGTGATCGTCGGCGCGGGGCCGGCCGGCGTGCGCGCGGCCGAGGCGCTGGTCGACGCGGGGCTGCGCCCCGTCGTGATCGACGAGAACGCGCGCTGGGGCGGGCAGATCTATCGTCAACCGCCGGCCGACGGCGGCTTCGCGCGCGGCAAAAGCGCGCTGTACGGATTCGAAGCCGCGAAGGCCGATGCCGTGCACCGGACGATGGCCGCGCTGCTGCCGCACGTCGACTACCGGCCGAACACGCTCGCGTGGGCATGCGGCGCGGGCCGCGTCGATACGCTGCAGGACGGGCGAGAAATTACCGTGCCGTTCTCGCACCTGATCGTCGCAAGCGGCGCGACCGACCGCATGCTGCCCGTGCCGGGCTGGACGCTCGCAGGCGCCTATACGCTCGGCGGCGCGCAGGTCGCGTTGAAGGCGCAGGGCTGCGCGATCGGCCGGCGCATCGTGTTCGCGGGTACGGGGCCGTTGCTGTATCTCGTCGCGTACCAATATGCGAAGGCCGGCGCGCAGGTCGCGGCCGTGCTCGACACGAGCCCGCTGCGCCGCCAGGCCGCCGCCGCGCCCGCGCTGTTGCGCATGCCGTCGACCTTCGCGAAGGGGCTCTATTACATCGGCTGGCTGCGTGCGCATGGCGTGGCAATCGAAACGGGCGTCACGCTCGAGCGCGTGCTCGGCGATCAACATGTTACGGGGCTCGCGTGGCGCGCAGCCGGCGGCGATGCGCAGCCGCGCGTGCTCGATTGCGACGCGCTCGGCCTCGGCTTCGGTTTGCGTTCGGAAACGCAGCTTGCCGATCTCGCCGGCTGCCGGTTCGGTTTCGATCCGGTGAACCGCGCATGGCTGCCCGAGCGCGACACGGCCGGCCGCACGTCGGTGCGCGGCATTTACGTCGCGGGCGACGGTGCGGGCATCGCGGGCGCCGACGCGGCCGAAGCGTCGGGCCGGCGCGTGGCGCTTGCGTTGCTCGACGATGCGGGCATCGCGTCGCCATCGCCGTCCGGCAAACCTGATGCGGCGACACTCGAACGCACGCTCGCCCGCATTGGCGCATTCCGCGCGGGCCTCGAAGCGGCATTCGCGCCGCCCGTCGAGCAGGCCGCACGCTGCCCCGACGACACGATCGTGTGCCGCTGCGAGGAAATCGATGCGGGCACGCTGCGCCGCTGCATCCGTGGCGGCGCGGCGACCGAACTCAACCGGCTGAAAGCGCTGACGCGCGTCGGGATGGGCCGCTGCCAGGGCCGCATGTGCGGCGACGCAGCGGCGCTCGTGCTGGCCGCCGAAACCGGCCGGCCGCTCGCCGACGCCGGCCGGTTGCGCGCGCAACCACCCGTGAAGCCGTTCCCGATCTCGGCCGCGCTCGCGGGCGACGACGTCGCGGCGATTCCCGACGAGGCGCGCGATGAGTGAGAACCGGCACTACGACGTCGCGATCGTCGGCGGCGGCCTGGTCGGCGCATCGGCCGCGCTCGCGCTGACGCGGCGCGGCCTGCGTGTCGGGCTGTTCGAGCGGCGCGACTGCGGCGCGCAAGCGAGCGGTGTGAACTACGGCGGCGTGCGCTGCCAGGGCCGCCCGGCCGAGCAATTGCCGCTCGCGCTGCGCGCGCGGCGCATCTGGGATCGCCTGCCCGAGCAGATCGGCATCGATGGCGAATTCGTCGTGTCGGGCCACTTGCGGCTCGCGCGCAGCGACGCCGATCTCGATGCGCTCGACGCGTATGCCGCGCTTGCCGGCGAGCACGGCCTGCCGCTGCACGTGATGCGCGGCGACGCGTTCCGCCGTCGTTATCCGTGGCTCGGCCGCGCGGCGCTCGGCGGCTCGCTGTGCGAGACCGACGGCCATGCGAACCCGCGCCTCGTGTCGCCCGCGTTCGCGCGCGCGGCCCGCGCGGCGGGCGCGGACGTGTTCGAGCACACGCCCGTCGACGACGTTCATCACGACGGCACATGCTTCCACTTCCACGCAAGCGGTCGCGCATGCACCGCGACGTGGCTGATCAATTCGGCCGGCGCATGGGCGAACACGATCGCCGAGCGTTTCGGCGAAGCCGTGCCGATGGAGCCGATCTACCCGAACATGTGGGTGACCGAGCCGCTGCCGCCGTTCATCGCGCACAACCTCGGCGTGTACGGCGGCGGCGTGTACGCACGGCAGGTCGCGCGCGGCAATTGCGTGATCGGCGGCGGGCGCGGCCGCGGCGACGGCGAATTCGGCCAGCCGTCGGTCGATACGACGCGCGCGGTGATGCGCGACGCGTGCGCGCTGCTGCCCGCGCTGCGCGACGCGCTGCTGATCCGCACGTGGAGCGGCGTCGAAGGCTGCACGCCGGACCACAACCCGATCATCGGCGCGAGCCGCACGACACCGAACCTGCTGCATGCGTTCGGTTTTTCCGGCGGCGGATTCCTGCTCGCGCCGGGCGTCGGCGACGTGCTCGCCGATCTCGTCACGACCGGCGAAACCGCCACGCCACTCGATGCATTCTCGATCGGCCGCTTCTTCCGTCAAACGGCGCCGACCGCCCCTTTCCCCCAAGAGGAGACCTCTCGATGAAACTGCTCGGTACGATCGCGGCCACCACCGCACTCTGCATCGCGGGCGCCAGCGCCCCCGCGTTCGCGCAAACGAAGACGATCTACATCGGCATGAACGGCGGGCCGATGGAAAAGGCCTATACGAGCCAGGTGCTGCCCGACTTCGAGAAGGCGAACAACGTGAAGGTCGTCGTCGTGCCCGGCACGTCGTCGGACGTGCTCGCGAAGCTGCTTGCAAATCGCAACAAGCCGCAGATCCACGTCGCGTTCCTCGACGACGGCGTGATGGCGCGCGCGGTCAGCCTCGGCGTGTGCCAGAAACTCGACGATTCGCCGGTGTTGAAGGAGCTGTACCCGTTCGCGCGGATGAAGGACGACGTCGGCGCGGGCGTGCAGCTCGGGATGACCGGCATCGCGTACAACAAGAAGCTGTTCGCGGAGAAGGGCTGGGCGCCGCCGACGTCGTGGATGGATTTCGCCGATCCGAAATACAAGGGCAAGGTCGTGTTCCAGTCGGCGTCGAGCAGCACGTTCGGGCTGCACGGCTTCCTCGCGATCAACCGGCTGCTCGGCGGCAGCGAGCAGAACGTGGAGCCCGGCTTCAGCAAGTGGGCGAGCACGGTCGGGCCGAACGTCGTCGAGTACATCCCGAACTCCGCGAAGATCTCCGAGATGGTGCAGACCGGCGAGGCCGGCCTGTTCCCGCTCACGCCGACGGGTGTCGGCGACCTGCAGGACAAGGGCATTCCGGTCGCGTACGCGAACCCGAAGGAAGGCCCGGTGCTGCTGCTCGTCGACCTGTGCGTGGTCGCGAACAATCCCGATCCGCAGCTCGCGCAGAAGCTCGCGCAGTTCCTGCTGTCCGCGCCCGCGCAGACGAAGGCCGCCGAGGCCGGCAAGCAGATCCCGACCAACCGTCTCGCGAAGATGCCCGCCGGGATGCAGCAGAGCCTCGGCAATGTCGACGATCTGGTGCGCAAGGTGACGGTGGTCGACTGGGCCGCGATCAACGCGCGCCGCGCGCAGTGGGATACGCGCTGGAACCGCCAGATCGAGCGGTAACGGCGTGCCGGGCGCGGGCACGGCCGCGCGCCCGGCGCGACCATCATTTGCGGGAGTGATGACACTCCCCTTTTTCTGCGGATTTGACCGGGAAGGCGGTGCCGACAACACTAGCCCGCAGTGCTGCAAAGACGGCACGCGCCCGCCTCCCCCTTCAGAGTCCGCCATGTACCCGACCGACACCGTGCAGTCCCCGAGCGCCGCCCGGCCGCTCGCCGACCGGCAGCTTCGCCGGATCGTCATTGCCTCCGTCGCCGGCAACGCGATGGAATGGTATGACTTTTTCGTGTACGGCACGGCCGCGGCGCTCGTGTTCGGCCACGTGTTCTTCCCACCCGGCGCGTCGCCGCTCGCGGGCAGCCTCGCCGCGTTCGCGGCGTTCGCGCTGGGTTTCGTCGCGCGGCCGCTCGGCGGGATCGTGTTCGGCCACGTCGGCGATCGTTACGGGCGCAAGGCGTCGCTCGTATGGACGCTGCTGATCATGGGCGCGTCGACCTTCGCGATCGGCCTGTTGCCGACCTACGCGCAGGTCGGCCTGTGGGCGCCCGCGGCGCTCGTCGTGCTGCGCCTGCTGCAAGGCATTGCGTCCGGCGGCGAATGGGGCGGCGGCGTGCTGATGATCAGCGAGAACGCGCCGCCCGAGCAGCGCGGTTATTACGCGGCGTGGAGCCAGCTCGGCGTGGGCGGCGGCTTCGTGCTGTCGTCGGCCGCGTTTCTCGCCGCGCAGGCGCTGCCCGATGACGCGTTCCGCACGTGGGGCTGGCGGCTGCCGTTCCTCGCGAGCATCGCCATCTTCGCGATCGGCATCTATATCCGCCGCCATCTGCCGGAAAGCCGCGACTTCGAGCAGGCCGGCAAGCGCGGCGCGCACACGCATCTGCCGATCGTCGAATGCATCCGCCGTCACCCGAAGGAAATCCTGCTTGCGATGGGGCTGCGCGTGGCCGAGAACGGCGGCGCGTACATCTTCCTCGCGTTCTCGCTCGTCTACGGCAAATACGTCGGCATTCCGAACGGCGTGATGCTGACCGGCGTGATGATCGCGATGATCGTCGAGATGGGCGCGATGCTCGCATGGGGCCGGCTGTCCGACCGGATCGGCCGCAAGCCCGTGTACCTGATCGGCGCGCTGAGCCTCGTCGCGTGCGCGTTTCCGTTCTTCTGGCTGCTCGACACGCGTGCGACGCCGCTCGTATGGTTGGCGCTGACGGTCGGTACGGCCGTCAGCCACGGCGCGATGATCGGCACGCTGCCCGCGCTCGTCGGCGAACTGTTCAGCACCGAGGTGCGCTACTCGGGCGTCGCGCTCGGGCACGAGGTCGCATCGATCTTCGCAGGCGGGATGTCGCCGCTGATCGCAACCGCGCTGCTCGCGCGCTATCACGCGTCGTGGCCGGTGTCGCTGTTCCTGGTCGCGCTCGGCCTCGTCACCGTCGCGACGCTGTGCGTCATGCGCGAAACGCGGATCGTGAGGGCCGCTCCCGTTGCCGCCTCTACCGACACGGCGTGACCATGATGCTTCGATCCGCGCAAGCGGGCCGATCCGCACCGGCGGGCGGTAAACACGGTGGCGGCCGGCACGGCCGTTCCCGGCACGTGCCGCCGCTCGCGCTTACCCCCCCGACGCGCCGCCTATTTGCCGCCCTCCCGACGCGCACCGTCGAATGCCGGCGCGAGCCCGAGGTGGTCGAGCAGCCGTGCGAATTCGCCGAGCCGCTGCCGCATGTACGCGGGCACATCCACGTTCGCATAGTCGTGGAACCCGGCCCCCGTACGCACGCCGTCGCGCCCGGCCTCCACGTTGCGCACGACGCTCGCGGCCGGCGCGAAGCGCGGGCCGATCTCGCCGGCCAGGTACTTCGACGCGTAGTACAGGATGTCGCAGCCGCCCCAGTCGATGAATTCGAGCAACCCGAGCACCGCGAAACGCGGGCCGAAGCCGGTGCGGATCGCCGTGTCGATTTCCCGCGCGCTCGCGACGCCTTCCTCGACCATCCGCGCGGCCTCGTTCATCGCGAGCGCCTGGATACGCGGCACGATATAGCCGGGCGCCGGCCCGCAGATCACCGGCTTCTTGCCGACGCGTTCGAGCAGCGCGGCGAGCCGGTCGACCACCAACTGATCGGTTGCATCGCTGCGGCTGATCTCGACGAGCGGCATCAGCAGCGCGGGGTTCAGCCAGTGCGCGTTCAGCATCCGAGCAGGATGCGCGACATGGCGCTGCAACTCGGTGACGACGAACGTCGACGTCGTCGACGCGATCGTTGCGCGCGCATCGACATGCTCGCCGAGCCAGCGCAGCGCGTCGGCCTTCGCGTCGAGCACTTCGGGCAGCGCCTCGAACACGATATCCGCGCGACGCACGGCATCCGCCGCGCCGTCCCGCGCAACGAGCGCGATGCGCGCGACGACGGCGTCGGCTTGCACGGCATCGATGCGACCGAGCGCGACCTGCGCGTGCAGCGGCCGCGCGATCTCGTCGTGCGTGCGATTCTCGAATGCGCGCCATCCGGCCGCGTCGCGCGGCTTGAAGTCGACCAGCGTCACGTCGAGGCCCGCGTACGCGAACACGAGCGCGATCCCCTGCCCCATGCGTCCCGCGCCGAGCACATGCACGCGCGTCACATCGGCTGCCGCGCTCATGCCGCGTACCCCGCGTCGAGCAGCGCACGCATCGCGTCGGTCGACAACGCCGCGAGCCCGAGCCGCTCGAGCGTGCGGCCTTCCGCATACAGATCGCGCACCGCGACCGCGCTCGCGATGCTCAGCAGCCCCTGCGCGACGGGCGTCGGCACGCCGGCCCAGCTTCCGCACGATACGATGAAGGACAACCCGAGCCGGGTGTCCTCGAGCATGTAGCGATGCGTGCGCAGATCGATCTTCTCGCGCCAGTCGCCGCTATCGGTCAGCTTGCCGTGCGCGCCGCGCCCGTACATCCATTCGTCGCCTTCGGCCGCGTAGTGGTCCGCGAGCGGGAAATGCGGCGCGCGATAGCCGAGCGCTTCGCGCACCGAAATGCGTTCGGCATCGAGCGCGTTCGTCACGCGACGGATCGCCGGCTGCGTGCCTTCGTTGTGGATGTCCCATGCGTCGAAGTGTTCGAGCGGCCCCGCATTCATCAGGATCAGCGGCGGATGGATCACGGGCCCCGCGTTCATCAGCGCGCCGGACAACGCATCCTCGACCGGCTCGACCGACGGATAGCCCGCGCGCAGCACGTCGAACGCCCAGCCGGCCGCATTCGCGGGGAACACGCCGGTCGGCAGCCGCGTCGCATACGCGCTGATCACGACATCGTTGTCGCCGTGCTTGCGCACCAGGTACGGCAACGTGCCCGTCTCGGCGAACGCGACCCGCGAACGGTTGCCGGCATCGGCCACCGCACGCGCGAACACGAAGCTGCCGAACGTGCCGGGCGGCAAAAACACGACCTGGCCGTCCTCCAGCAACGGCGCGACCCGCGCGGCGAGCGCATCGTGCGACGTGGCCGGCAGCGGCACCACGACGAGCCGTGCGCCCCGCAGCGCGGCTTCGAGATCGTCGGTCAGGCGGATCGCGCCTGGCGCATCACCGAGCGGCACGTACCGCTTGCCGCGATAGTCGGTCACGTTCAACGTGCCGAGTTCGCGCAGCCGCGCGTGCGGTTCGCGGTCGCGCCGCCACCACGTCACGTCGTGCCCCTTCTCGAACAGGTCGATGGCCGCCGCATGGCAGCCGTGGCCGCCGCCCAGTACACATACCTTCATCGTCGTCTCCGGTTGATCGAGTGTTTCCGAGACTACGCGGCCGCCCCCGCCGCGTCGCTTCAAAACGCGCAACGACGCGCCGGTTCGCGCAACGCAATCGCGGCGCTGCGCATGAAGCCGCGCCAACGCATCCGATACGAGGTCCATGAATGGACATTGCCCTTTCCCGCCATGCGCCGAACCGGCTCGGCACGCTGCAGGCGCCCGACGAAGTCGAACGCGCGGTCGCGCACCGGCTCGGGCCGCACCGGATGGCCGCGCGCGGCCGCGATCCGTTTCGCGCGGAGTTGTACGAAGTGCCGCTGCATCACGGCGCGCTGCTCGAACTCTGCTACGGCCGCGAAACGCGCATCGACTTCGGCGGCGACGCCGATCACTTCCTGTTCAGGCTGACGCTCGCCGGAGCCTGCGAGCTGCAGGCCGGCAGCGTCGTCGCGCGCGCCGGCCCGGGCGAGCTGACCGTGTCGTCGCCCGCGCTCGCGAGCCGCCTGAGCACGAGCCCCGATTGCCGCAACCTCGTGCTGCGGCTCGAACGCGGCGCGCTCGAACGCAAGCTGCAGGACATGCTGCACGCGACGCTGACGCGTCCGCTGCAGTTCGAACTCGCGGCCGGCGGCACCGGCGCGGGCGCCGCGCTCGTGCTGCCGACGTTCGAATACCTGTGCCGGCTCGGCGCGCAACCGGGCATCGGTACGGCCGCGACAACCTTCGGCGCCGATCTCACCGCGTGGCTGATGTCGCTGCTGCTCACGCACCTGCCGCACTCGTACAGCGACACGCTCGCCCGTGGCACGCCGCCGCTGCCCGCGCATGTGCGCCGCGCGTGCGACCACGTCGACGCGCATCTCGGCGAACCGCTCGCGCTCGCCGCGCTGGCGGCCGTCGCCGGCGTCGCACCGCGCACGCTGCAGCACGCGTTCCGCGCGTTCCTGCACACCACGCCGGCCGCGTACGTGCGCGAGCGCCGGCTCGCCGCCGTGCACGCGGCGCTGCAACGCGGCGACGCGCGCAGCGTGACCGACGTGCTGATCGCGCACGGCATCCATGGCTTCGGCCATTTCGCAAAGGCGTATGCGCGACGTTACGGCCATGCGCCTTCCGTCACCGCGAGGAAACCACGATGATGCATCCCGCAACCGGCCGCCCCGCGGCCCCGGCTCGCGCCGACCCCGTGCCGCACGACGGCGACGCGCCCGACGGCCTGCGCGTGCAGGATCTCGATCTCAACCTGCTGAAGACGTTTCGCGCGGTCTACGAGGAGCGGCACGTCGGCCGCGCGGCGCTGCGGCTCGGCGTCACCCAGCCGTCCGTCAGCTACGCGCTCGGCCGGCTGCGGCTGATGTTCCGCGACGCGCTGTTCGTGCGTACCGGCACCGGCGTCGAGCCGACGCCGCGCGCGCAACGGCTCGCGCTATCGGTCGACAAGGCGCTTGCGATCCTGCAGGACGTGCTCGACGAAGGCTCGCGCTTCGCGCCCGACAGCACGCAGCGCGTGTTTCGCCTGCACATGAGCGATTTCGCGGCGAGCGCGTTCCTGCCGACGCTGCTCGCAGAATTCGACCGGCGTGCGCCGGGCGCCGTGATCGAGACGCTGCACGTCGACGAATGCCAGCTCAACGTCGCGCTCGAATCGGGGCGCATCGATTTCGCGCTCGGTCATTTCGCCGACGCGTCGAGCCACTTCCAGCGCGCCGCGCTGCTGCACGAGCGCTGCGTGCTGCTGATGCCGCGCCGCACCGCGCAGCGCGTCGTTCTGCCCGACGATTTCGTGCTCGACGGCGCAGCGCCCGACGCGCTGCGCTTCGTCGCGGTCACGTCGCATCCGCAGTCGATGCAATTGCTCGAACGGCACGGGCTGATGCCGCGCGTACGCGCGGCGCTGCCCGATTTCATGGTGGTGCCCGCGCTGCTGCAGGACGGCGATTACGCGCTGATCCTGCCCGAGACGATCGCGATCACGTTCGCGGCGCGGCAGCCGTGCGTGCTGTACGAAATCGCCGGCGCCTGCGAATGGCCCGTCAACGCGTACTGGCACCGGCGCTTCGATGCGGACCCCGGCCATCGCTGGCTGCGCGCGTTGCTGCTCGAACTGTTCAAGATCGGCCAGCAGGCGCCGTTCGACGCATGGCTCGCGCCGCAGCCGCCGGCCTGCGCATGACGACACACGCCGGCGCGGGCCGGCCGGCGTGGCCGGAGCGATCAGAACGACGTGAGGATGCCCGCGACGATCGAACTGGCGGTCGCGCCCGGCTTGGCGACCGCGACGCCGCCGCCCGCCGCGCCGTTGACGACGAAGCGCGCATGCG
Organism: Burkholderia sp. BKH01; assembly: GCF_025685725.1. NCBI lineage: Bacteria > Pseudomonadati > Pseudomonadota > Betaproteobacteria > Burkholderiales > Burkholderiaceae > Burkholderia > Burkholderia sp. BKH01. Next base: position 453,679 of record NZ_JAOTQT010000003.1, on the reverse strand, counting down.
CGCCGTTTCGCACCATCGCGGCGCCGGTGTACAGCACCGTGCGCTTCGACAGCGGATAGTCGAAGCGGATGCCGTACGAATCGGCGTTGCCTTCGCTGTCCGCGACCTTCCGGTAATGGCCGACGCTCAGCAGCAGCGACGCACGCCCGATCGGCACCGTCGCGCTCAGTTCCATGATGTCGCTGTGCGGATACGCGCTCTGGCTGTCGATCGCGGTCGCGACGTCGGGCCCGCCGCGATGCCGCAGGTACAGCGCGGCGACCTTCACGACGTTGAAGTCGTACGAAATCGCACCGACCGTGTAGTTGCCGTTCGCGGCCGGGCTCGTGTCGCGCAGCGTGGACGCGGCAACCGGGCTGAACTTCTGCTGCATGTAGTCGACATCCACCGACAACCCGCCGCGCGCGTAGTTGAGGCCCGCGCCGTAGGTATCGCCCAGCGTCGCCGGCTGGCCGGCCGCGCCGTTGGTGCCGCGCGCGGCCATCGCGCGCAGCATGAAGCCCGCATAGCGCGGCGACGTATAGCGCATCGAGTTGCGCACGCGCAGGAACGCGGGCCCGACGAAGTTGTTCGTCGCGTTGCCCCATGCGAGCCCCGCACCGAGGCCGGGCAGGCTGTATGTGACGAGCGTCGTGTGCACGATCGTGTAGAGCTCGCCGAACTGCACGCCGCCGAACGGCCCCGTGATGCCGACCCACGCTTCGCGGCCGAACAGCGCGCTGCTGTTCGACAGCGCGCCGCTCGCCGCGTTGAAGCCGTCCTCGAGCTTGAAGATCGTCGCGTAGCCGCCGCCGAGATCCTCGACGCCCTTCAGCCCCCACTGCGTCGCGAACAGGTTGCCGCTGCCCATGCGCGTCACGTGGTTCGGTCCGGCGTTCGCGTATTCGACCGCGGTGTCGATGCGGCCGTAGAGCGTCACGCTCGATTGCGCGAACGCAGGAAGCGCGATGCAGGCGAGCAGCGCCGCAAGCGGTACGGCAAGCCGGTCGGCCCGCCCGTTCGGATGGTTCATGTTCGTCGTCCCGTAGAAATGCCGGCGCCTGTCGACATCGCGCCGTGTGGTGTGAAGCGCGTTCGCCGCAAGCGACCAACGCTGCCAATGAAAAACGGGCCGAGTCTAGGAACGACAATTTCGGACGTCGACGCAATGCGATCTATATCGCTTATAGATGCGCCGCATGATGCGCGCGCGCCCCGCCGCACATGCGCTGCGCGGCGGCCCGCGCGCACGGCCCTGGTGTTTTCTTTATCCGGGTCGGTAGATGCCCGTGTGGCGCGGCTGTCACTCCGGCTATGGCGGCCGAATTTGGCCGACTACGCTGCGTCTCCGATCGTGTCACCCGCACGCTTTCGCGCCGCGACGGCGCCCGGCCCGCAAGGCCGCTGCCGCGCTTTTCCACCGCCCGCTCCTGGAGAATCCGCATGTCCGCATTCACGGCCCGCGCTGCCGACGGCAAGCGCTATACGTACGAATGGTATGTCGTCGTCATCTGCATGCTCGCGTACGTCTTTTCGTTCGTCGACCGTCAGGTCCTCGTGCTGATGATCGAACCGATCAAGCGCGACCTGCACCTTTCCGATACGCAGTTCAGCCTGCTGAACGGCTTCGCGTTCTCGCTGTTCTATGCGGTGATGGGGCTGCCCGTCGCGTATCTCGCCGACCGCTACGCGCGCCCGCGGATCATCTCGATCGGCATCGCGCTGTGGAGCGTCGCGACCGCCGCGTGCGGGCTCAGCCAGCATTTCGTGCAGATGTTCGTCGCGCGGATGGGCGTCGGCGTCGGCGAGGCTGCGCTGTCGCCCGGCGCGTATTCGATGCTCGCCGACTACTTCCCGAAGGAGAAGCTCGGGCGCGCGATCGCCGTGTATTCGCTCGGCTCGTTCATCGGCGGCGGCGTCGCGTTCCTGATCGGCGGCTACGTGATCGCACTGCTCAAGCATGCGAGCGCGTTCACGCTGCCGGTCGTCGGGCAGGTGCATGCGTGGCAGGTCACGTTCCTGATCGTCGGGCTGCCGGGGCTACTCGTCGCGCTGCTGTTCGCCGCCACCGTGCGCGACCCGCAGCGCAAGGGGCTCGCGCAGGATCGCTCGGGCGCCGTGCGGCGCGTGTCGATGCGCGATTCGCTGCGCTTCGTCGGCACGCACCGCGCGACCTTCACGTGCCACTACCTCGGCTTCTCGTTCTACGCGATGACGCTGTACTGCCTGCTGAGCTGGACGCCCGCGTTCTATATCCGCCGCTTCGGGATGACGGCCGTCGAAGCCGGCTACACGCTCGGCATCGTGCTGCTGGTCGCGAACACGGCCGGCGTGTTCTGCGGCGGCTGGCTCAACGACTGGCTGCTGCGCCGCGGCCGCAGCGATGCGCCGATGCGCGCCGGCGCGATCGGCGCCGCGTGCATGGTGATCCCCGCGACGCTGTTCACGCAGCTCGATCACCTGCCGTCGTCGCTCGCGATGCTCGTCGTCGCGATGTTCTTCGCATCGTTCCCGATGCCGACGTCGACCGCCGCGATGCAGACGCTCGCGCCGAACCAGATGCGCGCGCAGATCTCCGCGCTGTTCCTGCTCGTGTCGAACCTGATCGCGCTCGGGATCGGCACGACCGTCGTCGCGCTGTTCACCGATCGCGTGTTCGGCGCGCCGGCCGCGGTCGGCCATTCGATGTCGATCGTCAACGTCGCGGCGGCCACGCTCGCCGCGCTGCTGCTCGCCGCCGGGTGCCGGCACTATCGCCGCAGCCTCGATCGCGAACGAAGTCATGCATTGGTGGAGGCGCCGCAGGCGGCCGATGCCGGTGAAGCGATCGCTGCGCGCTGATCGTCGATCGCCGACGCTGATCGCAACCGGAAATCGGAAATCGGCGGCTGGCAACCAGCAACCAGCAACCAGCAACCAGCAACCAGCAACCAGCAACCAGCGATTATTTGCCCCACTGATTCCGGCATCGCTTTTTAATCGATTTGATTTATGCGATGCCCATCCCTATTCTCGATCGCATGACGGCGCGGTATCTGCCGCGCCGCCTTCCTCTTACCCCACGGAATTTTTCATGCAAGCGAACCGCCACCAGGTCCGGATCGACGCGCTGATCGACGCGGCGCAGGACATCCGCTGTTTCCGGGTTTCGCGCGTCGACGGCCAGCCGTTCGACGCGTACGAACCGGGCGCCCATATCGACGTCACCGCGCCGTCCGGCATCACGCGGCAATACTCGCTGTGCGGCAACCCCGACGAGCGCGGCAGCTACCTGTTCGCGGTAAAAAAGGAAGCGCAGTCGCGCGGCGGCTCGCGTTCGCTGCACGACGACGTGACGCTTGGCGCAGAGCTGACGATCGGCGCGCCGCGCAACCTGTTTCGTCTGACGGACGACGCGAGCGAACACGTGCTGATCGCGGCCGGCATCGGCATCACGCCGCTGCTGTCGATGGCGTATGCGCTGCACAAGCGCGGCGCGCGCTACCGGCTGCATTACTTCGCGCGCAGCCGCGAGCACGCGGCATTCGTCGACGAACTGTTGGCCGAGCCGTTCGCGTCGCACGTGACGTTCCACTACGGCGTCGAGCCCGATGCGCTCGCGACCGAACTCCGCCGCTGCGTCGAATCGATCGATGTGCGTGCGCATGTGTACACGTGTGGCCCGGGGCCGTTCATGGATGCGGTCGTCGCGGCGGCTGCGATGCGCATTCCCGAGGATTCGATTCATCTCGAACGCTTCGCGGCAGCCGCCGCAACCGCCGATGCGAATGCAGATGCCAACGCGAGCACCGGCCCGGCCGACGGCTTCGAAGTGCGCCTTCAGCGCAGTGGGCAATCGGTGCGCGTCACACCGGACACGTCGATCGTCGACGCGCTCGCGCGGATCGGTATCGAGGTCGACACGTCATGCGGCGAAGGCGTGTGCGGCACCTGCATGGTGCCCGTCGTCGACGGCGAGCCCGATCATCGCGACCACTGCCTCAGCAAGGCCGAACGCGCGAGCAACACGGTGATCTGCTGCTGCGTGTCGCGCGCGCGCTCGGCGGTGCTGGTTCTCGATCTCTGACGCGCGCACGCGGCACCCGCCGCGCGCGGCCCGGCCGTCACGCGTCGTCGAAACGCTCGACGATCTCGGCCAGCAGCGCGCGCATCCATGCGTTGCCTTCGTCCTCATGGAAGTGCTCGTGCCAGTGCATCGTCACCGGCGCGGGCGGCAGCGTCACGGGCAGCTCGTAAAGCCGGAACGCGTTGTCGCGGTTCAGGATCCGTGCGAGCCGCTTCGGCAGCGTCGCATAGAGATCCGTGACAGACAGCACGCTCGGCAGCGCGACGAAGTGCGGCACTTCGAGCGCGATGTTGCGGCCCACGCCCTGCGCGCGCAATGCGTCGTCGAGCGCGTGGTGGCTGTGCTCGACCGATTTCACGTTGACGTGCGCGGCACTCACGAACTGTTCCAGATTCAGCGCGGTGCCGGCCGGCAACCCGCGCCGGCGGCCCGTCATGCACACGTAGGTTTCCTCGAACAGCACCTGATGGCGCGTGCGCGGCATCAGCTCCGGCAGGTTGCCGATCGCGAAATCCAGCCGGCTCGCGCGCAGCGCTTCCTCGATCTCCTCCACCGGCATCGGCTGCACGCTCAGCGTCGCGCGCGGCGCGCGCTCGCGCAGCGCCTGGCAGATCGCCGGCAGGTACGCCATCTCGCCCGCGTCCGACAGCGACAGCCTGAACGTGCGCGTGCTGGTGGCCGGATCGAAGCGCTCCGCGTAGCGCAGCGCCGCGCGCACCATGTCGAGCGCCTTGCCGACGATGCCCGCGAGTTCGAGCGCGACGGGCGTCGGCTGCATGCCCGAACGCGTGCGCACGAACAGCGGATCGTCGAACAGCGTACGCAGCCGGCCGAGCGAATAGCTGACGGCCGGCTGCGACAGCGCGAGCCGCTCGCCGGCCTTCGTCAGGCTGCGTTCCTCGACGATCGCCTGGAACACACGCAACAGGTTCAGATCGAGATGATCGACCGACGTCATCGTAGCCTCCATCATTTGCCGTATTTATTGACTCTACGATTTTAGATCAATTTGACGGATATATAGCAGAAGACGAGACTGGGCATTCGATACCGCGCCCCGCGCGGCCCGATTTCGCGACTCTTTCCCCACGACGACGATGAGCGACATTCCCTACCAGACGATCGACACCCGCGCGTTGCACGGCCTCGCGCAGCCCGACCGCATCGCGCCCGCGATGTATCACGATCCCGCGCTGTTCGAAGCCGAGCTCGACCGCATCTTCTACCGCACCTGGATCTGGGTTGCGCACGAGAGCGAACTGCCGCAGCTCGGCGACTTCGTCACGACGACGATCGGCCGCCAGCCGGTGATCGTCGTGCGCGACAAGACCGGCGAGATCAACGTGCTGCAGAACCGCTGCCGCCATCGCGGCGCGACCGTGTGCGAATCGCACAAAGGCAACGCGAAGGGCTTCACGTGCCCGTATCACAGCTGGTCGTACGCGCTCGACGGCACGCTGCGCGCGCTGCCGTACGGCGACGGCTACGAAGGCGTGTGCGAGAAAGGCGACCTGCCGCTCGTGAAGCTGCGTGTCGGCGTGTACCAGGGGCTGATCTTCGCGAGCTTCGACGACGACATCGAACCGCTCGAGGATTTCCTCGGCGGCGCGAAACCGTGGATCGACCTGTTCATGAAGCAGGGCGCCGGCTACCCGATCAAGGCGAACGGCGAGCACAAGTTCAAGTTCAAGGGCAACTGGAAGATCCAGCTCGAGAACACGACCGACCTCTATCACTTCCCGGTCGTGCACAAGTCGTGGATGAAGTCGATCGACGACGAGACGGCCGCCGCGATCACGAGCTTCATGACGAGCGAGGATGCGTTCTGCCGCGGGCTCGGCAACGGCCACAGCCTCGCGGTGCTGATGCCCGAGCTGATCGATCTCGACGAGGACGACGGCGCGCCGCTGCCCGAGCGCTTCGCGCCGCTCGCGGCGAAGCTCGCCGAGCGCCACGCGCCGGACGAAGTGCGCCGCATCGTGCGTTCGCTGATGGGCGTCGGCTTCAACCTGAACCTGTTCCCGAACCTCGCGCTTTCGATGGCGTTCTTCCGCGTGCTGCGGCCGATCTCCGCGAACGAAACCGAGATCCGCCACGTCGCGCTCGCGATGGACGGCGGCCCCGACGAAGCGAACCGCGAGCGGCTGCGCATCCACGAGCACTTCCAGGGCCCGTTCGGCTTCGGCAGCCCCGACGACGCGGAAGCGTGGGAGCGCGTGCAACGCGGCGCGCATGCGGGCCCCGACGTGCCGATCCTCGTGAACCGCGGGCTGAACCGCGAGACGACCGCCGCGAACGGCGAAAAGACCGCCCATGCGACCGACGAGACCGGCATGCGCGAGGCCTACCAGCAATGGCGCAAGATGATGGAGCAGCAATAATGGACGACCGCAACGCCCTTTTCTCGCAGCAGACCTTCGCCCGCGCGATCGAATTCGTGTGGCGCGAAGCCGAGATGCTCGATCGCCGCGACTATCGCGCGTGGCTCGACCTGTGGGATCCGGCCGGCCACTACGTGGTGCCGATCGATCCCGACGCGACCGATTTCGCGGCGACGCTGAACTACGTGTTCGACGACCAGGACATGCGCGAGAAGCGCGTGCAGCGGATGGTGTCAGGTTACTCGGCGTCGGCGACCGACGCCGCGCGCACGGTGCGCACCGTGTCGCGCTTTACGCTGGAGAGCGGCGGCGCCGACACCGTCGAGCTGAAATCCGCGCAGGTCGTCGTCGCGTACAAGCGCGGCGTCGCGACGCTGTTCGCGGCCGACGTCACGCACAAGCTGCACGTCGATGCCGAAGGCGAGATGCGGATCGCCGAGAAGATCGTGCGCCTGATCGACTCGACCGAAGCGCTCAGCGCGATCGGCTTCCTGCTGTAAGCCGTGGCCGGTTCGCCGCTGCAAGTGCAACGGTGAACCGGCAACCTTCACCTTTCCGGACGACCATGCCCACACTCGAAGTTTTCCTGCCGGCCGGCCATGACGACGCCCGCAAGGCCGAGCTGATCGCGCGGCTGACCCGCGCGACCGTCGACGCGATCGGCGCGCCGATCGAATCCGTGCGCGTGCTGCTCACCGAATTGCCCGCAACGCACATCGGTCTCGGCGGCCGCAGCGCCGCGGACGGCGCGCCGCCGTCGCTGCCCGTGATCGTCGCGATCCTGATCGCCGGCCGCACCGATGAACAAAAACGCGCGCTGATCGCCGCGTTGTCCGATGCCGGCGCGAACGTGCTCGACGCGCCGCTGCAGGCGACGCGCGTGATCATCAAGGACATTCCGAACACCGACTTCGGCATCGGTGGGCAAACCGCGCGGGCGCTGGGGCGCTGACGATGGGGCGGGCGTCGGTACGTCGGGCATCGCTACGTCGGGTGTCGCTACGCCGGGCCTCAATACGCCGGGCCTCGCCACACCGCGCGTCGCAGCCGCTACGCGTGCTCACCGGCGAGCGGCAGCGTCACGCGGCAATCGAGGCCACCCCCATTGGCCGGGCTCGCGCCGATCCTGCCGCCATGGCGCGTGACGATGCTCTTGCACAGCGACAGCCCGATCCCGTTACCGCCCGCCTTCGACGACGAGAAGCCGTCGAACAGCCGGTCATGCGCGCCTTCCGCGATGCCCGGGCCGTTGTCGATCGCACGCAGCTCGGCGTACCCGTCCACGTTCGCGGTGCCGAGCGTCAGCGTGCGCGGCACGCGCTCGCAGCCAGCGAACGCTTCGATCGCGTTGAACGCGAGATTGAGAATCACCTGCCCGATCAGCACGCGCTCGCAGCGAATCGGCAACGGCGTATCGGCCTGCATGATCGCGACCGTCACGCCGGCCTCCTTCGCGCGCAGCTCGATGAAATACGCGACATCGGCCAGGATGTCGCGCAGATCCGCAACCGCGACGACCGTCTCGCGCTTCACGATGAATTCGCGCACGCTCTTGATGATCAGCGCCGCATGCTCGGCCTGCCGATCCGCGCTGCGCAGCCCCCAGATCGCGTCGTCGACGGCGCCGCCGCCGTTCAGCCGCCGCACCGCGCCCTCGATGAAGTTGCGCACCGCCGCGAGCGGCTGGCTCAGCTCGTGCGCGATCACCGTCGCCATCTCGCCCATCGCGTTGTAGCGGCCCGCGTATTCGAGCATCCGCGCTTCGGCGCGCCGCGCGTCCTCGATCGCGACTTCGTCGCTGACGTCGCGGAACTGCACGAGCAGCCCGACGAGGTCGCCTTCAATCTCGACCTGCCGGCACGTGATGCGCAGCCAGCACGTCGAACCGTCGCGCCGCACGATCCGGTAGCGCTGCGGCTCCGACGGACACGTCGACGGCGCATCGCGCAACTGCGCGACGAGCCGGTCGCGATCGGCCTCGGTGCAGTAGTCGAGCACCTCGCCGAGCGCTTCGTCGGGCGCGAGCCCGAGCACGCGGCGCCCCGATTCGCTGATGAACTGCGCGCCGCCGTGCGGCGACACGACCGCGACGCCTTCGTCGAGATCCTGCATGAACTCGCGCAGCCGCGCCTCGTAGCGGCGCAACTGCTGGCGGATCGCTTCTTCCGCGCTGATGTCGCGGAACTGCACCATCACGACATCGTGCCCGCGCAGCGGCACGTAGGTGGCAATCGCCTCCGACAGCATGTCGACGCCCGTGCGCGACCGGTAGCACCACTCGTACACCTGCGGCCCGTCGACCATCGCGCGGTCCATCGCGCCCACGCCGATCTCGCGCCGGTATTTCGGTTCGGGGCGCGTCATGTCCGGCGCCTTCAGCGGCAGCAGTTCCTCGACAGAAAAGCCGAGCGCGATGCACGCGGCGCGGTTGGCCCACACGATCGCCTTGGTCTGCGCGTCGTGCAGCAGCACGCAGGTGGTGAGCGCATCGAGCAACCGGTGGAAATCGTCTTCGTCGGGAAAACTCATGATCGGATTCGAATGAAGGCGCGCGGCATCGCGCAGCCGGAAACCCAACATAGCACCGGCGCGCGCCGATCGCATCTGAAGATTTCTTTAGTCCGGCACGGAACCTCACCAGTCGCGCGGCCCAACGCACCAATTGCTGCGTGTTATCGGCGTTTCTAGACTGGCTGCATCGTCGTGCCGCGCGTTGAAATGCCGCACAGCACGCATGCCGCCCCGCAATCGAACCCTATCCGCCCCCAGGAGCCAGCCATGCCCCAAGCCGCCCTCGCCATCGAACCTGCGCCGACCTCGCCACCCGTGGCGGGCGACCCGGCCGGGCGGCTGTCGCCGTTCGACGCCGTGATCGAGACCGTCGCCGCGCGACGCGAAGAGTTCGACCGCCTGTCGCACGTGCCGCGCGACGTGATCGCGCTGTTCAAGCAGGCCGGCATCTATCGCGCGGGCACGCCGCGCCGCTTCGGCGGCGATGCGCTCGCGCCGACCGCGTTCCTCGACATGGTCGAACGGATCGCGACCGCAGACGGTTCGGCCGCGTGGGTCGCGAGCTTCGGCTCCGCGAACGTCTATCTCGCCGCGCTGCCGCTCGAAACCCAAGCCGAGCTGTACGCGAGCGGCCCCGACCAGGTGTTCGCGGGCGGCCTGTTCCCGGTGCAGCCGGCGCAGCCCGCGCCGGGCGGCTGGCGCGTGAACGGCACGTGGAAATTCGCGAGCGGCTGCAAGGGCGCCGACTGGCTCGGCGTCGGCATCGTCGTGCCGGGCGCGCAGGACGCCGCGCCGAACAAGCCGCGCACGGCCGTATTCCGCGCCGCCGACGTCGAGATCGTCGAGAACTGGAGCGTGGTCGGCATGCAGGGCACCGGCAGCCACGACCTGCGCATCGACGACCGTGTCGTGCCCGAAGCGTGGACCTTCGTGCGCGGCGGCGAGCCGACCGTCGACGAGCCGCTGTACCGCTATCCGACCGTCGCGTATGCGGCGCAGGTGCTGGCCGTCGTCAACCTCGGCCTTGCGCGCGCGGCGCTCGACGTCGTGAACCGCATGTCGGGCGGACGCCAGACGACGACCGGCGCGCCGCGCCTCGCCGATCGAGCGTATTTCCGCATCGAGCTTGCGAAAGCAGAGGCGCAACTGCGCTCGGCACGCGCGTTCTTCTACGATGCGACCGACACGGTCTGGCAATCGATCCTCGCGGGCAACCCGGTGACGCCCGACCAGGTCAGCCTGCTGCGGCTCGCTGCCACGCAGATCGCGCGCGAAGGCGCGAGCGTCGTCGAACGCGCATACCGGCTCGGCGGCACGGCCGCGATCTACCGGTCGCATCCGCTGCAGCGGCTGCTGCGCGACGCGATGGTCGTCACGCAGCACGCGTTTCTCGCCGAAGGCAACTTCGACGGCGCCGGCGCGGTGTTTACCGGCGTCACGCCGTTTCCCGGCTATCTGTAACCCGCATCGACTGAAGCTTTTTTTGAACGTGCATGAAGCCGATGCCGAAGCGCTCTCGCCGGCCGGCTCATGCACGCAACCGATTCCTCAGGAGAACCTGACATGTCCGATTCGAATCCGCTGCCGCTGCGCGTGCTGTTCTGCTGCGGCGTGTCGCAAAACTTCTTCGACCTGCCGCGCGAGAAGATCGGCGAAGTGTGGCAAGCGTACGGCGCGATGCTCGCCGCCGTCGAAGCGATGCCCGGCGTGCGCGTGCTCGGCGTGATGGACGACGATCGCCTCGTGGTCGGCCAGGCCGACGGCGCGCCATGGACGTTCTACATCATGGCCGACGTCGCCGATTTCGATACGACGGTCGCCGTATGTAACCTGTATCGCACGACGCCCGTCGGCGAATACAACCTGTGGCGCTACGGCAAGATCGAGGCGCGCGTCGGCCGCGCGCTGGCCGTGCCGCCCGCCGCACGGCCCGCGTCGTGAGGCAACGATGACCGCCCCGTCACCCGGCCTGATCGATGCACTCGCGCAGCGTGTCGCGGCGCTCGACGCCGAGCGCGCGGTGCGCGCGACGATCACGCGCTACATGGCGCTGTGCGACGTGCCCGAGGATGCCGGCGACGGCCCGCCGCTCGCCGGCCTGTTCACGGCCGACGCCGTGTGGGAAGGCATCGGTCCGCAGTACGCGCGCAAGTTCGGCCGCCTCGAAGGCACGGCCGCGATCGTCGCGATGCTGCGCCGCTATCTGCCGCCCGATCCGCACTTCTCGGCGAACCTGCATTTCCTGACGTCGGAATCGATCGAGGTCGGCGCCGGCAGCACGAGCGCGCGCGGCCGCTGGATCATGCTGCAGGCGTCGCGCTACGCGGACGGCACGGCCGAGCTGATCGCCGCGCGGCTGACCGTCGATTTCGCGCCGGCCGCAGACGGTTCCGCCTGGCTGATCCGCCATTTCCGCACCGAGCGCGTGCTCGACGGCCCGTGGCCGCTCACCACCGCGCCACGGTCCTGATGCCTTCCATAGCCTCTTCACGACACCGACCATGACAGGCTTCATCGACACCTTCACGCTCGGCGGCCCCGGCCCGACGATCGCGATCAAGGACACGATCGACATCGCCGGCCATCCGACCCGCGCGGCAAGCCGTGCGCTCGCCGATGCGCCGCCGGCAGCGCAGCATGCGGACGTGGTCTGCCTGCTGCTCGACGCCGGCTGGCAGATCGCCGGCAAGGCGAACATGCACGAACTCGCGTTCGGCATGACCGGCATCAACGACTACACGGGCACACCCGTCAATCCGCAGGACGCATCGCGCATTCCGGGCGGCTCGTCGAGCGGCTCCGCATCGCTGGTCGGGCTCGGCTCGGTCGACGCGGCGCTCGGCACCGACACGGGCGGCTCGATTCGCGGGCCGGCCGCGTGCTGCGGCGTGGTCGGGCTGAAGCCGACGTTCGGCCGCGTGTCGCGGCGCGGTGTAGCGCCCGTCGACACCACGCTCGATTGCGTCGGGCCATTCGCACGCGACATCCGCACGCTGGCCGCGGTGATGGCCGCAATCGCGCCGGGCTTCGATCGTGCGCGTGCGGCGGCATCGTCGGCGAACTGCACGATCGCGCAAATCACCGTCGACGCCGATCCGGCGATCGCGGCCGCGCTCGATGCGGCGCTACGCGCGTCGGGCCTGCGCTCGCATGCGATCGTGCTCGACGAGATGCCGGCCGCGTTCGCCGCGGGGCTCGCCGTGATCAACGCGGAAACGTCGCGCGCGTTCGGCCATCTGGTCGCAACGGCCAAGCTCGGCGCCGATCTCGATGCGCGGCTGCGCACGGCCGCGACGACGACGCCTGCGGCACTCGCCGAAGCCGAAGCGGTCCGCTTGCGCTTCACCGCGCAGGTCGACGCCGCGCTCGAACACGCCGACGTGCTGGTCCTGCCGACGCTGCCCGCGCTGCCGATCACGCTGCAGCAGGCGCGCGACGGCGTATCGGTCATCGCGATGTCGTCGTTGATCCGGCCGTTCAACCTGAGCGGCCATCCGGCACTCAGCATGCCGCTGCCGCTGGCCGGTTCGCCGCTGAAGGCCGGCTTGCAGATCGTCGGGCGCAAGGGCACGGACGAACGGGTATGCGCGATCGCGGCACACTTCGAAGCGGCACTCGCCGCATGAACCACGATGCGGGCGCGACGACAACAAGCGCGCGCCCGCGAACCAGGGAATCACGCACCATGTCAGAGCGAATCGTCCTCGTCACCGGCGCCGCGCGCGGGCTCGGCGCCGTCATCGCCGAACGCTTTCATGCGGCCGGCTACCGCGTCGCACTGGCCGATATCGCCGCCGACGCGATTCATGCGCATGCACGCGAACTCGACCCGAGCGGCGAACGCGCGATCGCATTGCCGCTCGACGTCACGTCGAAGCGCGATTTCGAAGCGGCGCGCGATGCACTCGTCGCACGCTGGGGCACGATCGACGTGCTCGTCAATAACGCGGGCGCATCGAAGGTCGTGCCGGCGATGGAGATCACGGCCGAGCAGTTCGACCAGGTGATCGACGTGAACCTGCGCAGCGTGCTGTTCGGCTGCCAGGTGTTCGGCCAGTACTTCGCAGCGCGCGGCGCGGGCCGCATCGTCAACATCGCGTCGCTCGCCGGGCAGAACGGCGGCTCCGCGACGGGCGCGCACTACGCGGCCGCGAAAGGCGGCACGCTGACGCTGACCAAGGTGTTCGCGCGCGATCTCGCTTCGCAGGGCGTGACCGTCAACGCGATCTCGCCGGGCCCGCTCGATCTGCCGATCGTGTATGAAAGCGTCGCGCCGGAAAAGCTTCGTCAGGTGCTCGCGAGCCTGCCGGGCGGCAAGCTCGGGTCGGCCGGCTTCGTTGCGGACGCAGCCGTGCTGCTCGCGTCGGGCGACGCGCATTTCGCGAACGGCGCGTGCTGGGACATCAACGGCGGGTTGTACATGCGCTGAGCGGCGGTGCGCATCGATCGTGCGGTGCCGACCGGTGCCGCGCACGGGGCATGTGCAGGTGCGGCTGCGTCCGTATGCATACCGACCGTTGTTAGCGCGACGCCCCCCCGTCGTCGCCCCACACGACCATCACGTCGCGCACGAGCGCGGCGATCGAGGTCGCGCCGAGCTTCTCCTTGATGCTCGCGCGATGCACGTCGACGGTCTTCACGCTGATCGACAGGTCCGACGCGATCTGCTTGCTGCCCTTGCCGTCGACCACGCCGCGCAACACTTCCTTCTCGCGCGCGGTCAGCGCATCGAGCCGCTGGCGCAGCTCGCGATGGCGCTGGCCGACCGCATGCCGCTGCTGCGCGAGCCGCAGCGCGCGCTGCACGCGCTCGAGCATCTGCTGCGAGTTGTACGGCTTCTCGACGAAATCGATCGCGCCGTTCTGCAGCGCACGCACGGACATCGGGATATCGCCGTGCCCGCTGACGAAGATCACCGGCAGCGTCGCGCCGCGCGCATTCAGTTCCGCCTGCACGTCGAAGCCGCTCTTCTCCGGCATCCGCACGTCGAGCACCAGGCACGCGGGCAGGTTCACGTCGAAGCGCGCGAGAAAGTCGGCGGCGTTCGCGAACCCTTCGGACGCGATGCCGACCGATTCGAGCAACCACGCGAGCGACGTGCGCATGCCGCCGTCGTCGTCGACGATGTATACGATCGGTGCGGGTGACGTCATCGCGGGTGTCTCGCAAAATATAGGTATGGGTATCGCACGCGCCGCGCATGGGGCCGGTTGCCGGCTCGTCGCGAGCGTCGTTCGCTGGGGGTGTGCGGTACATCATAACGAGCCGAAAACCCGCTGAATACCCTTTTACGTGCCGCACGAACGCACAATCGCGCTTTTTTCGCGCAGCGCGCCGCGCATCTAGGTAGAACCTTCAGACGCGTTGGCGAGAACGCCATCTTCATCGTCAATCGTGCGAATGGTCGTCCGCATTTTCGCGACGTACGCTTGGGTCATCGTCGACGATCGAACGCTGCACCGGCAGCGCGCACGATCGCCGCCTTCGTCCACCCGGGAGCGCCCATGTCCGCCACATCCTCCACGATCTCCGCGCCCGCTGGCGCGCGACCTGCACGCGTCGAACCGACCGACGCGCAGAAAGCGTTCCGGCAAGCGATGGCCCACCTCGGCGCGGCCGTCAACGTGATCACCACCGCCGGGCCGCACGGCCGCTGCGGGATCACCGCGAGCGCCGTGTGCTCCGTCACCGACGCGCCGCCGACGCTGCTCGTGTGCCTGAACCGGTCGAGCGCGATGCACGCGACCTTCGAGCGCAACCGCCATGTCTGCATCAACGTGCTGCCGGCCGAACACGAACTGCTCGCGCGGCATTTCGCGGGGCTCACCGACCTGCCGATGGAACGGCGCTTCGAGCTGCCCGTGTGGGATCGCGGCGAGCAGGACGTGCCCGTGCTGCGCGACGCGCTCGCGAGCCTGCAGGGCACGATCGCCGAGATGAAGGAAGTCGGCTCGCATTCGGTGATGTTCATCGAGGCGACGTCGATCCGTGTGCGCGACGACGGCGACAGCCTCATCTACTTCAGCCGCGCGTTCCATCGCGTGTCGCGCACGGCGTGCGCGCGTTGACCTTCGCGTGACTACGCGGCAGCCCGCAACGCACGCTGCCCGGCCGCGAGCGCGGCGCCCGCGAACAACGTCAGCGCCGAATACACGAGCCCGCGCGCGAGCCCCGCGCTGTCCGACACCCAGCCGATCGCGACAGGCCCGGCAATCTGACCGAACGCGAAGACCGTCGTGAACGCGCTGATCCCTTTCGCCCAGCCGTCGGGCGGCAGGTTGTGCCGCACGAACGCGGTGGTCGATGCAACAGCCGACAGGAACGTCGCGCCGAACAGCACGCCCGATGCGAACGCGGCGGCCGGATGCACGAACATCGCGGGCATCAGCGTCGCGATGCCGAGCAGCGCGTTGAGCACGGCCAGGGCCTGGCCGCCGCGCATCCGGTCGAGCAAGCGCGACCACAATCGCGCCGAGACGACGGTCGCGACGCCGAGCATCACGTAGAACGCCGATACCACCGTGCCGCTCATTCCCGCGCCGCGCAGCAGCGCGACGATGAACGTCATGTACCCGATATAACCGACGCCGAACAGGCCGTAACCGGCCAGCGCGAGCGCGAAGCGGGCCGGGCTCGCGGTGACGGCCGGTGCCGTTCCGTCGCGCGGCGTGGCTGGTGCCGCATGCGCGCGCTCGATGCGACGCGCGGCCGACACGGCCACCGCCGAGAACAGCACGCAGGCAATCGCGAGCGCGAACCATGCGGGCTGCCAGCCGTGCGCGCCCTGCGTAAGCGTGGCCGGCACGAGCAGCGACGACGCGACGATGCCCCACCCCGTGCCGCCGTAATAGAGACCGAGCAGCAGCCCCGCATCGCGCGGCGACGCCGATGCGAGCCGCGCGGCCAGCACGCCGCCGCTGATGAAGATCAACGCGCTGCCGACGCCGGTCGCGAGCCGCTGCACGAGCAGCACGTGCATGTCCGACGTGAATCCGCACGCGGCCATCAGCAACGCGGTCAGCGCACAGCCGGCCGCGAGCAGCGTGCCCGCATGCCAGCGCCGCGACAGCAACGGAAACGCGAGTGCGCCGATCAGGTAGCCCGCGGCGTTTGCCGTGTTCAGCGCGCCGGCCTGCGCGAACGTCCAGCCGAGATCCGCCTTCATCGGCGGCAGCAGCAACGCATACGAAAAGCGTGCAAGGCCGAGCGCGATCGCACTGCCGAGCGACAGGCAGATCGCGAGCCGCCACGCGGCCATGCGGTCGGGGTCGGTTGCGTCGGCGTCCGGCCGCGACGGGCCGGCACGCTCCGGTTGCAGCGCCGTGGGCATCAGGTCGTCTCCATCGTTGTTCGAGGCCGGGACGTGCGCACCCGCAATGCCGACGTGACGTCGCGAACGTCAGTCGCTGCGTCGTCGACGCGGAATCCGCCGCCGGGCATGCGTCAATCCCGATTGCCGAGGCTGACGTCGCCGTCGAGCGATCATACTTGACCGCTCGTCCCGACGGCGTGCCGCAGCGACCGGAATCCCGCGACGATCGCGACCGCTTCCGGTTCTTCCATACGGCAACGAAAAGCGCGGGAGCGCGCCAGCCGCTTGCGTGCGCTATCCACCCAATCCGGCGGTAAAGGCCGTGAGCAACGCGCCTCCTTCGCGCCATTCCTTCAACCCCGCGTCCGCGTTCAGATGGCCACGCACGCCGAGCAGAAGCGGCGTCGCACCGTACGCGCTTGCCCATGCAACCCCTCGCCCCGACGGGTCGTACGGGTCATCCGAACTGGCGATCGCAACAACCGGCACGCCGTCGAAATCACCGGTCGGCAAATTCGCAAACGCCTTCGCGGCGACGGGAAAATGCGGGCCGCCCGGATCGGGCACCGCGACGAGAAACGCGCCGCGCACGCTGCGCGTCGAAACGGCATGCCAATGCGCGAACAACAAGCAACCGAGCGAATGACAAATCACCAGCGGCGGTGCCGCGGCTTTCGCGACGGCCTCGTCCAACGCCGCAATCCAGTCGCTCAGGTCGGGCGCGTCCCACGAAGCCGGAGTCATGCGCGTGGCGCCGGGAAGCGTCGCCTCCCAATGACTCTGCCAGTGATCCGCGCCCGAGTTTCCGATACCCGGCACGATGACAATCGCTTGTTCCATCCCCGCCTCCATGAACACAGGAGTTCGCAGTCTGACGGGCCGGAAACACGCGCGGAATGGCAAGTCATCGGTTATTGAGACAAAATGCCGATGACTTAACGGAACAGGAGGGCGGCAATGTCGAACGGAGAACTCGATCGCCTGGATATCGCCATCCTCGAAGCCCTGCAGGAAAACGCGCGAATGCCGCTTTCCGAAGTGGGCCGGCAGATCGGTCTGTCGCAGCCCGCGACTTCCGAGCGCGTCAAACGCCTGGAAGAGCGGGGCATCATCACGGGCTACGGCGCGCGGATCGATCCGGCGGCACTGGGGCTGGGGATGATGGCCATCATCCGGCTGAGAACGACGCACGAACACATCAAGCCCGCCCTGAGCGCGTTCGCCGACATGCCGCACGTGATCGAAGTCCACCGCATGACCGGCGAGGATTGCTTCCTGCTGAAGGTACGGGTGCCGACACCGGAGCAACTGGAAACCATCGTCGACGCGATTGCCCGCTTCGGCGCAGTCACCACTTCGCTGGTACTCCGGTCCGAGCCGGTCAAGCCGCTCGGGAAAGCGCTGCTCGGTTGATGCGGGTCACAGCCTCGCTCGGCGCCCGCGCGATTCGCGTGATCCGCTTCCTGCGCCGCGCCGGATCGCGCATGCTCGATGTTTAGCACCGCTCGGCTAAAAACCTTGCAGTGCATTGCCTTCCTCAATTCATCAGACTAATATCGACGCCACTCGCCCGGCATTCACGAAATACCGGATGAGGAGCGGCGATCTTTTAGCCGCGCTTTCATGTTGAATCACTCATGTTCACCACAGGAGAAATTGACATGCAGGACACCCAGCAGATCGAATTGCTTGACTGGATGCAGGAAGACACGCACCCCGAGGCCGTCGACATGATGGTCGAGGACGCCGTGGTGCCGTTCGGCACCGCGCTCTGGCCGGTCTGAGCGGGCCACCCGTTCTCGCGGAAGGGCCGCGGCCCTTCCGCCGCTTCCGGAGACACGCATGCTGAACCTGCACCGCGCGCTCGGCTTTCACCCCGCGCTGCGCGACAAGCTCGCGCGCGGCGAGTCGGGAAAACTGCTGGTCGGTTATGACACCCGCAACCGCGACATCGCGTTGCGCGCGTTTGCCGCCCTGCCCGATTCGCTCGACGCGACCACCCTCTGCCTCGAAACCACCGCGCCCGCCGACATCGCCGCCGCGCTCGATCGCGCCGATCTGTTCGTGCTGCTGTACGACTCGTCGTGCCTGCCGACGCCGTCGCCGAGCGGGCCGCCGTTCCTCGCCGCGATCCGCCCCGCGATCGTCGAACACTGGGGCAAGTCGGTTTTATTCAAGGATTACGGCCCGCATCTCGACGAGGCATTCGCCGAATCGCTCGACGACATCGCGGCACGCAACGGCCGGCTGATCGACGCGGCCGCGCGCGCATCGCAGATCCGCTTCATCGACGAAGCCGGCAACACGCTGACGGGCTCGCTCGCGCCGGACCAGAAATGGACGAGCGTGGATGGAATGGGCAATCTCGACGTCGTGCCCGGCGAGATCGCGACGCACGTCACCGACCTGAACGGCTCGGTCGTGTTCAGCGGTACGTTTCTCGGCACCGTGCCGTTCGCGATCAAGTACAAGGTGGCCGAGCGGCTCGCGACGCTGCACGTCGAGAACAGCACGATCGTCGATTTCGACAGCGACGACGCGGGTTTCCGGCGCGACTTCTCGACCTATCTCGACCGGCACGCGAATCACCGTCGCATCGAGGAATTCGGCATCGGCACGAACCTCGGGATCCGCGGGCTGTACGGCCGCAACGCGGGGTTCGAGGAACGCCATCCGGGCCTGCATCTCGGGCTCGGCGGCGGCGAAAACGGCAGCCATCATCTCGACCTGATCTTCGCGCGCGGCACGCTCGCGCTCGACGAGCGGATCGTGTTCGACGGCGCATTCGCCGTCTGACCGGATCACTGCGTGCTCAGGCTTCGGCGGCCGCCGCGTCGCCGAGCCACTTGAACATCACGAAACAATCGACGAACCCGCGCCGCGCGTGACGGTACGCGCGCGGCAGTCGGCCGACGATCTCGAATCCCAGCTTCTGCCACAGCGCGACCGCGACCTCGTTCGTCGCGACCACCGAGTTGAACTGCATCGCGAGGAAACCGCGCTCGCGCGCGACCTGCTGCGAGTGCTCGCACATCAGGCGCGCGACGCCGCGGCCGCGCGCGGCTTCGCTCACCATGTAGCCGCAGTTGCATACGTGATTGCCGGGCCCGGCCGCGTTCGCCTTCAGGTAGTACGAACCGAGCACCACGCCGTCCTCTTCGGCAATCCATGTGCAGAGCGGCGCGTCGAGCCACAGTGCGCGCGCGGCCTCCAGCGTCGGCGCGGGATCGAATGCATAGGTTTCCTGAGCGGCGACGATGGCGCGGTAGGTCGGCCAGAAGCGAGGAAAATCGTCCTCGGTCATCGGGCGAAGCGTGATCATGCGGTTTCTCTCGTGAAGGGCATGTCGGCAGGAATGCGATCGATCGTACCGCGATTCGTCGACGGCCGCCGTCCCGCGGAACGCCGCTGCGATACGCGCCCGGCGGCACGCCGTACCGGCGCTTGAATGCCTGCGATAAACCCGACAAGCGCTCGCCGTTGCGTCGGCGCGTCGCCGGCAGGTTTGCCGTTCACGTCATTCCCTCCCGACACCCCACACTCGGCGCGCGCCTCGTCATCGCGCCATCGACACCGGCCATTCAGCCGAATCGCCGCCGTACGCACCGGATGAAAAAATGATCGTCGTCCGGGAAGCCGGCTTCGCTGCCTGAAACCCCGAACCATGAAGGCGCTGCATGCGCTCCGGCCGCGGCGCCGTTGCGTTGCACGCCATCTCGCTCCGACGACCGGCAACGCGTGCATCGCACCCCGTTCACACCGCCTGTGGCCGGCCGCATGGCCGCCTCGTTCCCTTCACCCCTTTGTAGCTTAT
This sequence comes from Burkholderia sp. BKH01, assembly GCF_025685725.1. NCBI lineage: Bacteria > Pseudomonadati > Pseudomonadota > Betaproteobacteria > Burkholderiales > Burkholderiaceae > Burkholderia > Burkholderia sp. BKH01. Next base: position 433,616 of record NZ_JAOTQT010000003.1, on the reverse strand, counting down.
AAGTTACAATGCTATCCAAGTTCGAACTGCTTCGCTATCAGCGCGACGACGGTCGCGAGCCTTTCACCGAATGGCTGAACGCTGTGCGCGACAAGCCCGCCCAAGCGCGGATTCGCGAACGCCTGCGCCGCGTGCAGACGGGCAACTTCGGCGATTGCGAGCCTGTCGGCGAAGGCGTGATCGAACTGCGCATCCATGTCGGTGCCGGCTATCGCGTGTACTTCGGCCGGCACGGCGGTGCACTGGTACTGCTGGTGTCCGGTGGCGACAAGGGCAGTCAACCCGACGACATCAGGCGCGCAAAGGAACACTGGTCGAACTGGAAACGGAGGCAAATGTGAACAAGCTCAAAGGCGCGGTATCGCACCACGACGCGGAAGTCGCCGAACTCGGCGCCGATCGCGAACTCGCGGTGGCCTATCTGCGCGTCGCCATGGAATCGCTCGACGATCCCGACAACCGCGCGGCCGCCCTGCTCGCGCTGCGCACGGTCGCGGAAGCGTACGGCGGGCTCGGCGCCGTCGCGGCCGAAGCCGGCATCAGCCGCGAATCGCTGTATCGCACGCTCTCCCCCAACGGCAACCCGACGCTGAAAACCCTGCTCGCGGTGCTCAAGACGGTCGGCCTGCGCCTGTCCGTCGTCCCCGCGCAGCCGGCGCGCGCGTAAGCGGCGCACGGCCCGCCCGCTCGCTCACGGCCTGGTCATCCACACGAGCAGCACCCCGGCCGGCGCGGCAGTCATCCCCGCCGGCGGATGCTCGATCGTCGGCTCGACCGCCAGCGCCTGCGCGATCGCCGCCGCATCGTCGATCGGCGTCGTCCGCACGATCGTCAGCAGCCGCGCCGGCCGGCGCAGCGTCTCGCGATACAGTGCGCCGTACCACAGCGGCCGCGTGCCGAGCGCATCCTGCAGCACGTACGGATAACGCCACAGCCGCAGCACGACGCGGCTTTCCGGGTGGCCCGGATCGACGCGGACGAACACGCGGCGCGTGCTCTCGCCATGCGCGTAGCGCGGCAGCACCGGCAGCGTGTCGGCCGGCGCCTGCGGCAACAGCCAGCGCAGCGCGGTGGCCGGCGACCACGGCGTCGCGCGCTGCCAGCCGGCCTGCGCGAGATGGCGATCGAGCGTGTCCGACGTCGCACTCCATTGCAGCGGCAGATATTCCTCACGATCGCCGCCGATCTCGGTGCGCCGCGTCGGCACGCGCTGCCACCCGCCGCGCATCCACTGGTCGACGGTCATCGCGACCACGTCGCCGACATGCGGTCGCGCCGCGCGGTCGAGCTGCCATTGCGCGGGAACCGTCCATACGCCGGTCGTCGCGAGCACCACGACCACCGCGACGAGCGCCCCCCTCGGCTGCACATGCTCGCGCACGCGCCAGTACGCATAAGCGCCGGCGAGCACCGCGAACCACGCCAGCCCGAGGCTCCAGCCGCCGAGCAAACCCGACAGCCATGTGTCGCCGACGTACAGCCGCGCGAAGCCGCCGAGCACGATCCACAGCCCGACGGCCGTCACGACCGGGATGCGCCACCGCGCGGGCCCGTCGTGCGCCAGCACCCAGCCGAGGCCGCTGCTCGCGAGAATCGCGAACGCCGCATCGGCATCGGGCAGCGGCACGTGCAGCGCGCCGGGCGGCAGGCTCGCGGGCGTCGCGCCGGGCACGCCCGCACCGAATGCCGGCACGAGCACGACGGCGATGCCGACCGTCGCGAGCCACCACGCGGACGTCAGCCAGCAGCGATGAATCATCAGCCAGACAAGAAACGCGGCCGCGACGATCAGCCCCGTATCGTGCCCGTGCAGCACCGCGAGCGCGCGCATCGCGGCATCGACGGGCGGCGTGCGCAGGTTCTGCAGGAACGCGTACAGCGCGATGTCCGCCTGCATCAGCGGATCGTTCGCGACGACATCCTGCACGAGCCCCGCGAACAGCCACACGCAGCCGACGAACAGCAGCGCGAGCACGGGCACCGCGCCCGGCAGGCGGCGCACGCGCGCGATCGTGCCGTGCAGCCGCGCGCCGAAGCGCGGCCAGCGGCGCGCGCAGGCGTGCACGACTTCGACGAGCGCGCGACGCAGCAGCGGCCAGCCGCGCCGCAGCGCGACGCGCACGCCGATCCACACCAGCGCGACCAGCGCGGCGACGACCGCCAGGATCGCGGCGACCCGCACGCTGATCGCCGCGGCCAGGACGGCCGACGCGCCGAACAGGATGCCCGGCGCCACATGCACGGGCGCCCATACGAGTGCCGATATCACGTTGACCGGATAAAACGACCGGCGCGGCAGCATCGCGCAGCCGACGACGACCGGCACGACCGCGCGCACCGGCGCGAGGAAGCGCGCGAGCACGATGCTCTTCATGCCGTGACGCAGCACGAATTCCTCGCCGCGCGAGTAAGCGGTCGCGTAGCCGAAACGCGCCCACGCGTTGCGGATCACCCCGCCATAGTGCCGCCCGAGCTCATAGCTGATTCCGTCGCCGACCACGGCGCCGACGGCCGCGACGCCGATCGTCGTCCACCCGTCGAGCGCGCCCGCGCCGATCAGCGCGCCGGCCGCGAACATCACGGCACCGGCCGGCACGACCGTGCCGACCAGCGCGATCGCCTCGGCGCACGCGGTCACGAACACGATCGCCAGCACGAGCAGCGGATGCGCGCCGATCGCGCCGATCCATGCGTGGATCGTGTCGCTCATCGCGCGCTCCAAAGCGGCGCGGCCCGGTGTGCGAACACCGGGCCGGCAGTGGCGTGGGGAAGGTTCATCGCGAGGTGCGCGCGGTCGCGCCGGCGTCGGAGGTCAATCGAACTCGTGCTGCCGCGCATCCGCCTCGAGCGGCGCGTCGTGGTACCCGACCGTCGCGATCTCGTACAGATAGCGCGCGAGAAACGCACCGATCGACCCGGCGGCCTCGTATTGATGCACGTGACGGAATTCGTGAGTCAGCAGGCGGCGCGTGTCCTGCCCTCGCAGCACGTACACCGCATGGCCGAGCGTGAGCCCGATCGTCCCCGGCGACAGCAGCCCGGTGTCGCGTGCGATCGCGGCCAGCGAAGGCGTTTCGGGGAACGGCATGCGCTCGACGGTCACGACGCGGATCCGCTGCGGCTGCGCGACGCCCACCTTGCGCGCGTCGTCGGCCTGCGCCGGCGTCAGCGGCGCGCCCCGCGCGATCCCGCGCGCCGCCTCCGCTTCGGCCCACGCGACGGCGGCAGGCAGTGCGGACGGCAGGATATCGGCAAGGTCGATCATCGCGGTGCTCCTCGGTTGGCGCGGTTGCATCGGGCACCAGTTTAGTCCCGAATCGGGTCGGTTCGCGGGGCGCTTCGCGTGACGTCGCGCCGGTCCGCCCCGGGTGCATCAGTCACCCGGGAATACCCTATACACAAGCGGTCCACGCTGCATCCTTTCCCGTCGATTACTTCGGTTCGGTACACATTCCGGGGTCGGATATCTCGAAAATTTCCCGGATGTGTACCGTTTTGGGATTGGGCGGAATATATTGATCGGAAGAACAGTCGCGGCGGCAACCGGACGGCAGGGCCCGCGGCGTCATCCCGAAGAGGGTCGCTCGATGATCAGGGTAATTCTGGCTGACGATCACGCAGTCATGCGGGACGGACTGCGTCACATCCTGGAGACGGCCGGCGGTTTCGAAATCGTCGGCGAGGCGAGCGACGGCTCGACCACGCTCGCGCTGGCCGAGCGCGGCGCCGCCGACGTGCTGCTGCTCGACCTGTCGATGCCCGCACCGACCGGCATCGAGCTGATCCGGATGATCAAGAGCCACGCGCCGTCGCTGCGCACGCTCGTGCTGACGATGCACGCGGAGGCGCAGTATGCGGCGCGCGCGTTCAAGGCCGGCGCAACCGGCTACCTGACGAAGGACAGCGCGACCGCCGAGCTCGTCGACGCCGTCGGCAAGGTCGCGGCGGGCGGCGTCTACGTGAGCCCGTCGGCGGCCGAAAGCCTCGCGCGCACGCTGCGCACGCCGGCCCAGATGCTGCCGCACGAACGGCTGTCCGCGCGCGAGCTCGACGTGATGCACCGCATCGTCGCGGGCCAGACCGTCACGCAGATCGCGTCCGAACTCGCGCTGAGCGCGAAGACGGTCAGCACGTACAAGACGCGGATCCTCGAGAAGATGGAACTGCCGCACGAAGCCGCGCTGGTCCGCTACGCGATGCGCCACGATCTCGACCCCGGCTTCGACGACGCATGACGACCGCCCTCCACTTACCGCCCGCCCCCACGGACGACGACGATCCGGACACGTCGCGCCTGTTCATGTCGTCGCTGCCGCCGGGCCGGCCCGAACGGCGGCTCGCGATCGCGACCGTGCTCGTGTCGGCCGCGATCTTCGCCGCGCTCGCGCCGTTCGCGGGCATGCCGCTCGCGCAGGGCTGGGCGTTCATCCCCGTGTACCAGTCGGCGATCGTCGTCAACGACATGGTGACGGCCGGCCTCCTGCTCGGCCAGTACGCGATCCTGCGCGAGAAATCGCTGCTCGCGCTCGCGGGCGGCTACCTGTTCACGGCCTTCATGGCCGGCACGCACATGCTGACCTTCCCGGGGCTGTTCACGCCGACGGGCCTGCTCGGCGCCGGCGAACAGACCACGGCCTGGCTGTACCTGTTCTGGCACGGCGGCTTTCCGCTCGCGGTCGCCGTGTACGCGCTGCTGCGCGCGGCGTCGCGCGCGCGCCCGATCCCGGCCCCGCAGCGCCGCGCGGCGATTCCGGTGGTGCTCTGCATCGCCGCGGCGGTCAGCGCGACGGCCGCGCTCGCGGTGCTCGCGACCGCCGGCCACGACCTGCTGCCGCGCATCATGCACGGCAACCGGATGGCCGCGAACATGAAGAACGCGATCACGGTCGTCTGGGGGCTGAACCTGGTTGCGCTGATGCTGATGTGGCGGCAGCGGCGCCGCCATTCCGTGCTCGACCTGTGGGTGATGACCGTGCTCGTCGCGTGGCTGTTCGACATCGCGCTGTCGTCGATGCTCAATCACGGGCGCTACGATCTCGGCTTCTACGCGGGCCGCGCGTACGGCCTCGTCGCGTCCGGCGTCGTGCTGTTCGCGATGCTGTTCGAGAACGGCCGATTGCATGCGCAGACGGTGCGCGCGCTGGCCGGCGAGCGCCACCAGCATCTGCTCATCGTGCAGAAGAGCGCGCAGTTGAACGAGGCGAACGAACGGCTCGAACAGCGCGTCGCCGCGCGCACCGAGCAACTGAGCGCATCGAACCGCGACTTGCGGCGCGAAGTCGAGGAGCGCGTGCGTGCGGAGCGTGCGCTGCAGGCGTCACGCGAGGATCTGCGCGAGATCGCCGCGATCAGCGCGACCGCGCGCGAAGCCGAGCAGCGTCGCATCGCGCGCGAGTTGCACGACGAACTCGCGCAGCTGCTCGCAACGCTGACGAACGATCTCGAATGGCTGATCGACCACGTGCCGCAGGACGACGCGCTGCTGGCGCGCAAGATTGCGGCAATGCACACGATGGCGCGCGGCGCGGTCGCCGCGACGCGGCGCATCGCGTCGGACCTGCGACCGCTGATGCTCGACGATCTCGGCTTCGCCGCGGCGATGCAATGGCTCGTGGAGGATTTCCGGCACCGTCACGGGATCGCGTGCACGCTGCACGTCGAACCGCCCGAACTGCAACTCGACGAACCGTACGCGACGGCCGTGTTCCGCATCGCTCAGGAAGCGCTCGCGAACGTCGCGCGGCACGCGGCCGCGTCGCATGCGGACGTGGACCTCGTGCACCGGGACGAGGCGATCGCGCTGACGATTTGCGACGACGGCACGGGATTCGATCCCGGTGCGCCGCGCAAGTCGAGCTCGTTCGGGCTGGTCGGCTTGCGCGAGCGTGCGTATCTGGTCGGCGGCACGCTGCGAATCGCGACGAGGCTCGGCGAAGGTACGACGGTCGAGGTGGAGATTCCGCTGTCGCATGAGCCTGTGACGGTTGCGCATGGCGGAGATGGGGTGTCGCTCGGGTAGGCGGCGGAATGCGGTTGCGCCGCGTCGCCTACGCGTTCACTGATAGTCGTCTTCTCGTTGATGCCGGACGGCGAGGATCGTGAGTTGCGTCCGCGATGCACGTATCGCCGTCCCGATGGCTTACTCGACCGCTTTTGTCGCCCGTGCCGCTTTCAGCATGCGCTCGAGTTCGGCCTGGAAGTCCGCAGCATCGACGTATTCGCCGGTACGCCGCGCATCGTCGCGCGATGCAAGGCCACGCGCGACAAACTCGCGCTGCAGGCGCCGGCGCGCAATACCGTCGCGAAATACAGTCATCGTCGTCATTTTCATTGCACGCTCCATACGCCACATCGACAACGCATGGTAACGCATCGACATGATGCGCGATGCGTCCGCCTGCCGGCTACGATGCATTTGCTGCGCGGCCATGCGATTACCCGCCGCCCCGCTCGGCATTGCCCGCGCGAACCTCGGCACGACGCTACAATTCCTCGCCATCACCGCCCCGCATCCGTCATATGCCAACGCGCCGGGCGAACGCACCTCCCCCAATCGACACGATGAAAACGATCCTCACCTACGTACTCGGCTTCTGCGCCGTCGCGGCCGGCTGGCTTGCGGTATCGGTGCTGTGCTGGCCCGTCCTGATTGCACTGCAAACATTGACGACGGCCCTGTTCATCCCGCATCCGGCCGGCAGCTATATCGGGCTCGGATTCGTGTCGACCGCACGGCTCATGGATTTTCCGACCAGCTTCGCCGGCGCCTTTTCGGTGCCGTTCATTAATGCGCCGCTCGGGTTCATCGCGATCATTTTGTGGTTCGGGGTGCTGATGATCGTGCCATCCACGCGCAAGCGCTATCGCACCAAGCCGCGTGGTCGTGCATCGCGGGCCGTTCTGCTGCGCGCGGCCCGCTCGCTGCTGATCCTCACCGCGGTGCTCCTCGTCGTCGCGACGCCGTTCCTGCGGCGCTACGAAATCGTGACGTCGGATCACCTCTACGTGCGGCACCTGTTCGACTGGCACGAGCGCGCGTATCCGCTCGCGTCGCTGAAGGAGATCCGCGTGGACCTGCCCGAATACAGCCGCGGCATCGTCACGTGGGACTTCATGTTCGACGGCGGCGACCGCTTTTCGACGACCGCGCCGAGCATCGGCGCGATCAGGTACCTGCTGTCGAACAACGCGCACGTATCGACCAACTTCAAGGTCGTCGGGAACCGGGTGACGATGCGGTGACGCCGCTCGCCGTCACACCCGCGCCGCCACCATCCCCCGCTCCGACCGCGTCCACGCGACCAGCGCGCCGATCCCGAGCAGCGCGAGGCACACGATCGGCACGATCATCGGCCCGAACGCGGTGCCCGTCACCTTGCCCGCGAACGGCATCAGGTTCTGGCTGAAGAAGCCGCCGAGGTTGCCGATCGAATTGATCGCCGCGACGCTCGCCGCCGCCCGCGCACCGGTGAAATAACGCGGCGGCATCGACCAGAAGCACGGATACAGCAGCGGGATGCATGCGCCGCCGAGCACGAGCGCGATGAAGCGCAGCGGCGTCGACGGCAGCACGAGGCTCAGCAGGAAGCCGAGCGCGCCGAGCGCCGCGACGATCGCGATCGTGCGCAGGATGCTCTTCGCGCGGCGCAGCTTCGCCGGCAGCCACAGCAGCAGCAGCACCGCGAGCGCCCACGGCAGCATGCTCAGGAAACCGTTCGTACTGCTCGACACGCCGAACGATTTCACGAGCGTCGGCAGCCAGTACGTGACGCCGTACAGCGACGTCGACATCAGCATGTAGGTCGCCGCGAACAGCATCACGCGCGGATCGAGCAGCGCCTTCCACGGCTGACCGTGCTCGGCCTGCGCGGGTTTTTCGCGCTCCAGCGCGGCCGCGACGATCTGCTTCTCGCGCTCGTCGAGGAACGGCGCCTCGCGGAACGACGCGGGCAGCACGCGGAACACGACGATCGCGACGATCACGGCCGGAATGCCGGTTGCAATGAACACCCACTGCCAACCCGCCAGCCCCCACACGCCGTTCAGGCTCAGCAGCACGCCGCCGACCAGCGAGCCGAGCATGTTCGCGAGCGCGCTGCCGAGCGTGAAGATGCCGAGCACCTTCGCGCGGTAGCTTTGCGGAAACCACAGCGTCAGGTAGTAGATCACGCCCGGATAGAAGCCGGCCTCGGCGATGCCGAGCAGGAAGCGCAGCGAGCAGAACGCGGGCATCGACGTCGTGAAGCCCATCAGCACGGTGATGAGGCCCCACGTCAGCATGATCCGCGCGAGCCATACGCGTGCGCCGTAACGATGCAGCGCGAGCGTGCTCGGCACCTCGAACAGCAGGTAGCCGATGAAGAACAGCGACGACGCGAGCCCGAATGCGGCCTCCGTCATCCCGAGGCTGTGCACCATCTGCAGTTTCGCGAAGCCGACGTTCTGCCGGTCGATGAACGCGATCAGGAACATCACGACGAGGATGGGCAGCAGGCGCCGCGCCACCTTCGACATGATGCGTTGTTCTTCGGCGGACGCGGGGTCCAGGATTTCGGTAGCGTTCACTACGGGCTCCTTGCGTGAATCGGTTGCGTGTCGGTTGGTTCGGCGCCGCGCGCAACGAACGCGCGGGCGCGGGGGTGTTTCGGTGAATGTCGCCTGTCGGCCGTCGGCGGCGCTCAACCCGACCGGTAGTCGTCGAGCATCGGCGCGAACATCTCGTGCCACGCGCGCGGCTTCGCCTTGATCGTGCCGGCCAGGTACAGGAATTCGACGTAGTCCATCAACTGGTTCGGTCGCACCGAGAAGCGCGTGTCGGGCGCGGCGAGCATCCGCATCACGTCGTCGTGCGACACGCCGACGCCCGACGACGACGCATAAAGCGCGGCCGCCGCGCGCGGGTCCTGCGCGATCAGGCGGTTCGCTTCGTCGAGCGCGCCGAGGAACGCCGCGGCCAGCGCGGGCTCCGTATCGACGAGCCGCTTCGGTGCGAACACGACGTCGAGCGTCATCGGGCCGAGCACGTCGACCGAGCTCACGACACGGTGGATGCCCGGCTGCCGCAACTCGAGCGTCGAGAACGGCGGCGACGTGAAGTGCGCGGTGACGCCGTTCTCGCGGCGGATCAGCGCCTGCATCGCCTGCGGATGCGGCAGGTTCACGGTGATCGAATCGAGCTGCGCGAAATGCTTCGGACCGAGTTGCCGGCTCGCGACCATCTGCAGCACGACGGCCGACAGCGACGTGCGGATGCCGGGCACCGCGATGCGGTCGGACGGCGTGAAGTCGCGCAGCGATGCGAGGCCCGGCCGATTCGCGTTCAGCGACAGCGACGTGGTAGACAGTCCGCTGATGCCGATCACCTCGACATTCGGAATGCCGCGCGCCCGCGCCCACAGCTCGATGAAGCCCGGCGCGCCGGCGCCCGCGAAATCGAGCGTGCCGGCCATCATCGCGTCGTTGACGGAATTGCCGCCGTCGAGCAGCACCCAGTCGACCGCGACGTCGCGCACGCCGTGCCGCGCCGCGTGCCGCTCGAACAACCGCTGCTTCTCCATCACGAGCAGCGGCAGGTACAGCACGCCGTAGCCTTTCGAGATCCGCACCGTGCGCGGCTTCGCGCGCACGAGCGACGGCGCGGCGAGCACGCCGAGCCCGGCGGCGATCAATGCGCGGCGGCGCGGCGACGTCGTCATGCGCGTGCCGCCATGCGACGGGCGGCAGACGGCCACGCGAGGGCCGGCGGCGCGCTGCGCCGCGCGTGCGTCGTGCCCGTGACTTGCTGCATGTTGCCGTCTCCTTGAATATTTCTGGTATTAATGCCGTCCTTGCGTGCTTCTTCCGGCTCGACACAGGTTATCGACCGAGTCTGAGAAAATGCTGACATCCCGGCCCCGGGAAAACCCCTAATCCACCCACCTGCAAAACGGCACCATGCGCATTCTCGTCGTGGAGGACGATGCCGAAATCGGCGCGGCGATCCGCAGCCGCCTGGCGCGGCTCGGCCACGCGGTCGATCTCGAAACCGACGGCGCGACCGCGAACGGGCTGCTGCGCGTCGAGCGTTTCGATCTCGTCGTGCTCGACGCGAACCTGCCCGGCATGGACGGTTTCTCGGTGCTGCGCAACCTGCGCGCGTCGCGCAGCACGACGCCCGTACTGCTCGTCACCGCGCGCTCGGCGATCGACGACCGCGTGAGCGGCCTCGGCCTCGGCGCCGACGACTATCTGGTGAAGCCGTTCGACTACCGCGAGCTCGATGCGCGCGTGCAGGCGCTCCTGCGCCGCAACAGCGGCCACGCGAACGACGTGCTGACGCTCGGCGGCCTCGTGATCGATCGCAGCAGCCGCCTGGCCGAACTCGACGGCCAGCCGCTGTCGCTGTCGCGCCAGGAGTTCGCGCTGCTCGAAATCCTCGCGAGCCGCCCGCAGCGTATCTTCTCGAAGGAAGAATTGCTGAACCAGCTGTTCAGCTTCGGCAACGAGCCGACCGCGAACGCGGTCGAGCAGTATGTGACGCGCGTGCGCAGGAAGCTGCAGGGCAGCTCGGTCGAGATCCGCACCGCGCGCGGGATGGGGTATCAGATTGCCGCGCAATAACTGGTTCCCGAAGACGCTGTTCGGACGCACGCTGCTCTTCATCGCGCTCGTCGTCGCGACCGGCGCACTCGCGCTCGCGGCGATCGCGCGCTACTACGCGGGCGTCGCGGCCGAACGCGCGTACGACCAGTTGCTCGCCGGCGCGTCGATCCAGGTCGCGGAGAACCTCTACGTGCAGGGCGGCGTGCTCGCGCTGAATCCGCCGGTGGCCGCGCTGTCGACGCTGTCGCGCTACGACCTCGTCTACTACAAGGTCGTCGATTCGCGCGGCGTCGTCGTGGCCGGCTACAACGATCTCGCGAGCCCCGCGACGCTCGCCGCCGCGAAACAGGGCCCCGCGTTCGCGAACGCCGTCTACCAGGGGCACCGGATCCGCACCGCGACCATCGCGCGCTACATGCCCGAGGAAAGCACGCCGGGCTGGGCGCTCGTGACCGTTGCGCAAACCACCAACGCGCGCCAGCAGCTCGCGAACGACATGAGCATCAAGGTGTGGACGCTGATCCTGCTGATGAGCGTGCTCGCGATCGGCGCGAGCGGCCTCGCGATCCGGCGCGGCCTGCGCCCGCTCGCGCAGATCGGCACGATCATCGCCGCACGCGACCCGGCCGACCTGCGGCCGGTGGCCGTCGACACGCCAAGCGAAATCGACGCGATCATCGGGTCGATCAACGGGTTGATACGCCGCCTGGCCGAACGCATCAACGCGATGCAGCGCTTCATCGCCGATGCCGCGCACCAGATGCGCACGCCGCTCGCGCGGCTCGACGCGCAGATCGAACTGCTCGACGGCGAAGCCGATCCCGCGCGCCACGCGGCACGCCTCGACGCGCTGCGCGCGACTTCTGCGGATGTCGGCCGCCTGACCGGCCAGCTGCTCAATCACGCGATGGTGATCCATCGCACCGAAGCCGTGCCGCTGCAACCGGTCGAACTCGTCGCGCTCGCGAAGGACGTGCTCGGCCGCGCGATTCCGCTCGCGGGCGAGCGCGACGTGGCCGTTGCGTTCGCGAGCGACGCGCCGCTCGCGTGGATCGACGGCGATGCGATCAGCCTGCAGGAAGCGCTGTCGAACGTGCTGCACAACGCGTTGCTGCACGGTCATGCGGACGACATCGTCGTATCCGTCGCGACCGCGGGCAACGTCGACGGCGCGGTCATGCTGACCGTCACCGACAACGGCCGCGGAATTCCGCGCGAGCACTGGGACGCCGCCTTGCAGCCGTTCGTGAGAATCGCGCCGGACGGCAGCGAGCGGCGGACCGGGTCGGGCCTCGGGCTCGCGATCGTGCAGGAAGTGATGAAGGCGCACGGCGGGCGCGTCGGGTTCGCGTTTCCCGACGCGGGCGGGTTCGCGGTGGTGCTGACGTTTCCGCGGGCGGCGGGGATGGGCGCCAGGCAGGCATAGGCCGGTGAAACCCGGCTCACGGTCGATCGGGCACTTGCTTCAACTCATGAGCCGCAGGTCATCATGTGTCGGTCACCGTTGAGCCACGCCAACTACACTGCCACCGCCTCCCCGCCCAGATAAGCATCGCGCACGCGCTCGTCGATCGCGCCATGCGTCGCCGCCGCCGAACGCGCGCCCCCGACGTGCATCGTGCGTACCGCCGCGGAGGCCGCCGCACCTGCGCGGCGTCGCCTCCGCTCAGCGCCAGCTTCCGGCGTAATCCGCAACGAACCGCTCGAACGCGATCGGCGCCCGGCCGAGCAGCGCCTGCACGTCGGCGCTGACGGCCGCCGCGTGGCCGGCCGCGATTATCCGGTTCAGGCTCATCAGCACATCGATCGACCACGCGTCGGCACCTGCGGCGCGCATCGACGCGATCGCCGCATCGTCCGTCACCGGCACATACTCGACCTTGCGCCCGAGCACCGTACCGATCCGTGCGACCACATCGGCGTTCGACAGTGCTTCGCCGCCCGTCAGCTCGTAGATCCGGCCGGCATGATCGGCCGGGTGCCGCAGGATCGTCGCATTGACGGCGGCGATGTCGCGCACGTCGACGAACGACACCTTCCCGTCGCCCTGCGGCAGATACAGCGCGCCCCCGCGAATCATGTCCGCGTAGAACGTCACGAAGTTCTGCATGAAGCAGTTGGGCCGCGTGATCGTGTATGCGATGCCCGACTCCATCACGAGCCGGTCGATCTCGCCTTGCACGCGCCCGATCGCGACCGGCGACGCGGCATCGGCACCCGCGCCCGACGAGCGGACGATATGCGTGACCCCGGCCGCCCTGGCCGCCGCGACCGCATTGCCGGCCAGCGTCACCATGTCGGCCTGCAGCGGCAGCAACAGGAACAGCGTGTCGATGCCCTGGAACGCATGCGCCAGGCTCGCGGCGTCGGCGAGATCCGCGCGACGCGTTTCGACGCCTTCGACCGCCCTGCCGCTGTTCGAGCTGGCGATCACATGCGCGCCGGCCGCCTTCAGTTGCGTGACGAGTTCGCGCCCGATGTTCCCGGTCGCGCCGGTCACGAGAATGGTGTGGGACATGATGTATCTCCTGATCGCAAATGGAATTCGCGCCGTATTGCCGGACCGCGACGACCGCCTCGACATGCGAAACCGCCATTGCCGCCGTGCCGGCGCGCAAGCAACTCCGCGCCCGTTCGCGTTCGTCACGGGTAGCTGAACATGCGCCGCCCGTTCGCGGAACACGACCCGACGGACATCATCCTAGCCGCGCCCATTCATGCCGAATAGGCCATAATATGTCGAATTAATTTCAACGATTTCGATCGAATCGCCATGAACGATCTGCGTGTACTGGAAAGCTTTCTCCGGACCGTGGAAGCCGGCAGCTTCTCCGCGGCGGCCAGCCGGCTGGGCGTCACGCCGGCGGCCGTCAGCAAGCATGTCGCGAAACTGGAGCGCAGCCTCGGCACGCGGCTGTTCCGCCGCACGACGCGCAGCCTCACGCTGACGGAGGCCGGCGAAAGGCTGTACGCCGAAACGTCGACGGCGGCCAACGCGCTGAGCCAGGCGATGGCGACACTGACCGAGCGCGACGCGCGCCCCGCCGGCACGCTGCGCATCAGCATCGCGCCGGGGTTCGGGCGCCAGTACGTGTTGCCGCTGATGCCGGCGTTTCTCGAACGCTTTCCGGATCTCCGGCTCGACTGGAGCCTCGAGAACCGCCACGTCGATCTGGTGAAGGAAGGCTTCGACGCCGCGATCGGCTCGGGCGTCGAGGACGACGCAAACGTCGTCGCGCGCGAGCTGGTGCCGATCCGGTTGCTGACGGTCGCATCCCCCGCGTATCTGGCGAAGCACGGCGAGCCGGCGACGCTCGCCGAGCTGTCGCGCCACGATTGCATCCGGTTGCGCTCCGCGACGACGGGCCGCGTGCGCGACTGGGCGTTCACGGTGAATGGCGAAACGGTGACGGTCCCGATCGACGGACGCGTCGTGCTGACCGATCTCGATGCCATCTGCGATGCGGCCGTGGCAGGCATGGGGCTCGCGCGGCTCGGCGCGCATCATGTGCTGCCGCATCTCGACGAAGGCCGGCTCGTGCGCGTGCTCACGCGCTATCCGGCGATGGGCGGCACGATCTACGTGTACTACACGCACGCGCGCCTCACGCCACCGAAGGTGCGTGCGTTCGTCGAGTTTCTGACGGAGTCGTTTTCGCGAAGCGACTGGCGGGCGCGCGTCGACACGTTCGGTTGACGGGAATCGACAGGCGCCGGCCTGTCACGCGCGGTCGATTCATGCCGACCTCCCGACGCGGGCCCGGCCCGCGTTATGCCTTGTGCGTCGACAGCAGAATGCTCGTCTCGGTACTCGCGATGCCGTCGATCAGCCGGATCGCGCCGAGCACGCGATCGAAATGCTCGAGCGAATCGGCATGCAGCTCGGCGACGAGATCCCAGCGGCCGTTGGTGCTGTGGATCGACGCGACGTTCGGATGCCCGCGCAGCACCTTCACCACCTCCGCGCCGCGGTTGCCCTGCACCGCGATCGACATCAGCGCGCGGATCCGGTGCCGTTCGGCCGCCGGCTTGAGCCGCACCGTATAACCGACGATCACGCCGTTTTTCTCCAGCCGCGTCAGCCGGTTCTGCACGGTCGCGCGCGCGACGCGTAATTCCTTCGCCAGCGCGACGACGGGCAGTCGCGCGTTGTCGCGCAGCAGCGCGATGAGCTGCCGGTCGACGTCGTCGAGCGTGATCATGAAGGGGCCTTCCTGTTGAGCGTGAACCGGCCGCCAGCGTGCCGGAGGCTGCGCATTCCGACCAGCATGAACCAGGCAAACTGCTGGATATGGCTGTCATCTTGACAAGTCTATCGATAAATCTGCCACTTTTGCCGTCTTTTTGTTGGCTCGACTCCCGGAAATAATGACTCCATCGACCGGCCGAATATGCCGTGCCGCCGCTTTTCAGCAAGCCCGCGCCCGAGCCTAAGCACCGCCCGGTCGACCGGAATGCCAGGACACCCGTACCGGCAAAGACAATGGAGACAGACCGATGACTCGCTTCCTCGACGTTCCCGCCACCGCCCGACTGATCGCCAGGACCGGCGTCACGACGTTCCTGCACGAACTCGTCGACACGCTGCGCGCCGATTACCTGCAGTGGGCCGATTTCGACAAGTCGCCGCGCGTCGCGTGCCACTCGCGCGACGGCGTGATCGAACTGATGCCCGTCGCGAACGCGTCGCTGTTCGCGTTCAAGTACGTGAACGGCCACCCCGTCAACGCGGCGCGCGGGATGCACACGGTGATGGCATTCGGCGCGCTCGCCGAAGTCGATACCGGCTACCCGCTGCTGCTCGCCGAACTCACGCTGACGACCGCGCTGCGCACGGCCGCCACGTCGGTGCTCGCCGCGCAGGCGCTCGCACGGCCCGACTCGCATACGATGGCGTTGATCGGCAACGGCGCGCAGAGCGAATTCCAGGCGATCGCGTTCCACACGCTGCTCGGCATCGACGAAATTCGCGTGTTCGACGTCGATCCGCTCGCGACCGACAAGCTCGTGCAAAACCTCGCCGCGTACCCCAAATTGCGCGTCGTGCGCGCCGCATCGACCGCCGACGCCGTGCGCGGCGCCGACATCGTGACGACCGTCACCGCCGACAAGGCGTACGCGACGATCGTCACGGCCGACATGATCGAGCCCGGCATGCACCTGAACGCGGTCGGCGGCGATTGCCCCGGCAAGACCGAACTCGAAGCGGGCGTGCTGCAAGCGGGCCGCGTGTTCGTCGAATTCGAGCCGCAGTCGCGCATCGAAGGCGAGATCCAGCAGATGCCGGCCGACTTCCCCGTCACCGAGCTGTGGCGCGTGCTGCAGGGTGAAGCGACCGGCCGCGAACGCGCGGACGAGGTCACGGTGTTCGACTCGGTCGGCTTCGCACTAGAGGATTACTCGGCGCTGCGCTACCTGTATGCGCTCGCGCAGCAGCACAACGCGGGCGTCGAGATCGCGCTGATTCCGCCCGCCGTCGATCCGAAGAACCTGTTCGCGCTGATCGACGATCCGGCCGCGATCGCGCAGGGTCACGCGGCCTTCGTCACCGAAGCCGTCGCCGCCTTCGCGCGCTGACCTTCATCGCCGGGCGGCCTGTGCACTGCCCGGTTCCCTGCCTTTCGCTCCTGCCTTCCTTGACTGCTCCTCTCCCTAAAGGAAGCGGATTCCCACTTCGCAGAATGCAACCCGACATCATCTCAAAGAGACATGGGACTTACGCGTTCTCCATAGGCTGACACCGCCAGCCCGGCGGCCAAAACATTGCGCGCAGCATTGATATCGCGGTCGTGGATGGCCCCGCATTCAAGACAGTCCCATGCACGCACCTTCAACGGCATCCTCGCGACGGTATGCCCGCAGTCACTGCATCGTTTGCTGGAGGGATACCAGCGGTCGATGCCGATCAGCCTGCGCCCATACCACTGCGCTTTGTACTCAAGTTGTCGGGTGAACTCCGACCAGCTTGCATCGCTGATCGACTTCGCGAGCTTTCGATTCTTCCGCATGTGGCTAACGGACAGACTTTCAATGGCGATCACTTGGTTTTCGTTGATCAACCGGGACGACAGTTTGTGCAGGAAATCCCTGCGTGAATCCGCCGTCTTGGCATACATGCGTGCGACCTTAAGCTTCGCCTTCCGATGGTTGGCCGAGCCCTTTTGCTTCTTCGCCAGCCGCCGCTGCAGCTTCGCGAGCTTGACCTCGTTCTTGCGAAACGTATTCGGCGCGGCAATCTTCTCGCCGGTCGAAAGGATGGCGAAATGTGTCAGCCCGAGGTCGATGCCGATCTTTCCGTCGGCACCCGGGTGCGGGCTCACAGCATCGTCGCACAGCATCGATACGTGGTATCGGCCGGCCGGGTCTTTCGACACCGTGACCGTCGTCACCCTCGCGGATTTCGGGATCGTGCGCGACCAGCGGATCGCAAGTGGCTCAGCCATCTTTGCCAGCTTGAGCGCCGAACCATCCCACTTGAAAGCACTGGCGGTGTATTCGGCAGATTGCTTGCCGTGCTTGCTGCGAAAGGTCGGGTACTTCGCCCGCTTCGCGAAGAAGTGCGCGAACGCAGTCTGCAAATGGCGTAACGCCTGCTGCACCGGCACCGAACTGACTTCGTTCAGCCACGCGTACCCATCAGTCCTCTTGAGCACCGTCAACGCCGCGGAGGTTTCGTGATAACCCATGCGTTCCTGTCGCTGATGCCAGGCATCCGTGCGTCGGCGAAGCATCTCGTTATAGACAAAGCGCGCACATCCAAACGTCCGGGCAAGCGTCGCTGCCTGCTCGGGCGTCGGGTAGAACCGGAATCGGTAGGCGCGTTTGATATCCATGCTTCGTACCCTACCATCGGCGATTACGTGGCCGTCAACAGGAGCACGGATGCAATGTCAAAACCGTCCCTTTCCTCCCTGGCCTGAAGGCCGGAGTTTCTCGGAGACCATGATGAATCTCGTATCGATCCAGGCGCCGGCCGCCGTCGTGATGATCCGGCCGCACCGCTTCCTCCCGAACCCGCAGACAGCGGCCGACAACGCGTTCCAGCGCACGGCCGCCGGCGGCTCAACCGACACGTCGTCGGTGTCCGCCGCCGCGCGCGACGAAGTCACGGCCGCCGCGCAGACGCTCGCCGATGCGGGCGTGCGCGTGCACGTGTTCGACGACCGCGGCGAGCGCGACACGCCCGACTCCGTGTTCCCGAACAACTGGTTCTCGACGCATCCGGGCGGCCACGTCGCGCTGTATCCGATGCACAGCCCGAACCGCCGCCGCGAGCGGCGCGCGGACATCGTCGAGATGCTGAAGGCCGAGTATCGCGTGCAGGACGTGATCGACTATTCGGGTCTCGAATACGACGACGTGTTCCTGGAAGGCACCGGCGCGATGGTGCTCGACCACGTCGCGCGGATCGCGTACACCGCGCGGTCGCGCCGTGCCGATCCGGTCGCGCTCGAACGCTTCTGCACGCACTTCAATTTCGAACCGATCTGCTTCGATACGGCCGATGCCGACGGGCGCCCGATCTATCACACGAACGTGATGATGAGCGTCGCGACGGAGTTCGCGATGGTCGGCCTCGACCTGATCGCCGACAGCCGGCGCCGCGCCGAGATCGCGCAACGCCTGACTGAAACGGGTCGCACGGTGATCGCGCTCGATCAGTCGCAGATCGCGAACTTCGCGGGCAATACGCTGGAATTGTCGGGAAGAAACGGGCGTGTGCTCGCGCTGTCGCGGCGTGCGTTCGATTGCCTCACACCTGACCAGCGTGCGACGATCGAGCGCTCCGCACGGCTGCTGCCGCTCGACGTGCCGACGATCGAACTGGCCGGCGGGTCGGTGCGCTGCATGCTCGCGGGGATTCATCTTGCGCGGCGGGCGATCGCCGTGGAATCGACCGCATCGCCACGCGAGACGACGCCGCGGATCTGACTAGCAGGCTCACAAAGCGCAAACGGCTGCCGATGCGATGCAACGGCAGCCGCTTTCTTGTTCGACGGGGCATTGAATCAGCAAACGTCAGCCCGCACCGGCAACACCGCGGAATGCTCCGGCATCCGAACGATACCGGAGCCCGCCGCGCCGCTCACCCGGCCAGCAGCTTCAACCCGGCCGGCAGCGTTTCGCCGAACACGCGCACCGTGTCGGCTTCGTCGAAGGCGATCGCCTCGCGCACCATGTCGATCCATGCGGCCGACGCATTCGCGGCCGACAGACGCTTGATCACCGCGTCGCGCGTATCGTCCGGCAGGTCGCGCGAACGGTCGCCGGTCATCCGTGCGATCTGCGCGGCCGCGAACGCGGCCGGCTCGACCTGCTTCCAGTCGAGCGCGAACAGCGCGTCGAGCCAGCCGTTGGCGACTTCCGCGGGCACGACGCTGTGCGCGCTGCCGTAGAACGGCCGGCGCGCACCGATGCGCCCGAGCGCCCATGCACACAGCGCACGCTCGACCGGCTTCTGCAATTGCGCGATCAGGCGCTCGGCCAGCTCGACCTTGCGCTCGACGGGCAACCGTTCGAGCGAAGCGGACAGCCGCGTCATGTCGGCCGGGCCGACCTTGCCCGGATCGAACGGCAGCTTGCGCCGCTTGTCGTCGGACGGTTCGAGGAACGCAATCGCGTCGCGCACCTGCGTCTGCGCGTCGTCGTCGAGGCCGCCGGCCACGCGCCGCCACAGCGTCCACCACTCGGACCACACCTGCCCGTCGTTCACGTATTGAATGCCATCGTCGAACAGCGGCCACAGCTGCTCGATGCGCCACACGTCGAGCGGATGGCCGAAGCCGGGACGCAGGCAATACCCGGCGAGGTTCAGCCACGCGCGTTCGTGATCGGCCGAGCGCCGGCGGCGCCGCGCCCGCGCAAGCAACGCGTCGAACAGTTCGCGCGCGAGCGCGACGTCCCACTCTTCGCGCGCGCCGAGCATCTGTTCGAGCTGCGCGCGCAACCGGCGCGTGTCCTTCGGCGTGACGTCCGCGGCCTTGCTGCCGAACGAGCGCTCGATCAGCTCGATGGCCTGGTCGAGACGCGGATGCCGCGCGGGCGCATCATCGCCGCCTTGTACCGGCGCGTCGCCGCGCAACTGGAATTCGAGCCGCCATCGGCGTGACGCGTCGTCGGTCGCGATGCAATGCATTTCGAGCGTGCCGACCTCGGTCAGCGACGCGGTGAGCTTCACCGGCGTTTCGCGCGCATCGCTGCCGGCCTGCCGTTCGACGACCGTCGCGATCGGCGGCAGCCGCACGAAATCGCCGCCGTCGAGTTCGACGAGATCGCCAGGCCGGTACGCGGTCTCGGCCACCGTCGACACGAGGTGGAAACGCACCGGCTGCCCGAGCTGCAGCGCGAACGTACGATCCTCGAGCCGGATCTCGCGGCCCTCTTCCGCACCGCGCGGCAGCAGGCAGACGCCGCGCGCGGCTGCATCGCCGGCACCGTCGTCGAGTACGAGGAAATAGCTGCGCGCGGAACCGCCGCCGATGCGCGGTGCATGCCCGGCGCGCGCGAGCCCGTAGGCCACCGCGCCGCGCGCGACGGCCACGTCCGGATGCGCGTTGTGCAGCACGTCGAGCGGCGCGCCGCGCCACGCGCCGAGCGTCTGCGCGAGACGACCGGCGAGCGCGCCCGCACGGAACACGCCGCCGTTGAGCAGCAGCGTGTCGGGCAGCGGGTCTTCCGCGTGACGGTTCAGGAACGCGGCGACGTGCCGCGTGACGGCCGGGTCGCTCGCATACGGCAACCCGAATTCGACGATCGCCGCCCGCGCGCGGCGCGGCAGTTCGCCGGCCTCGACCTGCGGAAAAAAACCGTCGACGACGATCTGCTCGACTTCCTGCCGTGTCAGCTCGGCCGAGCGCGCGCCGCCGACGAGCTTGCTGCCCGCGCCGAGCAGCGTGACGGTGACGGACGCCGGCGCATCGTCGCCGAGCAGCCGCTCCTTCGCCGCACGGCAGCGCTCGACGAGCTGCGACAGGCTCGCGGCCGACAGCCGCGTGCCGGGCTCGGTCAGCCGCGTTTCGACCAGGCGCGCGAGCGCGAGGTCCATGTTGTCGCCGCCGAGCATCAGGTGATTGCCGACGCCGACGCGCGTAAAGGTCGGCTCGCCGTCGTCGCCCGGTGCGACATCGACGAGCGTGAGGTCGGTTGTGCCGCCGCCGACGTCGCAGATCAGCACGCGCCGCGCGTCGGCGAACGTGTCGCGCAACGTCTCGCGCTGCCCGTACAACCAGTCATAAAACGCGGCCTGCGGCTCTTCCAGCAGCCGCAGCGCGGGCAGCCGCGCGCGCCGCGCGGCCTCGACCGTCAACGCGCGCGCGCCGTCGTCGAACGACGCGGGCACCGTCAGGATCACGTCCTGCTTCGCGAGCGGCGCGTCGGGAAAACGGGCATCCCACGCGTCGCGCACATGCGCGAGATAACTCGCGCTCGCGTCGACCGGCGACACCTTGTCGACGCCGTCGGCCGCGCCCCACGGCAGGATCGCCGCGAGCCGGTCGACCGATGCGTGCGACAGCCAGCTCTTCGCGCTCGACACGAGCCGGCCCGGCACCTGCGCGCCGAGCGTGCGCGCATAGCGGCCGATCACGGGCGGCAGCGCATCACCAGCGCCGCTGTCACGACCGGCTGACCCGCCGTCACGGCCGCCGCCCGAACGGGCGGCCGCGTCGCGCGCGCCGGCCGCCTGCCACGGCAACCTCAACGCGTCCGCCGCGAGCTCACCGGCCGCCGGGTGATAGCGCACCGACGGCAGCAGCGGCTGCGCGGCCACCGCGCCGGGGCCGACGAGTTGCTCGACGTCGAACACGCGGATCGCGTCGGAGCCTGCCTCGACGTATGCGACGACCGTATTGCTCGTGCCGAGGTCGATGCCGACCGTATAGCGCTTCATCGTGCTCAGGCGGCGCCGCGCACGTCGAACTCGACCTTCCAGCGTTCGTTCGTGCCGCTCGGGATCGCCTCGAGTTCGAGCGTGCCGGCTTCGGTCACGCGCGCGTGCAGCTTCACCGGCACGATCTCGCCGACCGTGCGCCCTTCAGCGGGCAGCGTCGCCTGGATTTCCTCGAGCTCCTGCAGTTCTTCCGCCGACCAATAGTCGAGCAGCGTGCCGACCTGGTCCTGGCGGCGCACCGACGAACCGAAGAAGCGGAACTGCACCGGCTCGCCGACGACGAGGCCGAACTCCTGCGGCGGCAGCGCCGCGTCCGAGCCTTCCTCCATCCCGAACGGCGCGACGCACAGCGCCTGCACCGGCGGTTCGAGCCCCGGCACCGCGGGCATCGCCGATTCGATCGCGACGTAGTACGCACGCGCCGTGCCGCCGCGAATGCGCACGCCACGGCCGCGCTTCACGTAGCCGTAGTAAGCCGCGCCGCGCGCGACCGCGAGATCGAGATCGGCGCCTTCGAGCAGGCGCGCGGGCGGCGCGCCCTCGGCGGCCAGCCAGCTGTTGAGCGTATCGAGCACGCGCTGCGTGAGCAGCGCCGACTTGAACACGCCGCCGTTGAACAGCACGGCCGTCGGATGCAGGAACGTCGCGCCCTGCGGCAGCGTGCGCTGCACGCCTTCGAGCGTGTCGAGCGCCGCGACCTGGCGGCCCAGGAACGCCGCGAGATGGCGCGTGATGCCCGCATCCTGCGCATACGGCAGGCCGAGCTGCGTCAGGCCGACGCGCGCGCGGCTCACCGGGCGCGCGGCCGCATCGACCTGCGGGAAGAAGCCTTCGAGGATCGTCTGCGTGAGTTCCGCGCGCGTAAGCTCCGTGCGGATCGAACCGCCGATCAGCTTCGAGCCGCGGCTCGGCACGACGAGCGGCACCGCGTCGGCCGTCGGGTCGGACAGCAGCGTTTCCTTCGCCGCGCGGCATGCGTACGTGAGCGCGCGCAATTGCCACGGATCGGCCTGCGTGCCCTGCTGCGCGAGCTTGCGCGCGACCACGTGCGCGAGCGCGAGGTCCATGTTGTCGCCGCCGAGCAGGATGTGCTCGCCGACCGCCACGCGATGCAGTTCGAGATTGCCGTCGCGCTCGACCACCGCGATCAGCGACAGGTCGGTCGTGCCGCCGCCGACGTCGACGCACAGGATCAGGTCGCCGACCTGCACCTGCTTGCGCCAGCCGCCTTCGCTCTTCTGGATCCAGCTGTACAGCGCGGCCTGCGGCTCCTCGAGCAGCGTCATCCGCGAGTAGCCGGCGGCGCGCGCGGCCTCGGCCGTCAGTTCGCGCGCGGCCGGGTCGAACGAAGCGGGGATCGTCACCGTCACGTCCTGGTCGACGAACGGCGCATCGGGATGCGTGTGGTCCCACGCTTCGCGCAGGTGCGTCAGGTAGCGGATCGAGCTTTCCAGCGGCGACACGCGCGACACTTCGGGCGGCGCGTCGCTCGGCAGGATCGCCGCGCGGCGATCGACGCCCGGGTGGCACAGCCAGCTTTTCGCGCTCGACACGAGGCGGATCGGCGTGCCCGCGCCGCGCGTGCGCGCCATCTCGCCGACCGCGAAGCCGCGCGAAGCCGTCCACGGCAGCGTCAGGTCGCCCTGCGTCAGTTCGCTTTCATGCGGCAGATAGAGGAACGACGGCAGCAGGTCGCGCGACTCCAGCGCGCCGGGCGCGGTGAGCTGCGCGATCGGCAGCACCTGCTGCGTGATTTTTTCGCCGTCGCTCGCGGTGCTGTCGACGTACGACAGCGCGCAGTGGGTCGTACCGAGGTCGATACCGATCGAATAACGCGGATCGCTCACAGCTCCACCTCCGCCGGTGCGACCACCGATGCGTCGTGGCTGCCCGTCAGCTTCGGCAGGCGCACGTCGGCGACGCGCCAGCCGCGATGGCTGACCGTGCCCGTGAACGGCGCCGAGCCGACCACGTTGCCCGTCACGCGCACGGCTGTCGCGTCGAAACCGGCCGGCAACGTCACGCGGCTGCCTTCTGCTTCGTCGCGCACCGGCACGATCGTGAAGTGTTCGCGCAGCGCAGCGCGGCAGCCGTCGTGCACGAGGCGGGCGGCCGCGCCGATATCGGCGTCCGCGTAGCCGGCAATGTCTTCCTCGACGAAGTCGATGAAGCGCGCATCACGCTGCAGCAGGCCGAGCAGTTGCAGCGCGGCCTGCGGGCTCGCTTCGCGCAATTCGGGCACCGGTGCCTTCACGGGCGCGGGCACGGGTGCAGGCGCCGAAGCCGGTGCGGCTGCGGGTGCCGGTGCGACCGGTGCCGGGGCGCCATCGCGCACGCGCAGCACACCGGCCGCGAACTCGCGGTTGCCGAGCACGGAGAAGAACGTGCCGACGGCAAGCGACAGCCGGCCGAAGAAGGACAGGTTGGATTCGGGCATGGGGTCTGGACTCCTGTGGGCTCGCGACACGGCGAGCAATCTTGCCTGGGCGCCTGGTGGCGGCGTGCGCAATGCGCACTGCCGCCGCCCGGCGCGTGATTCGGACGCGCCCTCGCGGGTGCGGAAAACCCGTATTTTGCCCTGTGGCGGGCGAACCGGGCAGAAGTCGGGGGACAGAACATCGCGACGCGACGGTTTGGGCCGCGCCCGATCGCGCCGAATTGCACGCCAAGCGCGATCGATCGGGATGCTGCGCCGCGTCAGCGCGTGTAGCCCCGCAGCGCAGCCTTCGCCTCGAAATCGCGCGACAGCATGCCGAGCGTGACTTCGCCGAAGCGCGCCAACAGCGACGCTTCGGCATCCTTAAGCGTCGCCGACAGATGCGAGTTGACGGCCTGTTCGACCAGGCATTCGGGCTCGTCCTCCGGCACCAGATCGGAGAACAGCGGCGGCTCGCCCACTGCGCGATAGACGTCGAGCAGCGTGATGTCGTCGAGCGCGACGCTCAGCACCCAGCCGCCGCCGTGCCCTTTCTCCGATTGCACGTAGCCGCAGTCGCGCAAGCCGCCGAGCAGGCGCCGCACGACGACCGGATTCGTGGCCAGCATCGTCGCGATCGCCTCCGACGTCAGCGGGCCGTCGGCCTGGTCCATGTGGATCAGCGCATGCAGCATGCGCGACAAACGGCTGTCGGTTCTCACGGGCGGTGCTCCCTTCTCTCGAAACTTATGAAGTTGCATGAATGATACCATCGCCCTATCATGCAACTTCTCGTGTTTCATGAGTTGGCCGCCATCGGGACACGTTCGTCATTCACGCAGGTTCAGAACAGGAGCAAGTGCATGCATAACCATCATGAAGTGATCGTGGTCGGCGGCAGCTTTGCGGGGCTGTCGGCCGCGATGCAGCTGGCGCGGGCGCGACGCCGCGTGCTCGTGATCGACGCCGGCCGGCCGCGCAACCGCTTTGCCGAACACGCGCACGGTTTTTTCGGGCAGGACGGCAAGCCGCCCGCGCGGATCGTTGCAGAAGCCGTCACGCAACTGGACGCGTATCCGACCGTGCAGCGGATCGACGGCGAGGTGCGCACGGCAGAGCGCGATGCGGACGGCCGCTTCCACGTGACGCTGTCGGACGGCCGCCGCGCGAGCGCCGACCGGCTGATTCTCGCGACCGGCATCCGCGATGAATTGCCCGCGCTGCCGGGGCTCGCGGAACGCTGGGGCATCAGCGTGCTGCACTGTCCGTATTGCCATGGGTACGAGGTGAGCGGCCAGCGGCTCGGCGTGCTCGCCACGCATCCGCTTTCCGTGCATCAGGCGATCCTGATTCCGGACTGGGGCCCGACGACGTGGTTCACGCAGGGCGTGGTCGAAGCGAATGAGGAAGAAGCCGCATTGCTCGACGCGCGCGGCGTGCGCATCGAGCGATCGCCGGTCGTTGAAATTCTTGGCGATGCACCGCGTATCGAAGCGCTGCGGCTCGCCGACGGGCAGGTCGTGCCGATCGATGCGCTGTTCGTCGGCGCGCGCACGGTAATGGCAAGCGATCTCGCGCAGCAGCTCGGTTGCGCGTTCGACGAAGGGCCGCTTGGCCCGGTCGTCCGAGTCGATACGTGGAAGCAGACGAGCGTCGCAGGGGTATTCGCGGCCGGCGACGCGTCGACGCCGATGACCAACGCGACGTTCGCGTCGGCATCCGGCGTGACGGCGGGGATCGCCGCGCATCGGTCGCTGATTTTCGGGCTGCACGCGTGACGCGGCGTGCAGCCGGAGATCACGAGACGCGCGCCGCCGCATCCGCCGCCGGTTCCGCACCACCCTCCGTGCTGCACTCCTCCAGCGAAATCCGCCGCGTCTCGCGCCCGTTGATCCGCCACCGGCCGGCCGCGCGACCGGCCCCGGCACGCGAGCACAAGCAGCACGATCAACGCGGCCGACGGCGAGCCGGCCATCGTATGGACGTTCGTGAGCATCAGCGGCGCGATCACGACGTCGAGCCCCGATGCCCGAATCCGCGCCGGCATTTCGCCACATCGATGGATTCGCGGCGTGATGTGCGGTTTAATGCTCGGCAATGCCAGCATTAAGAGACTTGAAATGCTCGATCTCGACGACCTTCGACTCGTGCGCGCGATCGGCGCGTCGCGTTCATTGGCCGCTGCGGCGCGCCTGCTCGATCTAACGCCGCCCGCGGTCACGATTCGCCTGCAGCGGATGGAGGCGCGATTGAGCGCGCGGCTCGCCGTGCGGCAGTCGAAAGGGATTGCGTTGACCGACGAGGGACAACGGCTGTACCAGGAAGCCGTCGATATCCTCGAGCGCGTGGAGGCGCTGCCGGTCAGCATCTCGGGCGACCACGGCGACGTGCAGGGCGCGCTGCGCGTCGTCGCGCCGTTCGGCTTCGGCCGCAAGTATGTCGCGCGGATCGTGCGCGACGTACAACGCGCGCATCCGAAGCTCGAAATTTCGCTCCACCTGTCGGAGAGCCCGTTGACGAGCGCATCGGCGGCCGATGTGGTCGTGCACGTCGGCAGCCTCAAATCCTCTTCGTGGATCGGCTATCCGCTCGCGCCCAACGAGCGCTTCCTGTGCGCGAGCCCCGGCTACGCGCGCCGCATCAAGGAACTGAATCATCCGTCCGACCTCGCCCGATACGACTGCCTGTGCCTGCGCGAGAACGACGAGGACATTCCGCGATGGCGCTTCTCGCCAAGCGGCGACGGTCGACACGAGTCCCGACGGTCCACCGTGATCCGCGTCACGGGCGCGCTGTCCTCCAACGACGGCACCGTCATCACCGATTGGGCCTTGGCCGGGCTCGGGATCGTGGAACGCTCGGAATGGGACGTCGCCCCGCTGCTGGCGAACGGCAAACTCGTCCGGCTGCTGCCCGACTGGAGCCTGCCGCCCGCGCCTGTCACGGCGCTGTTGCCGTCGCGCACCGGCCGATCCGCACGGCAACGGGTTTTTCTCGAAGCTGCGCGGCAGTTTCTCGATCCGCCACCGTGGCGCGGCAACGCATGAGCCGCGCCACGGTCCGGGAGATTCATTCCCAATTAAACGTCGCTTAATGATGGATTAGTCATGCGTTAAACATCGTGACCGTCGGTTGCCCTACAGTGTTCGCGTCGGCAACACTCCGAGGCAACGCATCGTGCACATTCAAACCCTCAACACCCCGGCCGCATTGATCGATGTCGGCCGCATGCGTCGCAACATCGACCGCATGCAGGCACACCTGGACGCACTCGGCGTCAGGTTCCGGCCGCACGTCAAGACCACCAAGTGCCGGCAAGTCGTCGACGCACAAATCGCGGCAGGTGCGCAGGGCATCACGGTGTCGACGCTCAAGGAAGCCGAGCAGTTCTTCGCGAGCGGTGTCCGGGACATCGTCTATGCGGTCGGCATGGTGCCCGCGAAGCTGAGCCAGGCGCTCGCGCTGCGCCGGCAGGGCTGCGACCTGAAGATCGTCGCCGACAGCCTGCAGGCCGCACACGCGATCGCCGAATTCGGGCGCGAGCACAGCGAACGCTTCGAGGTCTGGATCGAAGTCGACGTCGACGGCCATCGCTCGGGCGTCCCGCCCGAAGGCGACCTGCTGATCGACATGGGCCGCGCACTGGTCGACGGCGGGATGATGCTTGGCGGGGTTCTGGCCCACGCGGGCTCCAGCTACGAATACGACACGCGGGAAGCGCTGGCGGCGATCGCCGAACAGGAGCGCAGCCGCACCGTGCGGGCCGCGGAACGCCTCAAGGCCGCCGGGTTGCCCTGCCCAGTGGTCAGTATCGGTTCGACGCCCACCGCCCTCGCGGCGGAAAACCTCGACGGCGTCACCGAGGTTCGCGCCGGTGTGTACGTGATGTTCGACCTCGTGATGCACAACATCGGCGTGTGCGAGCTGTCCGACATCGCGTTGTCGGTGCTGACCACCGTCATCGGGCATCAGGAAGAAAAAGGCTGGGCGATCGTCGACGCGGGCTGGATGGCGATGAGCCGCGACCGCGGCACGCAGCGCCAGGCCCGCGATTTCGGCTACGGGCAGGTCTGCACCGAAGACGGCGAAGTGCTCGGCGACTACATCGTGAGCGCAGCGAACCAGGAGCACGGCATCGTGTCGCGCACGGGCTCGCCCGACACGGGCATTGCGCAGCGGCTTCCGATCGGAACGCGCCTGCGCATCCTGCCGAATCACGCGTGCGCCACCGGCGCGCAACATCCCGAATATCAGGCCATCGGAGAAGACGGCACCGCACACGCATGGCCGCGCTTCTATGGATGGTGAGCGGCGCCCCCTCCCATCGAAGCCATCTCGCCCACACATTGACTATTTGTCTAAATCTGGACACACTTTAAACCTTCCCGATTCGCCTTGCGGCGGAAAACCTGACCCCACATGCCGACAGACGCCCGACTCCTTCTTCTCGACCGCGATGCCGTCGAACCCGCCCTTCAGGCCGAGCAAGTGATGGCTGCGGTGCGGGAAGCCTTTGTGCTGCACAGCCAAAGAGCCGGACGCGTGTTCCCGGTGGTCCGCGAGAAGCTGCACACCGGCGGCGTATTCGGCATCAAGTCGGGCGACGTCGCGAGCCAGGATCTGCTCGGGTTCAAGGCGGCCGGATTCTGGCCCGGCAACCGGGCCCGCGGCGGCGAGCCGCATCAGGCAACCGTTGCGCTGTTCGATCCGGCCACGGGCCGCCCGCTCTGCATCATGGACGGCAACGCGATCACCACCGCGCGGACCGGTGCCGCAGGCGGCCTCGGGCTGCAACTGCTGGCCCGCCGCGACAGCACGCGGATCAGCGTGTTCGGCACGGGCGTGCAGGCGCGCGTCCAGCTCGAATACGCGCTCCGGCTGCTGCCGCAACGTTGCGCGGTGCAGTACGTGAACACCAGTGGCGAGCCGGACCCGGTGTTCGAATCGGCCTTCCATGAACGATGCGAGATCCGCGTCGCTCGCGACCGGAACGACGCGGTGGCCGATAGCGATGTGGTCATCACGGCAACGCCGGGCGGCGGTGCGTTGTTCGATGCGGATGCGGTTCAGCCGGGTACCCACCTGACCTGTGTGGGTGCCGACACCGCGGGCAAGCGCGAGCTACCGGCAGGCGTGCTGGAACGCGCGCGCGTTTTTGTGGACGATCATGATCAGGCGCGCAGCATCGGCGAGTGTCAGTGGGCGCCGGATCTGCCGCGCACCGAAATCGGCGACCTGCTCGCCGGAACGGCGTCGATCGACCGCTCGCCGAGCGACGTCACCGTATTCGACATGACCGGACTCGCGCTCCAGGACCTGACCGTTGCGCGCTTCCTGTATGGGCAGGCCCTTGAAAACGGCACGGGAACCTCAGTACCATGGCCGTGGTGAACGCCCTCCACCCCGCACCGTCATCCGCCATGCGCCTGCCTGACGTATCCGCCCTCTCGTTCGACCTGGACGACACCCTGTGGCCGTTCGGGCCTTCCGTCGCACGGGCCGAAGCGGCGCTTCGCGCATGGCTGATCGAGCACGCGCCCGATACCGCGAGCGTGCTGCCCACGCAACAGACGCTGAGCGAGCTACGTGAGGAATACGAACGTTTGCGCCCGGACCTCGTCAGCGACTATCGCGCGTTGCGAATCGGCTCGATCCGGCTTGCGCTGGAGCGCGCGAACGAAGATGTCGCGCTGACCGAGCGCGCCTACGACGTCTTCTATGCCGCTCGGAACAACGTCGAATTCTATGAAGACGCGTTGCCGGCGCTGGCATGGCTGAGCGCGCGGTTTCCGTTGATCGCGGTAACGAACGGCAACGCGGATCTCCGGCTGACCGGCGGCGGCGAATTCTTTCGGGAAACGCTCAGCGCGCGTGCGTTCGGGATCGCGAAGCCGGAACCCGAAATATTCCATGCGGCGGCGAAGGCACTCGACGTGCGGCCGGCGGAATTACTGCACATCGGGGACGACTTCCACCTCGATATCGTCGGTGCATTGAATGCGGGGCTTCAGGCGGCATGGGTGGTGCGCGACCATCAGCCGGAAGTGGAGCACGATCCGCAGCATGCCGCGACGCCGCACCTCACCCTCCGCGACCTGTCGATGCTGTGTCGCGCGCTCGGCGGGCCCGACAACGTATCGTGACCGCATGCGCGCGCCGCGCTCACGCTGCACGCTGCACCGCTGTGAAGCGCGGCTGACCGCCGGTTGTCCGTTGCGCAAACATCGCGGTCGGCCATGCCAATGCAGCGCATGACCGGCCACCGCCCCGTCACGCCGCCTTGCGCGCCTCCGCAATCCGCTGCGGCGCCTTCGGCCGCGCGTAAAGGCGGTCGAGATACGCCCGCAGTTGCGGGAACGGTTCGATCAGGTTGCATTCGCTGGCCCAGTCGATCAGGTAGGCCGTCACGCAATCGGCCACCGTCAGCGTGTCGCCGACGATGAACTCGCGCCCTTCGAGATGCTTGTCGAGGATCGCGGCCATCGTCGCGAAATCCTCGCGCGCCAGTTCGATGTCGGCCGGCGAACGCTTCTCCGGCGGATAGATGAACGAATGGCGCGTGATCCGCCACAGCGGCTGTTCAAGCTCCGTCACCGCGAACATGACCCACCGATAGGCCTCGGCGCGCAGCGCCGGATCGACCGGCAGCAATGCCTTCTCCGGATACTTGTCCGCGAGATACAGCACGATCGCGGCCGACTCGGGAATCACGAGGTCGCCGTCCACCAGCACCGGCACCTTGCCGGCCGGATTGAGGCGCAGGAATTCGGGCCGCTTGTGCTCGCCCGCGAGCAGGTTGACCGACACGAACTCGAAATTCGCATCCAGTTCCTTCAGCCCCCACAGCGCGCGTTGCGAGCGGGTGCCGGCAAATCCGTAAAGCTTCATCGCATGTCTCCATCCAGAATGTCGGGAAAATCTCCGCATGCAGGCCACGGCGCATCGACGCTACGCGATGCGCTGCGCGCCGGCATCGTCACGCACCGGGAATCGCCAGCACCGGCATCACGTCGATCGTCTCGCCCGGGAAAATCGTGAAATGCGGATGGCCTTCGAACAGCGCGGCCGCCGCATCGTGCGAAGCCGCCCGCACAACGGTAAAGCCGCTCAGCGCGTTGGCCGTGTCCCTGATGCCGCCAGCATCGATGGTCTTGGTCTTGCCGAGCGGCCCGCCCAGCTCGACGATCGCGTCGCGATGACGTTCGACCCACGCCTTCCATGCGGCGATGCCCTCCTGCTCTTTCGCACGCCGCTCCTGGTCCGAAAGCGCGACCCAGGCCTTCATCCGCGGGCTGTCCTTGCTGCCGAGGAATACGGCGAGATACAACTGCTGTTGAGCACTCATGCTTTCTCCTCCGGTGACGGGCGCGGCGGGCTGCCGCGCCTCGACCTTGACAAGATAGGTTGATATCAACACAATTGCAACATGGCACGCAAAGAAAAGCTCCCTTTCGAAACGACGCTGATGGTGCGCGATTGCTGCCTGTGCCTGCACATGCAGCGCGCGGCGCGCAACCTTGCGCGCATCTTCGACGATGTGCTGCGCCCGCTGGATCTCACCAACGGCCAGTTTTCGCTGCTGATGTCGCTGAACCGGCCGCAGCCGGCCCCGATGAAATCGGTCGCGTCGCTGCTCGCGATGGACCGCACCACGCT
Organism: Burkholderia sp. BKH01; assembly: GCF_025685725.1. Taxonomy (NCBI): domain Bacteria; kingdom Pseudomonadati; phylum Pseudomonadota; class Betaproteobacteria; order Burkholderiales; family Burkholderiaceae; genus Burkholderia; species Burkholderia sp. BKH01. The sequence continues at coordinate 402,075 of NZ_JAOTQT010000003.1, read as the reverse complement.
GACCGCCGCGCTCAAGCCGCTCGAGCGGCGCGGGCTCGTCACGATCGCGCAGGATCCGGACGACGGGCGCAGCCGCCTGCTCGAGCTGACGCCGGCCGGCCACGACCTGCTGGCCGAGGCCTTCCCGCTGTGGCAGCAGACGCATGCCGACATCGAGCGGCAATTCGCGCCGGGGGAAGTCGATCTGTTGCGCGGCCAGTTGCGCGCGCTGTCGGCGGAGCCGGCTGCCCGCGGCTGAGACGCCGCGCGGATCGCGGCCGCGTGCCGCGTTACTTCCTGCCCTTCTTCGGCAGCAGCAGTTGCGCGAATTCCTGCAGGAAATGCACCGGGCCGTGTTCATGCAGCGCACGCCCGCTGCTCAGTGCGCCGTCGATAACCGTCGCGAGCCGCAGCGCGAAGGTTTCCGGCTCGTCGATCCGCATCGCGCTCGCCAGCTCCGTCAGCCGACGCCGCAGTTCCTGCTTGTGCGCGACGGCGACCTTGCGGGCCGGATGATTGTCGTCTGCATATTCTGCGGCGATGTTGATCTGCGGGCAGCCGCGATAGCCAGGGCGCGCAATGCGCTCGCCGATCCATTGAAGCTGCGCGTCCAGCTCCTCGCGCGGCGTGCGCTTGTACTGCTGCGCCACCACATCCCAATGCGCCCAGAAATCGGCGTCCTCGCGCAGCAGGAACGCCTCGATCAGGTCGTCCTTCGTCGTGAAGTGGCGATAGAGACTCGTCTTCGCGACGCCCGCCTGCGCGACGATCAGGTCCACGCCGACCGCGCGCGTGCCTTCCCTGTAGAACAGCTCGCTGGCCGTTTGCAGAATGCGTTCGCGCGTGTCGGGCGCGCCCCCGTGTGTGTCCGTTCCCTTTTTCATCCAAGCTCGGCCGTCCAGGCCGCCCGTACCGCGACAGTGGACCGATCATAGCACCGCGAGGTTGACGACGATACAGGTCTGTACTATAAAACAGACCGTTCTGTAGCGGAGTTGATCATGGACGATCGAAAGACGGTTGCGGTCTATGGCGCCACGGGTCACACCGGGCGGTTTGTCGTCGCCGAACTGGCCCGGCGCGGCATCGGCGCGATCCGCATCGGCCGCGATGCCGCGCGGCTCGCGGAAAGCGGCACAAGCGACGCCGCGCCTTCGCGCGTCTCGGCGATCGACGATCCGGCCGCACTCGACGCCGCGTTGCGCGGCGCGGATGCGGTGATCAACTGCGCGGGCCCGTACCTCGATACCGCGCTGCCGCTGGCTGATGCCGCGCTGCGGGCCGGCATCCCCTATCTCGACCTGACGGCCGAACAGCCGTCGGTGCTGGCGCTGGCCGAACATGCCGATGCCCGTGCGCGCGCCGCGGGCGTGACCGTCGTTCCCGCCGCGGCGTTCTACGGCGGCCTGGCCGACCTGCTCGTTTCGGCCGTCGTCGACCAGCGCGAGCCGATCGATCGCGTCGATATCGCGACCGGCCTCGACAGCTGGCACCCGACGCGCGGCACGCGCGTGACGGGCGAACGCAATCGCGCGGTGCGGCTCGTCCAGAAGGACGGCAAGCCGACGCCGGTGCCGTCGACGGCGCATGAACGCGTGTGGCCGTTCCCGGCGCCGATCGGCACCGTCGACGTGACGCTGCTGCCGTTTTCGGAAGTGATGACACTCTCGCGTCATCTGCGCATCGATACGATCGAATCGTGGCTCGCGACGCTCGCGCTGCGCGACGTGCGCGATGCCGCCACGCCGCCGCCCGAACCGACCGATGCGCTGGGCCGCTCGGCGCAGCAGTTCGCGATGGACGCGATCATCGCGCAGGGCGGCACGACGCATCGCGTCACGGCGTCGGGGCGCGACATCTACGCGGTCAGCGCGCCGATCATCGTCGAGGCGGCCGTGCGCCTGATGACCGGCAAGTCCGTCGTTTCAGGCGGCGTGCGCAGCCTCGGCGAATTGTTCGATGCGCGCGATTTCCTCGCGGCGCTCGATACGGTGGCAGTATCGTTCGGCACGACCACCGATCCGGTTTTCACAAGGAGAGACAAGCATGAGCAGCAATGAGAAAGGCGCGTATTTCCGGTCGCTTCACCGCGCGAGCCAGCCGCTGGCGCTGTTCAACGTGTGGGACGCCGGCAGTGCGCGCACTGCGGCCGACGCGGGTGCGGTCGCGCTGGCGACCGGGAGCTGGTCGGTAGCCGCGGCCAACGGTTTCGTCGATGGCGAGCAGATGCCGCGCGCGCTCTTGATGGAAGTGCTCGAGCGGATCACGCGTGCGACGAATCTGCCCGTCACCGTCGATCTCGAAAGCGGCTACGGCGAGCGGCCCGAGGATGTCGCCGAAACGATCGCGCTCAGCATCGAAGCGGGTGCGGTCGGGTGCAACCTCGAGGACAGTTTTCCTGCGACAGGCGAATTGCGTGACGTCGAAGCAGCGGTAGCGCGTCTCGCGGCTGCACGGCAGGCGGCCGATCGCGCGGGCGCCGACTACTTCATCAATGCGCGTACCGACGTGTTCTTCAAGGCGCCGGCCGACACGCACGACGAACGCCTGCTCGACGAAACGCTGGCCCGCGCACGCGCCTATGCGGCGGCCGGCGCCGACGGTCTCTTCGTGCCGGGCCTGCGCTCGCCCGTGCTCATTCGCAAGTTGACGGCCGCGTCGCCGCTGCCGGTGAACGTGATGCGCGTCGCGGAAACGCCGACGCTCGCCGAACTCGCCGACTACGGCGTGGCCCGCATCAGCCACGGGCCGTATCCGTATCTGCAGGCGATGAAGACGCTTGCGGCAATGGTCAAGCAAGGCGGCTAGCGGATTCGCGGGACGGCCGGGCGTCGCGGCGCGCGTCGAACGATTACATGCGATGTAATTGGCGCGCGACACGACCGTCCCTACGCTTCGGGTGTCGCGCCGCCATTCCGGCGGTGCTCGTCGCCCGGGAGACATCATGTTCGCCTATCCGCTTCATACGATCGATTCGGCGCCTGCCGAATCGAAGCCCGTACTCCGGCAGCTTCAGCAAACCTTCGGCCTGATCCCGAACATCGCCGCGACGATGGCCGCATCGCCGGTGCTGATCAACGGCTTCATCGGCCTGTTCGAGCGCGTGCACGCCAGCAGCCTCACGGAGCCGCAGATCCAGACGCTGCTGCTCACCAACGCGGTCACGAACGCGAGCGAATGGCCCGTCGCGTTCCATACCGCGCTCGCGCTGAAACAGGGTGTGCTCCACGCCGACGTCGACGCGATCCGTCGCGGCGGCCTGCCCGGCGACGCGAAACTGGCCGCGCTGTCGGCCATGGCACGCACACTGATCGAAACGCGTGGCCGCATCGCCGACGCCGACCGGCAGTCCTTCCTCGACGCCGGATTCAGCGCAGAACAGTTGCTCGAAGTCATCGCGGTGGTCGCCGCGTCGACGATCACGAACTACGTCGGCAGCGTGGCGCATCCCACACTCGAAGCCCCGTTCGACGCGTTCGCATGGCATGCGAGCGCCGCGTGAGTCCGTTATAGTCGTGCGCGTCGATCACGGAACGACCAGGGAAAGCCGATGAACGCCAGCCGTCGCGATCCGAACGCGCCGCCACGCGAACTGGGGCAGTTGTTGCGCTACTGGCGCGACCTGCGCGGCGTGAGCCAGCTCGACCTGTCGCTCGACGCCGGCATCTCGCAGCGCCAGATCAGTTTCATCGAAAGCGGACGCAGCGTGCCGGGCCGCGACACGCTGCTGACGCTCGCGCAGACGCTCGACGTACCGCTGCGCGAGCGCAACGCGCTGCTGCTCGCGGCCGGCTATGCGCCGATGTATTCGGAAGCGCCGTGGAACGCGCACGAGATGCACGGCGTGATCCGCGCGCTCGAGCGCGTCGTGCGCCAGCACGATCCGTTTCCGGCGATCGTGATGGATTGCCACTGGAACGTGCTGATGACCAACGATGCGGCGCCGCGCTTTTTCGGCTGCTTCATCGACATGGCGGCGCGCGAAGGCCCGCGCAACCTGCTGCGCCTGATGTTCGATCCGCACGGCATGCGGCCGTTTCTGGCCGACTGGGACAGCGTGTCGCGCAGCCTGCTGCAGCGCGTGTATCGCGAATCGGTCGGCCGCGTGATCGACGACGACACGCAGCGATTGCTCGACGACCTGCTCGCCTTTCCCGATCCACCGCGCGACTGGAAAACGCCGCCGGTGCCGGCCGCCGCGCCCGCGCTGCCGGTCATCCCGATCGGCTTCGTGCACGAAGGCGTCGTGCTGCGTTACTTCTCGTTGATCACGACGGTCGGCACGCCGCAAAGCGCCGCCGCGCAGGAGCTGCGCATGGAGTGCATGTTTCCCGCCGACGACGCGACCGAAGCGCGCCACCGGCAGTTGCTCGACGCGCACGCGCCGGTGCGCTGAGCGGGGGGCTGCGCGTCGCCCGCCCGCAGCGTTCAGGATGCCTTGATGAAATCGACGAACGCGCGCAGTGCCGGCGGCACCAGACGGTGCCCCGGGTAATAGAGAAAGGGCCCCGAAAACGGCCGCCACCACGGTTCGAGTATGCGTTCGAGTGCGCCGCTTTCGAAATGCGGGCGCAGCCACTCTTCGAAGAGATGCACGATGCCCGTGCCGGCGATCGCCGCGTCGACCAGCAGGTCCGACGCGCCGCCGATCTGCACCAGCAGCGGCCCGGCAGCCGGTTCGACCCGCACGACCTCGCCGTCGCGCTCGAACTCCCACGGCGGCATCGCGCCGCTCGCGAAGCGCCCGCGCAGGCAACGATGGTCGAGCAATTCGCGCGGATGCCGCGGCCGGCCATGACGGTCGAGATAGGCGGGGGCCGCCGCGGTCGCAAACCGCTGAATGCGCGGGCCGATCGGCACCGCGATCATGTCCTGTTCGAGCCGTTCGTCGTAGCGGATGCCCGCGTCGCATCCGGCCGCCAGCACGTCGACGAAATTTTCGTCGGCGATCACTTCCAGCCGTATTTCCGGGTATGCATCGAGAAAGCGCGGCACGATCGCGGGCAGCACGAGCCGGGCCGCGCTGAGCGGCACGTTGAGCTTCAGCGTGCCGGCCGGTCTGTCGCGGAATTCGCCGATACCGTCGAGCGCCGCCGCCACTTCGGTCAACGCGGGCCCGAGACGCGCGAGCAGGCGCTCGCCCGCTTCGGTGGGCACGACGCTGCGCGTCGTGCGATGCAGCAGCCGCACGCCAAGCTGCGCCTCCAGCCGGCGCACGGCCTCGCTCAGCCCCGACGCGCTGAGGCCCGTCATGCGTGCGGCGTCGCGGAATCCGCTGGCGCGCGCCACGGCCATGAACGCATTCAGATCGCCCAGATCGGTTTGCATTGTTCGCCTTTTCGTACAACCCGTGCGGATTATGACGGCTTATCGCGCAGACGGCCAATGCCTATGCTGGGCGCATTCATCCACGGATTCACAGGAGCACAGTCATGCCCGACATTCGGCACACCGCCGCCTTCAGGCTCGGCAATCGCAACGTCAGACGAATCGGCTACGGCGCGATGCAGCTCGCGGGGCCCGGCGTATTCGGCCCGCCGAAGGACCGCGACGCAGCATTGAACGTGTTGCGCGAAGCCGTCGCGTCCGGCGTCGACCATATCGACACCAGCGACTTCTACGGCCCGCACGTCACCAACCGGCTGATCCGCGATGCGTTGCATCCTTATCGCGACGATCTCGTGATCGTCACCAAGATCGGCGCGCGACGCGGCGACGACGCATCGTGGCTGCCCGCGTTCGCACCCGACGAACTCGAACGGGCCGTGCACGACAACCTGCGCAACCTCGGGCTCGATGTGCTCGACGTCGTCAACCTGCGCATCATGTTCGACACACACGGGCCGGCCGAAGGATCGATCGAGGCGCCGCTGAGCGCGCTCGCCGAACTGCAGCGGCGCGGGCTCGTCCGCCACGTCGGCCTGAGCAACGTCACGCCCGCGCAGGTCGCGCAAGGCCGGCGGATCTGCGACATCGTCTGCGTGCAGAACCACTACAACATCGCGCATCGCGGCGACGACGCGCTGATCGACGCGCTGGCCCGCGACGGCATCGCCTACGTGCCGTACTTTCCGCTCGGCGGCTTCTCGCCGCTGCAGTCGTCGACGCTGTCCGGCGTCGCGGCACGCGTCGGCGCGACGCCGATGCAGGTCGCGCTGGCGTGGCTGCTGCGCCGCGCGCCGAACATCCTGCTGATCCCAGGCACGTCGTCGGTCGCGCATCTGCGCGAGAATCTCGCGGCGGCCGACCTCGATCTGCCGGACGATGCGCTCGCGGAACTCGACCGCATCGCGGGCGCCGGCGCCGCCTGACGGACGACTGCCGGCGGGCCTGCGAAACGCGGGCCGCCCGGCCGGTTAGGACACCACCACGCCCACCCGCTTCGGCACGCCGGTCACGATCGTCGCTACCGCGACGGCGAGCACGACCGCCGCGCCGACGAACACGCCGGCCGCACCGTTCGCGTCGAACACGACGCCGCCGGCTGCCGCGCCCGTCGCGATCGCGAGCTGGATCGCCGCGACGATCAGCCCGCCCGCGCTCTCGGCCTCGTCGGGCACGGTGCGCGTGACCCACGTCGACCATGCGACGGGCACGCCGCCGAATGCCATCCCCCACAACGCGACGAGCACCGCGTCGAGCATCGGCGCCCGGCCGAGCGCGACGAGCGCGATGCCGAGCACGACCATCAGCGCGGGCATCCCGATCAGCATCGGCCGCAGCCGGTGTTCGAGCACGCGGCCCGCGAGCGACGTGCCGACGAAGTTGGCAATGCCGTAGCCGAGCAGGATCGCCGACAGCCCGTTCACGCCGACGCCCGCGACCTGTTCGAGGAACGGCCGCAGATACGTGAAGAACGCGAAATGCCCGGTGAACACGAGGATCGTCGCGAACATCCCGAGGCCGACGGTCGGCCGGCGCAGCACGTCGATCAGCGTGCGCAGCCGCGTCGTGCCGCTCGGCGGCATCGACGGCAGCGTCATCACCTGCGACACGAACGCGACGCCGCCGAGCCCGGCCGCGATCAGGAACACGTTGCGCCAGCCGATCAGGTGACCGAAGTAGCTGCCCATCGGCGCGGACGCGATCGTCGCGACCGCCACGCCGCTGAAGATGATCGACAGCGCGCGCGGCACCATCGCCGTCGGCACGAGCCGCATCGCGGTGGCCGTCGCCATCGTCCAGAAGCCGCCTAGTGCGACGCCGAGCACGACGCGGCCGATCAGCAGCGTCGTCAGGTTGGGCGCGAACGCGACCGCCAGATTCGATGCGACGAGCAGCACCGAGAACGCGAGCAGCACGCGCCGCCGGTCGATCGTCCGCGTCAACGCGGAGATCAGCAGGCTCGTGACGAGCGCGACCGTCGCGGTGGCCGTGACCGCCTGCCCGGCCACGCCTTCGGTCACGCCGAGGCTGTCGGCCATCGGCGTGAGCAGGCTGGCGGGCAGGAATTCGGCCGTGACGAGCCCGAAGACGCCGAGCGTCATCGCGAATACCGCGCCCCAGGCCGGTTCGCGGGTGGCCGCCGTCGAGGCGGCCGAGGAAATTCCGGGATTCATGTGGCGTTCCGTTTTCGTCTAGGGAAAGTACTGATGACGGCGTATCGTAAGGACCGGCAGCAGGACGGTCTATGACATACAATCCGTTCTTGTTGATCGATCGTCCGAATCTCGCCATGTCCGAACCGCTGCTCCCCCCCGTCCCCGACGTGCACGATCTCGTCAGCGAGCTGCTGCTGGGGATGCGGCTGAGCGGCGTCCAGTACCGCCGCATCCAGGTCGCGCGGCCGTTCGGGCTGAATTTCGGCCAGGCGCCGGGCCGCGCGCAGTTCCATTTCGTCGGGCGCGGGCCCGTGCTGCTGCGCGATGCGTCCGGCGCAACGATGCGGCTCGAAGCCGGCGATGCGATCCTGCTGCCGCACGGGCGCATGCATGCGCTGGTGTCCGATCCGGATGCGCCGTGCCGCGAGATCAACGGCTTCGAAGTCGCGAAGATCTGCGATACGGTCGCGTCGGTGGCGTCGGCCGGCACGTCGCCCGCGGCCGGCGCGACGACCGAGCCGGGCGCCGGCGATGCGCTGATCTTCAGCGCATGCATGGAGCTCGACCTCGGCGGCATGCAGCCGCTGGTCGGCACGATGCCCGAGTTCATGCACGTCGGCACGCTGCTCGCGCGCTACCCGGAAATCCGCCCGATGCTCGACGCGATGGAGCGCGAATCCTGTTCGGCGCGCGCGGGCTTCGCGGGCATCCTCGCGCGGCTCGCGGACGTGGTCGCGGCATTCATCGTGCGTGGCTGGGTCGAGTGCGGATGCGGCGACGCGTCGGGCTGGGTGCAGGCGCTGCGCGAGCCGAAGCTCGGCCGCGCGATCGTCGCGCTGCATCGCGACCCGGGCCGCAACTGGAGCGTCGCGGAGCTGGCCGCCGAAGCGGGCGTATCGCGCTCGGTGTTCGCCGAGCGCTTTCTCGCGGCGACCGGGATGACGCCCGTGCGCTACCTGACCGAGCTGCGGATGCGGCTCGCCGCGCAGTGGATCGCGCGCGACCGCGAGACGATCGAAGCCGTCGCGTACCGGCTCGGCTACGGTTCGCTCGCCGCGTTCAGCCGCGCGTTCAAGCGCGTGGTCGGAAAGCCGCCGGGCGCCGTGCGCGCGGACGGCGAGGTAGCCGACCAGCAATGAAAATCCCGGCAACCGCTGGACGGATCATCAACGCCATTAATACAAAGAATCAGAAAACGCACTTTTACTTATTGTTTTTGGCTTCCGATAAAGGCGCATCTGCCGCGCACGCTGCGCGGCCCGTCATCTCAACGCTGACCGCCCCACCCCGGAGAACGCCATGGCCACGGTTCGTCCCGCCGCCTCATCCCCCGCGCTTCATGCGGCCCCCAACGACCTGAAGCGCATCGCCGTCGCGAGCGTGATCGGCACGACGGTTGAATGGTATGACCTGTTCGTGTTCGCGACCGCGTCCGCGCTCGTCTTCAACAAGGTGTTCTTTCCGAGCTTCGTGCCGATCGTCGGCACGCTGCTCGCGTTCGGCACCTTTGCATCAGCCTATCTCGCGCGCATCGTCGGCGCCGCGCTGTTCGGCCATTTCGGCGACCGGCTCGGACGCAAGTCGATGCTGCTGGTGTCGCTGATCCTGATGGGCTGCGCGACGTTCGCGATCGGCCTGTTGCCGAGCTATGGCGCGATCGGCATCTGGGCGCCCGTGTCGCTGCTGACGCTGCGCATCGTCCAGGGGCTCGCGCTCGGCGGCGAATGGGGCGGCGCGGTACTGATGGCGGTCGAGCATGCGCCTGCCGGCAAGCGCGGCCTGTTCGGTTCGTGGGTACAGATCGGCGTGCCCGCCGGCACGCTGATCGCGAATCTCGCGTTCCTCGTCAGCAGTACGATGCTGACACCTGCGTCGCTGCTCGCGTGGGGCTGGCGCATTCCGTTCCTCGCGAGTGCGCTGCTCGTCGGCGTCGGCCTGTACATCCGTTTGAACACGAGCGAAACGCCGACCTTCGCGAAGGTCAAGGAAGCCGCCGCACAGGTGAAGCTTCCGATCGCCGCGGTGCTTGGCCGCTACGGCAAGCAAGTCGTGCTCGGCGGCGTCGCGACCATGTCGACCGGCACCGCGTTCAACCTGATGGTCGCGTTCGGCCTCACCTACGGCACCCAGACGCTCGGCTTCTCGCGCGGCGCGATGCTGTCGATCGCGTTGATCTCCTGCGCGCTCTGCATCGTGATGCTGCCGCTGTTCGGCCGTCTTTCCGACCGGATCGGCCGCAAGCCCGTCATCATCGGCGGCATTCTCGCCGAGGCGCTGTTTGCCTTCCCGATGTTCTGGCTGCTCGATAGCCGCGAATTCTCGTTCGCGCTCGCAGGCTACCTGCTGATGATGACCGCGTTCGCGGCGAACTACGGGCCGATCGCGACCTTCCTCGCCGAACTGTTCGGCACCGAAGTGCGCTATTCGGGGCTGTCGGTCAGCTACATGCTGTCGGGCCTGCTCGGCAGCGCCGCCACGCCGATCGTGACGACCGCGCTGCTGTCGGCGACCGGGCGCGGCTCGTCGGTCGCGTGGTACATGGTTGCGTCCGCACTGGTATCCGCGCTCGCCCTCCTGCTGCTCACCGAAACGCTGAAACGCGATTTGTCCTCGAACACGCACCGCGACGAAGCGGCCGGCGGGCGAGCATGAATCCGGCCAACCGAACGGTGCGTCCCGTGACACGCTCCCTCGATCACGCACTCGCGCAGCAACTGCGCGACGTGAGCCTCCCGACGCTCGGCCACTTTCTCGAAACCGGCTTCGCGCACCCCGTACTGCGGGCGCTCGTCCCCGACGCGAAGCTGGTGGGCCGCGCGGTGACCCTGCAACTGCGCAGCCCTGACGCGATCGCGGTCAACCGCGCGCTGGCGCGGCTCACGACCGGCGACGTCCTCGTGATCGACATGCACGGCGACCACGCGCATGCGTGCGTCGGCGCGGTCACGGCGACGGCCGCGCAATGCATGGGCGCGGCCGGCATCGTCGTCGACGGCGTGGTGACCGATCTGCGCGAACTCCGGCAGATCGGCCTGCCCGTCTTCGCAAGCGGCACGAGCGCGTTGACGACCAAGCGCCTCGACGACGGCGCAAGCGCGTTCGGCGTGCCCGTTCGATGCGGCGGCATGACGGTGGCACCGGGCTCGATCGTGGTGGCCGACGACAACGGCGTGCTGTTCGCCGACGCAGCAACGCTCGCCGCCGTCATCGAAGCCGCACTTGCGTCGGACCGCGCGGAGCCGGCCCTGCTGGCCCGCCTGCGGGCCGGCGAACCGGTATCCGACGTGCTGTCCGTCGCCGCGCAACGCGAGCATTCGCCACGCTAATGATGCGCATTAGCACAATGAAATTGACGGGCCGCCCCGCTCGGGCGAACACTACCCCGCCACCAATGCCTGAACATGGAGAGACACCGATGCGATCCTTCGAAGACGCACGCCTGCCGGCCGGCACGCACGACTGCCCGCCGGACGAATGGGCGATCCGTACCGACCTTGCGGCGCTGTACCGCCTCGTCGCGCATTTCCGGATGACGGACATGATCGACACACACATCTCGGCGCGCCTGCCCGGCGACACGCCGACCTTCCTGATCAACCGCTACGGCGTGCTGTTCCACGAAATGCGCGCGTCCGATCTCGTGAAGATCGATGCGCACGGCAACGTGATCGACACGCGCGCAGCCGGCGACCCTGCCCGGTTCCGCGTCAACGCGGCGGGCTTCACGATCCACTCGGCGGTCCATGCCGCGCGAGACGACCTGCACTTCGTCGTACATACGCATACCGCCGCGGGCATCGCCGTTTCCGCGCAGGAAAACGGCTTGCTGCCGATCAGCCAGCATGCGCTCAAGTTCTACGAAAAGCTCGGCTATCACGACTACGAAGGCATCGCCCTCGACCTCGCCGAACGCGAGCGGCTGGTGCGCGACCTCGGTACGCACAAGGCGATGATCCTGCGCAATCACGGTTTGCTCGCGGGCGGAGCGACAGCCGCGGAGGCATTCCACGAAATCTACTTCCTCGAACGCGCATGCCAGGCGCAAGTGCAGGCGATGGCCGGCGGTTCAAAGCTGATCGTGCCGAGCGTCGACGTCTGCAGGCGCACGGCCGCGCAATTCACGCGCGACGATTCGGCCGACATCGCCGACACCGCGTGGCGCGCCGCGCTGCGCCTGATCGACGATCCCGCATCCGACTACCGCTGCTGAAACCTCTTCGTCACGTGCCGGCCATCCGGCCGGCCCCAGCCACTGATTCCGATGACTACAATCGCACTCCTCAGCAAAAGCTACGACATGTCGCATCTCGTCGAATCGATCCGGCGCGCCGCGCCGGCTTTCAACGTCGTGATGCACGGCGAACCGGGTGCCGCCGATGCGGAAGTCGCCGCGTGCTGGGATCCGTCGCACGGAGCGCTCGCCGCGATGCCGAACCTGCGCCTCGTCCACAGCATCGCGGCCGGTGTCGACAACATCCTCGCCGACGCCACGCTGCCCGCGCTGCCGCTGTGCCGCGTCGTCGATCCGCAGCATGCGCGCGGCATGAGCGAGTTCGTCACGTGGGGCGTGCTGCATTTCCATCGCCGGCTCGACCTCGCGATGCACAACCAGCAGGCAGCACGCTGGTTTCGCCCGGAACAGGCGCATCCGTCGCAATGCACGGTGGGCATCATGGGGCTCGGCGAGATCGGCGGCCGTGTCGCGGTCGATCTCCAGCAGCGCGGTTACGCGGTCCGCGGCTGGGCGCGCCAGCCGCGCGCGCTACCCGGCGTCGAACTGTTCGAGCACGACGACGGCCTGCACGCGTTTCTCGCCGGCACCGACATCCTCGTGTGCCTGTTGCCGCTGACCGACGAAACGCGCGGCATCCTGAATGCGGCGACGCTCGGCCGGCTGAAGCCGGGTGCGAAGTTGATCCACGTCGGACGCGGCGAGCATCTCGTCGTCGCCGATCTGGCCGCGGCACTCGAAAGCGGCCAGCTCGGCGGCGCACTCGTCGACGTGTTCCCGGTCGAGCCGCTGCCCGCCGACGATCCGCTATGGCATGCGCCGAACCTGATCGTCACGCCGCACATGGCGTCGGTCGCCAGTTCCGACACGATCGGCCAGCAGGTCGCGCAGAACGTGCAGCGGCTGCTGGACGGCGAGCCGCTGCACAACGTGGTGGATGTCGCGCGCGGCTACTGAACGCCGGTGGCCGGCCGCGTCATTGCGCGGCCGGCGCGTCGAGCGCCTCCTGGCGGTCGAGAAACGCATTCAGCGCGTCGACGAACGCGGACTCGGCCGCATTGAGCTTGCGGTCCTGCGACCACAGGAAATGGATGTCGACGTCGGCCACGCCTTCGTCGGGCGGCAAGCGCTGGAAACGTCCGTGCGCGATGTCGTCCCGCACGATGTGCTCGGGCAGGCAGCCGATCCCGAGCCCCGCGAAGATGAAGCGCTTGACCTCGGCCATGCTCGACGACGACGCGATCACGCGCCCGGTGAAACCCATCTCGTCGCGAAAGATCGTCAGCGGCGACATGTGGTCGCCGACCTTGTCGCCGGTGAACGACACGAACGGCAGGCCGGCCAGGTCGGCCGTGCGCAGACCGTCGCGACCGAACAGCGGATGATGACGCCCGCAGAACAGTGCGTAGTGCTGGCGCAGGAACACGCGGGCGTCGATGCGCTTCGGCAGCGCCCGACGCGGTGTCAGCCCGAGCGTCAGCGCCCTCTGTTGCAGGCTGTTGACGACGTCGGCGCTGCGCATCACCTGGCTTTCGAATTCGATGCGCGGATAGGTCCGATGAAATTCGGCGAGGAAATCGTCGTACGCGGGAAAGTCGATGCCGCTGACGATCCCGATGCGCACGGTGCCCGAGATGTCGTGATCGCGATCGACGTCGGCAAGCGACAGGCGCGAGATCGTGCCGTAGATGTCCTCGGCAATCTGCTGCACCTCGATGCCCGCCTGCGTGACCTCGATGCGCGGCCCGTGGCGGTCGACGAGGCGCAGGCCGAGCTGCTCCTCGAGCCGCCGCAGCGCCTGGCTCACGGCCGGCTGCGTGAGGTGCAGGCGCATCGCTGCACGGCTCACGCTCTTCTCCCGCGCGATCGCGAGGAAGGTCCGCAGCAGGTTCCAGTCGAGGCGGTCGTTCAGGTAGGTATCGGGGCGGTCTTTGCTCATCGCGGGTCTCACGGCTTCATCATTCGCAAAAATTATACTCAGGATAACGATTAAAAATTGGACTAATTATTTTGAATTTTCGATAAAGACGACACGATGAACTCCGGCCGTCTGGCGGCCGACCGATCAGGAACCTCGACGATGCTGAAGATCAATGCTGAACGGCTCTGGCAGAGCCTCATGGATATGGCGCAGGTGGGCGCGACCACGAAAGGCGGCGTGCGCCGCCTCGCGCTGACCCGGGAAGACGCGGCCGGCCGCGCGCTGTTCGAGACGTGGTGCCGGGAAGCAGGGCTCGTGCTGTCCGTCGATCGCGTCGGCAACCTGTTCGCGCGGCGCGCGGGCCGGCAAGCCGCTGCCGCACCCGTCGCGAGCGGTAGCCACCTCGACACGCAGCCCGAAGGCGGGCGCTTCGACGGCGTATACGGCGTACTCGCCGCGCTCGAAGTCGTGCGCACGCTGAACGACGCGGGAATCGACACCGAACGGCCGATCGAGATCGTCGTGTGGACCAACGAAGAAGGCGCCCGGTTCACGCCGGCGATGCTCGGCTCCGCCGCGTTCACCGGCGTGATGCCGCTGGAAGCCGCGCTCGGATCGCGGGATGCGGCGGGCGAAAGCGTCGCCGATGCGTTGCACGCGACCGGCTACGCGGGCGAGCGCGCGGTGCCGGGCACGGTGTTCGACGCCTACTTCGAAGCGCATATCGAACAGGGGCCCGTGCTCGAGGAAAACGGGGTACCGATCGGCGTCGTGACGGGCGGCCAGGCGATCCGCTGGCTCGACGTGCGTGTCGCGGGCCAGGCCGCGCATGCGGGCACGACGCCGATGCAATACCGAAAGGATGCGTTGTTCGCCGCAACCGACATGGCCGCCGAACTGGAGGCGATCGCCGCCGATTTCTTTCCGCTGGGCCTGACGACAATCGGCGAATGGCAGATCCGCAATGCGTCGCGCAATACGATCGCGGGCGACGTCGCGTTCACGGTCGACCTGCGCCATCCGGACGACGCGGCGATCGCCGACATGGAAGCCGCGGTGCGCGCACGTTTCGGCGCGGTGGCCGCGCGGCGCGGCGTGACGGTCGAAATCAGCCAGCATTGGGTCAGCCCGGCCACGCCGTTCGATCCGGCCTGCGTCGACGCCGTTCAGCACGCGGTCGACGGGCTGGACTATCCGAACCAGCGGATCATCAGCGGAGCGGGACACGACGCGATCCATCTCGCGAAACATTGCCCGACCGCGATGGTGTTCATTCCGTGCGTCGGCGGGTTGAGCCATAACGAAGCCGAGGATGCGCTGCCAGCCGATGTTGCGCGCGGCGCGGACGTGCTGCTGCATGCGATGCTCGCCCGTGCGGGTCGCGCGTGACCGATCCCGTCCGCTTCCTGCCCCCGCAATCGTCCCCGACCATGACACGCTACCCTCATCGACCGCTCGCCACGCTGCGACGCGCCTGGCTTTTCGTGCCCGGCGCCGACACCGCCGCCCACGTCGCCGCGCTCGGCACGTCTGCCGACGCGATCGTCGCCGACCTGGAAGAAATGACCGTGCCCGCCGACCGGCCGGCCGCCCGCCTGCATATCGTCGCACTGCTCGCCGACGCGGCTGCCTGCGGCGCGCTCGGCGCGGTGCGGATCAACAAACTGGAACATGACGGCCACGACGATCTCGATGGCGTGATGCCTGGCCGGCCCGCGGCGATCTTCCTGCCTCACGCGGAAACCCCGCTGCAGCTCACCCGGCTGTCCGATGCGTTGACGGCGCTCGAAGCGCATCACGGTATTCCGGAGGGGTCGACGGAAATCGTGCCGACGATCGAGTCGGCATACGGGCTCGTGCACCTCGGCGCAATGCTCACCGCAAGCCCGCGCATCCGCCATGCGATGCTGGCGGTCGAGGATCTCGCAGCCAGCCTCGGCGCACGCCGCTCGCGCGACGGGCGCGAACTGCTGCATGCGCGCAGCCGGTTCCTGATCGAGTGCGTCGCCGCCGGTCGCGCACCGATCGATCTGCCCTGCACCTACCGCGCGCCGGACACGCTCGCGCTCGACCTCGATACGTCGACGCAGCTCGGCTTCCAGTCGAAATGCGCGGTGTTCGCCGAACACGTCGACGCCATCAACCGCGCGCTGACGCCTACCGACGCCGACGCGGATGCAGCACGCGCGTTGCTCGACGCCTATCGTGCGCAAGCAGCGTCCGGCCACGGCGCCGCGCCCGACAGGATCGACGCGCCGGACGCGAACAACGCGCGCCGCCTGCTCGAACGCCATACGCAATGCCGGCGCATGGCCGACGTGCACGCCAGGGGGTCGAGCATAAGCACCACTAATGCTGGCGATTAAAAAAACAGAATTTTACGCACGCATATCGGCGACGGATAAACCACGCAGCCACCTCGCAACTCCGCAGGCAGCGCATTGCCGTGGCCGACCGCCCCACAGGACGAACCACAGGACAGCCCATGTCTCAACCCACCCCCACCACGCATCAACCCGTGCGCGCCGCCACCGCTGCGTTCATCGGCACCGCCGTCGAGTTCTACGACTACTACACGTACGCGACCGCCGCGGCGCTCGTGCTCGGCGACGTATTCTTTCCGAGCAGCAACCATTACCTGAGCACGATGGCGTCGTTCGGCACCTTTTTCGTCGGCTTCGTCGCCCGACCGCTGAGCGGCGCGGTGTTCGGCCATCTCGGCGACCGCATCGGCCGCAAGAAGATGCTCGTCCTGACGATGTTCCTGATGGGCATCGCGACGACCGGTATCGGCCTGCTGCCGGGCTACGCGACGATCGGTATCTGGGCACCGATCCTGCTGGTGTTGCTGCGGATACTGCAGGGCATCGCGGTCGGCGGCGAATGGGGCGGCGCCGTCCTGATGGCCAGCGAACATGCTCCGGCCGGGCGCAAGACGTTCTTCGCGTCGTTCCCGCAGATGGGCAGCCCGGCCGGGCTGATCCTGTCGTTGCTGTCGTTCCGCTTCGTCACGTCGCTCGACCATGAGAGCTTCGTCAGTTGGGGCTGGCGCCTGCCCTTCCTCGCGAGCTTCGTGCTGCTCCTCATCGGGATGGCCATCCGCCTCGGCGTGAAGGAATCGCCCGAATTCGAACGCGTACGCGATACCAACGCAGTGGCAAAGTACCCGGTCGCCGAAGTGCTGCGCACGGCCTGGGCGCCGATCCTGCTGGCGGCCGCGGCGACGACGATCGGCTCGGCTGGTTTCTTCTTCACGAACACGTTCATGATTTCGTATGTGACGACCTACCTCGGCATGTCCAAATCGTTCATCCTCGATTGCCTGTTCGTCGTCACCGTCATCCAGTTGCTGTCACAGCCCGTCTCCGCGCTGCTCGCGCAACGGTTCGGCGAGACGCGCTTCCTGACCTGCGCGGCGCTCCTGTCGATGGCGACACCCTATCCGATGTTCCTGCTCGTTCAGACCCAGAACCCCGTCGCAATCGTCGCAGGCATCTCGTTTGCGGTCGTCACACTGTCGGCCGTCTACGCGGTCATCGCCGGCTTCATCACGCCGGCGTTCCCGACGCGCGTCCGCTATTCCGGCATTTCGATCGCCTACCAGCTCTGCGCGATGATCGCCGGCGGCACGACGCCGATGATCGGCACGCTGCTTGCCCAGCAGTTCCGCGGGCAATGGCTGCCGCTGGCGGCATTCTTCACGCTGCTGTCGTTCGTCTCCCTCGTCGGCATCATCGGGCTCGGGCGGTACTGCCGGCGTCAGCGCGCCATCCTCAACGGCTCGCTAGCGACAAGTCCGTAATACCCGGCTGGCGAGCGACGTCGGCGGCTCGCGTAGCGCATTGATCCGGCCCGTTCAGCCGCTGCGCGCCGCGAGCTTGTCGACCAGCGCCGTCGCGCACTGCACGGCAAGCTCCGCGCACTGCTCCGCATCCACGGCCGCACCGTTCGCGATGGTGCCCTGCACGATCCGGCCCAGCAATTCCTTCGAGAGATCGGCGATCTCGTAGTCCCGTTCCGTCATGATGTCCCTCCTGCGCGTCGGCCGATGGCCGCGACGCGCTCACTTCCGCTGCCCGTTCAACGCCCTTTCGCGCGCACGACGATCTGCGCCTGCGTGTCGCGCTCGATGCGTTCGAGCGACGCGCGCAGCGCCGTGAATTCGTCGGGCGTGCACACCTGCCGGCCGAACTCCGCGTTCATCCGCCGCGTGACCTGCACCACGCGCGCGGCCGCGTCGAACACGTAATGCGACGTGAAATCGACGAAGCGGTCGTGCACGGCCGCATCGGCCGGCAGGTCGGTCACGACGACGTCGGCCGGCAGCGCGATCTGGCCGGTCTCGTCGAACCTGCCGCCGATACAGCCCCACGGCTGCGTACGCACGGGTTCGGCCAGCCAGCTCTCGACCTGCGTCGCGATGCCGCCCGTGAGGCTCGACAGCGCGGGCAACGCGGTCGTGCCGTCGGACCATACGAAATGATCGAGCGTGCCCGTGATCGTCACGTCGAACGGCCCGTCGGTCACGCGCCGGTCGCTGGTCGACAGTTGCGCGCGGCCGCGCAAGCCGCTTTGCCGCAGGCGCTCGGTCGCGAGCTGCTCGATGCGGTCGTGCGTCGCGCGGCGAAACAGGTTGCGTTCGAGTTCGGCCGTCCAGCCTGCGTCGGCGATGTACGCATGAAAGCGCGCGGCGCCGGGCTGCGCGGCATCGATCTCGAGCCGTGCGATACGACCGCGCGGCTGCGTGGCCGGCGTGCGCGACAGCACGCCCGTGTCGACCAGCAGCGCGGGGCGATCCATCACGATCGGCGGCAGGTAGCCGAACGCGATGCCGGCTGTCGTCGTATCCGCATAAAGCGCGAGATCGGGCAGCCACGTGATCGCGTGATTGATCGCGCCGCCGCCGTAACCGGGCACGGACGGCAGCGTGTACACCGAACCGAGATTGATCAGCACCGGTTCGCTGCGGATGCCGACGGCCGCGAGCAGCGCGCCGAACAGCGCGACATGGTCCTTGCAGTCGCCGTAGCGGTTGCGCAGGATGTCCGTTGCGCGATGCGGCGCGGCGGCCGTTTCGCCCAGGAACAACCCGACGTAGCGCACGTTCGCCTGCACCCAGTCGTACAGGATGCGCGCCTTGTCGCGCGGCGCGGCGGCATCCGCGGTGAGCGCGCGCGCCAGCTGCACGACGGCCGGATCGTCCACGCTCGGGTCGACGGCCGCGTTGCGGTAGCGCGCGGCGAACGCCGCGTAGTCGGGCAGCGTCGACACGACGAGCCGGTCGCCATAGGTCGGGTAGCCGACCGCGCCGTTCTCGATGCGGTCGTACGGGCCGTGCCGGTAGTCGAATTCGTAGCGCGTGCGGCCGTTCGCCGTGACCGGCGGCAGCGCGACATAGCCGCGCGCGTCCGCGTACAGCGGCATGTCGGCCGGCACGTCGAAGATCAGCCGCTGATTGTCGACGGGCTCGCGCGACGGCTCGACGTAGTAGCCGAAGTAGCCGCGATTGACGGGCTTCGTGCGCGTCTTGCGGAACGCCACGCGCGTGCTCGACCCGGCTTCGACGCCGGGAAACACGACCGTGCGCAACAGCCCGTCCTGGAACGTCGGCGCGCCGGCCGAGCGCGGCTCCTGCACGTCGCGGATGCCGTCAGCGCCGACCGGATGCGCGACGCCGTCGCGGCCGATCGTCTCGGCCGCGAGCAGGTCGACCTGCTCGAGATTCTTGTCGTACCACACGTAGCGCTGCGCAACCGCGTCGATGCCGTTCGCATTGTTCGCGCGCAGCGTCGAATCGTCGTGCTCGTCGAGCGATCCGTCGTGCCGGATCACGAATTCGTGGACGTCGCTGACGAGCGTGACGGGCGCTTCGTCGGCAACGCCGTTCGCGCCGTCCGCCGCCGTGCTCGTGCTCGTGCCCGCACCCGGCGCCGCACCGACGGCGTTCGATGCGCAGAACGCCGCAGCGCATGCCAGCATCCAGCCGGCCAGGCCGACAGAAAAGCGCACCACATCGCACCTCGTCGCGGTTCACGGAAAGCGCGGCCGCGCAGCGGACAGCGGCAACCGCGCGACTCTCGTGTCGGCCAGTGTGGGCGACGCATACGCATGCGTCAAGCCGGTGCACGCCGGCCTACAATGAGACTTGGAAGCATCGTCGCGTGCGGCCGCCGGCATACGCTCGAATGCCTGACGCCGGCGAAGGATCGTCCGCGCGCGACCGGGAGGCACCATGGAAAACGGAATCGTGGAAGTCGTCGTGCTGCTGGCGTTTGTCGCGCTCGTCGTGCTGTTCTTCGTCAAGCGTCCGGGGCGCGACCGGCTGAGGGCCAAATTCCATCATCCGCCGCTGCGGCGGCCCAACCGCCCGCATCGGCATCATCAGCCGTGACGGCTGCTACCGGCAGTCGCCCACGCGCTTGCCGCGCCACGTCCACGCGAGCGTGTACGCGCCGGCCTGCGCATGCTGCCCGCGCAACCGTCCCTTCAGGTCCTGGCTCGTCGGCGTGACCGCGCCCGTCACGGTGCCGTTGCCGCTCCGCCGCTAACCGACGTTCATCGGCAGCAGCACCATCTGCTTGCCCTCGACATGCAGGCGCGCCTGCAGCTCGACGGGCGTCTGGTTGTGCAGCCACGCGGTCAGGAAATTCACGCGCCGGAAGATCAGCTTGCTCGCGAAGCACACGGCATTCGGATACTCGTCGAGCGTCGACGACGCGAGGTTCATGAATTCCACGACCGGATTCGTGCCGAACGCGATCCGGTAGTCGGCCGCGATGCCGTTGCGGCGGCAGTGCGCGACATAGTAGTCGAGCGCCTCGGTGATCGAGTGACGCAGCCGTTCGAGATGTTCATGCCCGTCGTACGCCTTCGCATCGACCTCGCCGACCGCGAGGAAGATCACGTTGCGGAAGTGCCCGGGAAACAGCCGGTTCACCCACAGCAGCGCGTGCATGCTCGCGCCGCGATGCTTGCCGACCAGCAGAACGGCCGTCGGTTGCGACGGATCGGGCTTGCCGGGCGCGGTAGCCTCGTCGACCTCGGGCGGCTTGCCGGAGAACAGCGCATCTTCCTTCGCGAGCTGCGCGCGCGTGTACGCGTAGTGGCGGTTGATCATGAAGCACAGCGCGATCACCGCGCTCGTCACGAGCACCGTGAGCCATCCGCCGGCGGTGAACTTCTCGACCAGCGTGATGACGAGCACGGTCGCCGTCACGCTCAGTCCGAGCGCCGACAGGAAGAAATGCTTGAACCAGCCGCGTTCGCTGCGATGGCGCCACCAGTACGTGCACAGCCCGAGCAGCGACATGCTGAACGTGAGGAACACGTTGATGCTGTACAGCACGACGAGCACGTCGACGCTGCCGTGCGTCCACAGCAGGATCAGCAGGCTCGACAGGCCGACGACGATGATGCCGTTCTGTCGCACGAGGCGCGTGGACAGGTCGCGGAAATGGCGCGGCACCCACGAATCCGACGCCATGTTCGACAGCACGGCCGGGCCGTCGAGAAAGCCCGTCTGCGCGCCGACCATCAGCAGCCCGGCCTCGAACGCGAGCACGGCCGCGAGCAGCGCATGTCGCGCGAACGCCGAGCCGAGCCCGAGATGGTCGATCACGCTGCCGAACACCACCGCGTTGAGCGTCTCGCCTTCGACGGGATGCGCGTGCCACAGCATGTACAGCAGGATGATGCCGCCGGCCGTGAACGCGAGCGACGTCGACATGTACCACATCGTCACCTTGCCATTCGGCACGCGCGGATCGGCGAGCATGTTCACGTTGTTCGATACGGCCTCGAGGCCCGTATAGGTGCCGCCGCCGAGCGAGAACGCGCGCATCAGCAACGCGAGCATCACGAACACGCCGAGCGACTGCGACATCCCGTGCGCCTCGTGCACGGCATCGGGCACGATCATCGCGAGGTTGCTGCCGTGCACGGCGACGCCATACACGATCAGCCCGAAGTGCAGCACGACGAAGCCGATGAAGATCGGCAGCAGCACCATGATCGATTCGCGCATCCCGCGGAAGTTGAGCCCCGTCATCAGCAGGATCAGCACGATCTCGGTCGTGAGCTTGAACGCCTGCGCACTCACCGGCAGCAGGCTGAAGAACGCATCGACGCCGCTCGCAAGCGAGGTCGCGACGGTCAGCACGTAGTCGACCAGCAGCGCCGCGCCCGACACGAGCCCCGGCTTCGCCCCGAGCAGCGCGGTCGCGACGCGGTAGCCGCCGCCCCCCGTCGGGAACAGCTCGATCACCTGGTTGTAGCCGAGCGCGATGATGAAGACCGTGGCCGCGGTCGCGAGCGCGAGAAACAGCGCGAGCGGCGTGTGGTGCGCCAGTGCGAGGAACGCCTCTTCCGGGCCGTAGCACGACGACGACAACCCGTCGGCGCCGAGCCCGACCCAGGCCAGCAACGGCGTCACGGCGATCGCATGCCGCGTGCGCGGATCGAGCGGGTCCAACGGTTTTCCGACCAGCAACTGCCACGCTTTCTGGAATGTGGTCACGGCTCCTCCGGCACGCACGACGCATCGGCGACACTGCTCTAAAAGTAAATGAGTTCCGGGACGACTTCCAGTCGGCGTATTCCATAGGGCGGCGGCGCGTGATGCCGATTTTCTTTCAACACACCGACATTTTTCAGACAGTCGCACTACAACCGCGCAAGCCGGACATGACAGTGCGGCTGCGGCACGCTCGTGTTGCGCGCGGCAGCGGCGCGGCCGATCGACATGCAACGGGACACATATGCGCGCCGATGCGAGTGCTCATCGGATCCATGCTCGACGGCGACACACACCTTCGTGCACGGACCCGGTGGCCCGTGCAGCGCGTCAGCCGGCCTCGCCCAACGCACGGGCGAGCAGGCGCGACACGCCGACGAAGGCCGGATGCGACGCGGTGATCACGAAGGTAGGAATCCTCGCGAGATAGCCGGCAAAGCGGCCCTTCGCCTCGAAGCGGGCGCGAAACGGCGACGCATCGAACAATGCGCCGAGGCGCGGCACGACGCCCCCGCCGATATGGATGCCGCCGGTCGCGCCGAGGGTCAGCGCCAGATTGCCCGCGAACGTGCCGAGCATCCCGCAAAAGCAATCGAGCGTCGCCACGCAGCGTGCGTCGCCGGCGAGCGCACGATCGATGATGGCGGCCGTATCGGCCGCGTCGGCCTCGGGTGCGTCGCAGCCGTCGCGCGCGGCGAGCGCCGCGTGAATCACCGCGATGCCGGGGCCCGCGACCAGCCGCTCGAACGACACGTGCGGCCAGCGCGCCCGCGCGTAGTGCAGCACGTCGGCCTCGCGTGCGTCGGCGGGCGCGAACGACACATGCCCGCCCTCGCCGGACAGCGGCACCCATGCGTCGCCCGCGCGCACGAGCGCCGAGACGCCCAGCCCCGTTCCGGAACCAAGCACACCGATCGTACCCGCGGGCGACACGTACCCGCCGCCGACCTGCCGCCGCTGCCCCGCGGACAGATGCGGCACGGCCATCGCCAGCGCCGCGAAGTCGTTGAAGACGTGCAGCGTGTCGAATCCGAGCGCGCGGCGTGTCGCGTCGATCGAGAAGCGCCAGTCATGGTTGGTCATGCTGACGATGTCGCCGTCCACGGGATTGGCGATCGCGATCGCCGCATCCCGCACCCGCACGCCGCCCGCGTCGCGCAGGAACGCGCGCACCGCGGCGTCCACGCCGGCATGGGCGCTGCATCGATAGACGCGCACGTCGCCGATCCCGCCGAGCGCGGTCTCCAGCGCGAAGCGCGCGTGCGTGCCGCCGATGTCCGCCAGCAAGCGGGGTTCGCCAGTGCGCACGCCGCACGGCGCAACCGGATGACCGTTCAGGGTCGCTTCGCTCATCGTATCTCCCGGATTGTCATCGTGTGTCGATCGCAACGGTCATGGCACGTCCACGCCGCGCGCCGCGGCCAGCAGTTCGAACCAGTGCTCGCGCCCGAGCGAGATGCGGGTCGCGTCGACCGCTTCGCGCAGCGCCGCTATCCGGCTCGACCCGACGATCGGCAGCGGCCGGCACGGCAGCGCGAGCAGCCACGCGAACAGCACCGTCGTCGCTGGCACGCCGAGCGCGTCGCCGATCCGCGCCGCGGTCGCGCGCACGCGCGTCGCGGCGGGCGACGCCTCCGTCAACAGGCGTCCGCCCGCGAGCGGCGACCACAGCATCGGCGGACAGCGCCAGCGCTGCGCCTGGTCGAACGTGCCGTCGTCGAGCGGCGCGAGATGCAGCAGCGAGCATTCGACCTGGTTCGTCGCGAGCAACATCCCGTGCGCCGCCATCCGGTCCTGCAGCAACTCGGCCTGCGCCGGCATAAAGTTCGATATCCCGAATGCCCTCACCTTGCCGTCGCGCCGGAGCGCGGCGAAGGTCGTGGCGACTTCGTCGGCATCCATCAGCGGATCGGGACGATGCAGCAGCAGCAGGTCGAGCCGCTCGGTGCGCAGCGCGCGCAGCGACTGCTCGACCGACGCGACGACATGCGCGGCCCGCGTGTCGTAGTGCTTGATCCCGTGCGTGGGCCGGCGCGCGGACACGAGCCGGATCCCGCATTTCGTGATGATCTGCATCCGCTCGCGCAGGTGCGGCGCATCGGCCAGCACGTCGCCGAACAGGCCCTCGGCCGTGTAGTCGCCGTAGATGTCCGCATGGTCGAAGCTCGTCACGCCGAGTTCCAGCGCCGCCTCGATCAGCGCACGGCGCTCGCGCGCCGACAACGCCCAGTCGCCGATCCGCCACATCCCGAACACGATGCGCGAGAACGGCGCGGCATCGGCACCCATCGATATCGTCGTACAGCGTTCCGTCATCGCGCTCACCACCACCATTCGACCTGCGCGCCGACCGTCGAACCCGTACGCGACGTGCCGAAGATGCCCGTCGTCGACAGCGGATCGCCCGGCGCCGCCGCATCCTGAGCGGCCTTGTTCCAGCGTGCATACGTATAGAACACGCGGAATTCGGGCCGCGACCAGAACGAGCGGTCCATCGCGAGCGTCAACGCGACGCTCGCCTTCAGCAGCGTGCGCGTCGGGCCGCCGGACGGCGTCACGCGATCGTGCCCGAGGTCGCCCTGCAGCTTGATGTGCTGCGTGAACGCATACACCGGCCGCACGCCCATCGATACCCAGGTCTGCGACCCGCCCGACGGCGCGATGTCGCGCTGGTAGATGCCGACCACCTGTCCGCTGAAGTCGCGCGTCGCCTGCCAGTCGAACGCGTCGAGCACGCGCAGGCTCTTGTAGCGGTTGTCGTTGGTCAGCGTTCCCGTGTAGCCGAGGCCCGTGCCCGGACCGACGCCGTACTGGAACGCGAGCTTGTTCTTGCCGCCGAGCAGGTTGGTCTGCACGTGCTGGACCGTGAACGACCAGCCGCTGTGCGCGTCCTGCAGCATGCCGCCCGCGTTCAGCACCGGCGCGCGGGCCGGGATGTACGACAGCCCGAACTGCAGTTCG
The DNA here is from genome assembly GCF_025685725.1 of Burkholderia sp. BKH01. Taxonomy (NCBI): domain Bacteria; kingdom Pseudomonadati; phylum Pseudomonadota; class Betaproteobacteria; order Burkholderiales; family Burkholderiaceae; genus Burkholderia; species Burkholderia sp. BKH01. The sequence goes on along the minus strand of NZ_JAOTQT010000003.1, from coordinate 376,930 downwards.
CCGCCGGGGTTCGGGTGCACGCCCGACAGTTGCAGGTCGTGGCGCGTCGCATAGTTGGGCTGGTCGATGTAGTCCTCGCGAAACAGCGCGTAGCTGAGCTTCAGGCCGCCGCCGATCGGCACGTTCTCGATGCCCGCGCCGAGGCCGCTCGGGTTCCAGTAATAGAAGTCGTTGATGTGGACGTCGTTGCGACGGTAGTAGATTCGCCCGAACCAGATGCGCATGTCGTCGAGCCCCGGGAAGTTCGTGAGCTGTACATACGACTGCGGCAGGCGCACGCGCCCGTGATTGCCGTCGAAGGTCGGCGTCCGGTCGAGATCGTTGACGAGGCTCGCCATGCCGACCGCAGACAGCTGCATGCCGTTCGAGAACTTGTACAGCGTCTGGTCGATCTCCAGCTCGCTGTAGATCTGGCATTCGTTGCCGAGCCGGTATTTGCTCTGCGCGCCCGGCAGCTGGAAGCAGGCCTGCGAGTGACTGTCGCTCGTGCCGATGCCGGCCCGCATATAGCCGTGGAACTGCGTCCACGGCGTCAGCTGGTTCCAGGCCGACGACGGCGTCGGCGTGGCCACGTTGGCGGGGCTCGTGTCGGCCGGCACGACGCCGGTTGCCTGCGAGAGGCCGCCCGGCGCGCTGTCCGCGGCGACCGTCGTCGCCGGATCCGGCGCCGCGTGCAGCGCGGCCGATGCGACGGCCAGCGAGAAAGCGGCGGCGAGCCGCGTGAGCCTGAGCGGGGTGCGTGCCGGGGCGCGCGCGGCGCGGCCTGCTTCGTCGATCATGAACGTGTCTCCAAACGTTGTCAGTGCGCCGCGTGCGATGCGCGGCGTCATCGAATAGGTGTGTGTGCTGCGTCGTCCGTTTCGCCATCGACGGGCCGGCGCGGTGGACGATCCGCGCGCCGGCCCGGTGTGAAGTCGACCGGCGACGTCAGCCCGCGACGTCGAGATCCAGCACGGGCGGCGCGCTGACGGCCGCCGGCCCCGGCGCGTGAATGCGGATCGGCTCGCCCGCGGCCGCGCTCGCATAGATCGCGTCGAGAATTTCCATCACGATCAGCCCTTCCTCACCGGGCGCGGGATGCGGGACGTCGCACAGGATCGCTTCCGCGTAGTCGTACATCGCGGAATGCGCGCCTTCCGCGGGCGGATTCAGGCGCATGTCGAACTGCGCGCCGTTCTGCTCGATGAACACGTGCGCGTCGAACGTGTAGCCCTCGTTCAGGTTCTTCTGCAACAGCCCTGCACGCGTGCCGAGGAGGCGGGTTTCCATCAGCTCCGCTTCCTGGATGTTGGTTGCCCACGATGCCTCGAGCGCGAGCGTCGCGCCGTTGTCGAAGCGGATCAGCGCGGCCGCGAGGTCCTCGACGTCGAACGTCTTGCCGGCGCGCGTCGCGAGCTCGCGCGCGATCGGATCGTAGGTGCTGCCCATCACCCACACGGGTTTCGGATAACCCATCAGCCACAGCGCGAGATCGAGCCGATGCACGCCGAGATCGATCAGCGGCCCGCCGCCCGCCAGCGCTTTCGTGCCGAACCAGCCGCCGAAGCCGGGCATCCCGCGCCGGCGATGCCAGACCGTACGCCCGAAATAGAAATCGCCGAACAGGCCGCTATCGACCTGCGCCTTCAGTGCGCGCGACTGCGCGCTGAAGCGGTACGAGAAATTGATCATCAGCCGCTTGCCGGCGCGCTGTGCGGCGATCAGCATCTCGCGCCCCTCGTCCGCGTTCAGCGCCATCGGCTTCTCGCACAGCACGTGGCAGCCGGCGTCGAACGCGGCGAGCGTCAGCTCGCGATGGAACTTGTTCGGGGTGCATACGCTGACGACGTCCAGCCTCTCCGCTGCGAGCATCGCATCGGCCGATGCGTAGCGAGCGTCGATGCCGAACGCGTCGCCGACTTTCGCGAGCCGTTTCGCGTCGGGGTCGGCAATCGCAACCACGTCGACGTCCGGATGCTCCCGCCAGCCTTCGATATGCTTGCGGCCGATCCCGAGCCCGATCACGCCCACGCGCAGGCGACGGCCGCGCGCAATCGCCGCCGCTTCCGGCAGCTCCACCTTGTAGTCGTCGTTCATGCGAGGTCTCCCGCGGTTTGCTGGATGCCGACGTGCGCGAACTGCCCGCTCTTCTCGCTGAGCGTCTCGAGCGGCGGCGAGTTCGGGCAGCGGTCGGCGAGGTTCACGCGCGGCGCGGCCCACTGCACCGCGTTCGCGATCACACGCTGCACGTTGCGGTCGTGATAGGTCGGGTAGGCTTCGTGCCCGGGGCGGAAATAGAAGATCCGGCCGTGGCCGCGCTCCCAGCAGCAGCCCGAACGAAACACCTCGCCGCCTTCGAACCACGAGATGAATACGGTGCTGTCCGGCTGCGGAATGTCGAAACGCTCGCCGTACATCTCCTCGTGCTGCAGCTCGAAATACTCGCCGAGCCCGGCCGCGATCGGATGCGACGGTTCGACGACCCACAGCCGTTCTTTCTCGGCCGCTTCGCGCCACTTCAGCGAACAGTTCGTGCCGAGCAGGCGGCGGAAGATCTTCGAGAAGTGCCCGGAATGCAGCACGATCAGGCCCATCCCTTCGAGCACGCGGCGCTGCACGCGCTCGACGATCTCGTCGGAGACCTTCGCGTGCGCCTTGTGCCCCCACCAGATCAGCACGTCGCACGCGGCGAGCCGCGCTTCGCTCAGGCCGTGCTCGGGCTGGTCGAGCGTCGCGGTGCCGATCTCGAGCGGCAACGCGCCGTGGCCGAGCGCCGGCGTTTCGGCGAGCGCACCGGCGATCACCTGGTGCAGGCCGTCCGGGTAGATCGCGCGCACGCCCGCGTTTTCCCGCTCGTGCTCGAACTCGTTCCACACGATCACTGAAAGCTTCTTGTTTAGCATGACTATCCTTTATCGATGTTTTGGCGCCAATTCGACAGCGGCCATGCGCCGTGGCCGCCTGAAACCTGTGGCCGGATTCGCCGGGCGTCGCGCGTCGCTCAGGCGATCGCGAGCGCCGGTGCGGCAGGCTCGCGCGGCGTGCGTACCGCCGCGCGTCCGTCCGGATGAAACAGATGCAGCGCGCGGGCCGGCAGATCGACGCGCAGCCGCTCGCCGATCCGCGCGCCGCCGGCATCGGTCTTCGCCACGATCGGCTGGCCGCACAGCGGCGTGTCGAGATACAGATAGGTGTGTTCGCCCATCTGCTCGACGTGCGCGACTTCGCCCGTCACGGCGCCGGTGCCGACCCGTACGTGCTCGGGGCGGATGCCGAGTGTCACGCCCGTGCCCGTCTCGAGACCGTCGCCGGATACATCGGCGCTCAGCGGCAGGTCGCGTGCCAACGCGCGGACCTCGCCGCTGCCGGCCGCCGCGACGCTTGCCGGCAGGAAGTTCATCGCGGGCGAGCCGATGAAACCGGCGACGAACTGGCTCGCCGGGCGGTGATACAGATCGAGCGGCGTGCCGATCTGCGCGATGCTGGCGATCCCGCTGCGCCCTTCGAGCGGCCGCAGCAGCACGATCTTGTCGGCGAGCGTCATCGCCTCGACCTGGTCGTGCGTCACGTAGATCATGCTGGTGCTGTCGAGGCTGCGGTGCAGCTTCGCGATCTCGACGCGCGTCTTCACGCGCAGTGCCGCATCGAGGTTCGACAGCGGCTCGTCGAACAGGAATACCTTCGGCTTGCGAACGATCGCGCGGCCGATCGCGACGCGCTGCCGCTGGCCGCCCGACAATGCGCCAGGCTTGCGTTCGAGCAGCTCACCGAGGCGCAGCGACTCGGAAGCGAGCCGCACCCGCCGGTCGATCTCATCCTTCGACAAGCGCAGATGACGCAGGCCGAATGCCATGTTTTCGTAGACGGACATGTGCGGATAGAGCGCATAGCTCTGGAACACCATCGCGATGTCGCGCTGCGCGGGCGCAAACGTGTTGACGCAGCGGCCATCGATCCATACGTCGCCCGCGCTCTGTTCCTCGAGGCCGGCGACGATCCGCAGCAACGTCGACTTGCCGCAGCCCGACGGGCCGATGAATACGCAGAACTCGCCCGGCTCGACCGTGAGATTCACGTCGCTGAGGATGGGGGCCGTGCCGAACTGCTTGTGGAGACCGCTCAACTTGATCTGACTCATGTTTTCCCTCTTGATCCTGATCGGATCGAAACGCGTCAACCCTTGACCGCGCCGGCAGTCAGGCCGGAGACGATATGCCGCTGAAACACCAGCACCAGCAGCACGAGCGGCACCGTAACGATGACCGATGCGGCCATGATGGTTCCCCATGGCAACTCGTAGCTGCTCGCGCCCGAGATCATCGTGATCGCGACGGGTACCGTGCGCTGGCCCGACGAGATCATGAAAGTCAGCGCGAACAGGAACTCGTTCCATGCCGACACGAACGCGAGCAGCGACGTCGCGGCCAGCGCCGGCCGCAGCAGCGGCAGGAAGATCCGGAAGATCAGCGTGAACACGCCGACGCCGTCGACGAGCGCCGCCTCCTCCAGCTCGCGCGGCAACTCGCGCATGAACGTGACGAGAATCCAGATCGTGAACGGCAGCGTGAAGATCAGGTCGGACAGCACGAGCGCGCCGAGGTGGTCGTACAGGCCGAGCGCGCGGACCAGCTCGAACAGGCCCGACAGGATCGCCACCTGCGGAAACATCGACACGCCGAGAATGCACATCATCAGCACCCCGCGCCCGCGGAACGACACGCGGCCGAGCGCATACGCGGCGAGCACCGACACGGCGAGCGACAGCGCGACCGCCCCGCCCGCGACGAGCGCCGAGTTCAGCAGGTACGCGCCGAACGGCTGGCCGCGGAACAGCTGGCGATAGTTGTCGAGCGACGGGCTCGCCGGGAACAGCGACGTATCGAACAACGCGTCGCCGTGCTTGATCGACGTGCCGATCATGTAGACGAACGGAAACAGCGCGATCACCAGCACGAGTGCCGACAGCAGCCCGTGAATCGCGATGTCGAGCGGATGCTTCTTCAAGTCACGCCTCCTGAATCCGGCGGCGGCTGACCGCCATGTAGCCGATGGTGAACAGCACGATCGTGGCGAACAGCAGCATCGCCGACGCCGACCCGAACCCGACCTGCTGGAAATCGATCAGCTGTTCGCGCACATAAACCGACATGCTTTTCGTGATCCGGCTGTTCGACGTCATCACGTAGATCAGGTCGAACACGCGCAATGCGTCGAGCGAACGGAAGATCATCGCGACCAGCACGCCGGGCAGGATCAGCGGCAGCGTCACCGAGCGGAACACGCGCCAGCGCGGCACGCCGTCGACACGCGCGGCCTCGTAGCAATCGCGCGGCACGGTCTGCAGCGCGGCGAGCATCAGCAGCGCCATGAACGGCGTGGTCTTCCACACGTCGACGAGCACGATGGTCGGGAATACGAGTTGAGCGTCGGCGGTGAACGCGAGCGGCTCGTGGATCGCGCCGATCGACATCAGCATCGCGTTGACGATCCCGAACTGGTCGTTGAGCATCCAGCTCCAGATCTTCGCCGACACGACGGTCGGGATCGCCCACGGCACGAGCACGGCCGCGCGCAGCAGCGTACGCAGCCGCGACGGCACGTCGAGCAGCAGCGCGACGCCGAGGCCCGCGGCCGTCTCGAGCACCACCGACACGACGGCGAACAGCACGGTATTGCCGACGGCCTGCCACCAGGCCGGGTCGCGCAGCACGCCCGTCGCGCCGAGATAGTTGTCGAGGCCGACGAAATGACGCTGCGACAGGTCGGACAGTTGCGCGTCGGTCAGGCTGAACCACGCGGTGCGCAGCAGCGGCCAGCCGGCGATCGCCGCCAGCGCGAGCAGTGCGGGCGCCACCAGCAGCCACGCCTGGCGCCGGCGCGCGTGGGCAAGCCCCGCGCGGGCCCGGGCGGGTGCCTGCACGAATGCAGGAGTACTACTGATCTCGATGCTTCCGGTTCTCATTCGATGTCTCCTGTCAGGCCGGCGCCATGCGGCAGCCGGCCCGATCGATCAATCGCGCGCCGCGGCGCTCAGTGCCAGGTGCCGCCCGGCGCGAGCCGGTTGAGCGCGGCGGCGAGCCGCGCGAGCGCGCCCGATGCGGTATCGCTGCCGGCGAGCACGTCGTGCGCGGCGTTCCAGAACTGGTTGCTGACCTGGTTGTACTTCGCGCCGGTCACGGTCGACGGCCGCGCGACTGCGGTGCCGAAGGTCGGCAGCAGGTCGGCCATGAACGGGCTGGCCTGCAGGATGTCCTTGTCGCGATAGAGCGCCGGCATCGTCGGGTTGTACGACCCCTGGATCGCGCGCATCTTCTGCACTTCGGCGCTCCCCAGGTACATCACGAGATCGGCGGCCAGTTTCGGGTTCGGCGAGTAGCGCGACACGGCGAGCTGCCATCCGCCCAGCGCGGCGGCCGGGCGGCCGTCGGCGCCGCCCTTCGGCAGCGGCGCGATGCCGACCTTGCCCTTGATCGGGCTGCCCGTGCGATTCGCGATCGCCCATGCGTACGGCCAGTTGCGCATGAACACGGCGTTGCCGGCCTGGAACACGCCGCGGGCCTCCTCTTCGCCGTAGTTCAACACGGCCTTCGGGCTGATCGTGCCGACCCATTTCGCCGACTGCTCGAGCGCCTTGATCGCGCCCGGGTTGTCGATCGTCACGCGGCCCTTGTCGTCGACCACCGTGCCGCCGTTGTAGCTGCTGATCCATTCGAGCGCATCGCAGGTCAGCCCTTCGTACGCGCGCCCCTGCCACACGTAGCCCCAGACCTTCTCGTTGCCGGCGGCGCGTTCGCCCGACTGGACCTTGCGCGCGGTGGCGTCGAGCTCCTCCCATGTCGCTGGCACCTTCACGCGGTACTTGTCGAGCAGATCCTTGCGGTAGTAGAGCAGCCCCGTATCGATGAACCACGGCATCGCGACCAGCTTGCCGTTCACCGTATCGTTCGCGACGATGCTCGGGAACGACTGGCTTTCCAGCCCCTTGCTGTACGGCTTCAGGTCGATCAGGTGGTTCGCGAGGATGCCCGGCCAGACCGTGTCGATCTGCATCACGTCGATCTTGTCCGAGCCGCTGCCGAGCAGCTGCTGATAGAGCGCCAGCGTCTCGCTCGAGTTATTCGGCATGCTGATGAACTCGACCTCGTTGCCGGTCTTCTCGGCCCAGCGCTTCGCCGAGACCTGGCAGATGTCCTGGTCGACGCCGGCCGCGCCACATGCGATCCGCAGCGTCGCCGCGCCAGCTGTGGTGGCCATGGCGGCCGTCATCGCGAGCGCCGTCGTCAGCAAACCTGCGTTGAGCTTCATCATTCGGTGTCTCCGGTTTTTTTCGAATCGTTCGAATCGTGCGCCACGGTGTCGCGAGCGCGTCGCCGGGTGCCGTGGGTCTATGAGACTCCAGTCCGGTTAATCGAAAATTTCGGAAACGCGTCGCGCCATTAACAATCGAAACAATCGCCGTCGCGCGTCAGCCCAGCAGCGCGGCAAGTGCCGCCAGGTCGAACGGCTTCGGCACGAACGGCAGGTCCGCGCGCCAGTCCGGATGGGTCTGATGAATCTCGGGCGGCAGGCCCGAGGTGAGCGCGACGCGCTGCGCCGGCCAGCGCTCGGCGAGCCGCGCCGCGAACGCGATGCCGCTGCCGCCCGCGCCGAGCGAGATGTCCGACAGCACGAGCGTGACGGGGCCGTGCTCGGCCAGCCAGCGCAATGCCGCGTCGCCGGTCGCCACCGCGTCGGCCCGCGCGCCGAGCGCCGCGAACTGGCTGAGCGCCGTGTCGCGCACTTCGGGATCGTCGTCGACCACGAGCACGCGGGCACCGGCCTGCCCAACAACGGGCGCGGCCGCCGTGTCGGCCGGCGCGCCGCGCCGTTCGGGCGGCGCGCTCTCGGGCAGCCACAGTTCGACGCGCGTCCCGTGGCCGACCTCGCTGTGGATGCGCAGATCGCCGCCGCTCTGGCGCACGAAGCCGTAGACGCTGCTGAGCCCGAGCCCGCTCCCCTCGCCCGCCGCCTTGGTCGTGAAGAACGGCTCGATCACCTTGTCGAGCAGCACCGGCGCGATCCCGCAGCCCGTGTCGGTGACGCTCAGCACGATCGCATGCGGCGCGGCGGCACCGTCGGCCGCCGGTTCGCGGCGCGCGGCCAGCGCCAGCGTCCCGCCGCCCGGCATCGCGGCGGCGCTGTTGAGCGCCAGGTTGAGGACCGCGTTCTCGAGCTGGCCGCGGTCGACGTGCACCCACATCGGCTCGGCGGCCGGCTCCAGCACGACGGCCACCCGCTGGCCCGCCGAGTATTCGACGAGATCGAGCATCTCGGCGAGCATCGCCCTGACCGACACGCGCTCGGCCTGCAGCGGCTGGCGCCGCGCGAACGCGAGCAGCCGCCGCGTGAGCCGCGACGCGCGCTCGGCCGCGCGGCGCGCCCGCTCGGCCATCGTCTGCGCATCCTGCTGCCCGTCGAGCCGTGGCAGCAGCAGCTCCAGGTTGCCGAGTATCGCGACGAGGAAGTTGTTGAAATCGTGCGCGACGCCGCCCGTCAGCTGGCCGAGCACGTCCATCTTCTGCGCCTGGCGCAGCTCCGCCTCGACCGCGCGCCGGCTCGTCAGGTCGCGGCAGACCGCCACCCATCCGCCGTCCGGAAGCGGCTGGCAGTGGAATTCGAGGGTCCGCTGGTCGCGCAGGTGCAGTTCGGCCGACGCGGCGATGCGCGCGCCGTCCGACGTGCGGGTCGCGGTCTCGCGCGATACCTGGCGCCAGCGCGCGGGCTGATGCATCGCCTGCCGCAGCGTCGCGAGCGACAGGCCCGCATGCAGCGCGCCCGGATCGATCCCGAGCAGCGTCGCGAAGGTCGGATTCCACGCGATCAGGCTGCCGTGCGTGTCGTGGACGGACACCCCGTCGTTCATCGAGTTGAGTACCGACTCCTGCAGGCGGCGCTGCGACTCGAGCCCCTGGGTCAGTTGCTCCTTCTCGATCAGGTTGGTGCGGAACACCTCGAACGCGCGCGCCAGCTCGCCGATTTCGTCCGGCCGGTGTGTCGACGGCATCCGGTCGGACGTGATCCCTTTCGCGAGTCGCGCCATCACGCGCGTCATCGCCTGCAGCTTGTGCAGGATGCGGCTCGCATACGCGACGCCGAGCAGCGCCACCGCGACGCCCGCGACGGCCAGCAGCAGCAGGCCCGACTGGCTGGACACCGCGACCTTGCGCACCTTGTCGCTGCGCTCGCTGGCGATCTGCCGCAACCGCTCGACGTAGCGCGCCGACTTGCCGCTCAGGTGATCCGCATGGCCGCGCAGGAGCGTGACGAGATAGCCCGTCTGCGCTTCGCTCGACAGGAACGCGCGGCGCACCGCGAACACGCTGCGCGCGCCGCCATCGAGGCGCTGCAGCGCGTCGGCGAGCGCCGGCTGGCGGCGGTCTTCGCCGCGTTCGCGCACGCGCAGCCACAGCGCCTCGTTATCGCTTTCCGCGCTGCCGAGCTCCGCCGCGTTCGCCGCCTGCAGCGCACCGGCCGTGCGGGCCCAGATCTCGAGCAGCGTCGGCGCGCGCTGCGCGATCACGCTCTTGTCGCGCGCGATGCTGTCGCCGATGCGGTCGTTCGCGACGCGCAGTTCGCCCAACTCCTCCTTGAGCTGCCGCTGCCGGCCCGACACGATCAGCAGCCGGGCGAGATCCTGGTCGATCGCGTCGAGATCGTCGATCACCGCGAGCTGCTCCCCCGCCTTCGCGGCGGGGCCCGGCTGTTTGCCGAAACCCGGCGACAGCCGACGGATGTCGCCGAGCAGGCCGCGCATCAGCTCGGTGTCGTTGTGCAGCAAGTCCGGCGAATCGGTCAGCATCATGCTCGGCGCGACTGCGGCGAGCTGCGCGACCTTGTCCGACAACTCGAGCGCGCGGGCAATCTCCGGCACCACGTTCGCCTCGTATTCGTCGAGTGCGTTCTGGTTCGCGCGCATGCCGAGCACGCCCACCACCACGACCGCGAGCGTGATGCCGAACAGCAGCAGGAACGTCGCGATCAGCTTGGCCCGGACACTCCACGGCGGCAACAGCCTGAACGTCGTGCGCATCGGGTCACACGCGCACGACGGGCACCGCGAACACGTAGCCGATGCCGCGCTGCGTGCGGATATAGGTCGGCTGCTCGGGATTCGGCTCGATCTTGCGGCGCAGGCGCAGGATCAGCACGTCGATCGTCCGGTCGTACACGTCGATGCCGAAGCCACGCGTATGTTCGAGCAACTGGTCGCGCGACCAGACGCGCGACGGCTGCTGCACCATCGCGGCGAGCAGCTCGAATTCACCCTGCGTCAGCGCGCACGGGCCGCCGTTGTGCGTCAGCGTGCGCGCGGCCACGTCCATCGTCCAGCCGTCGAAGCAGTAGCGCGGGCCGCCGCCGTTCGACGCAGGGCGCGGCATCGACAGTTCGGTCGTGCGCCGCAGCTGGGCCCGCACCCGCGCGATCAGTTCGCGCCCGGAGAACGGTTTCGTGACGAAATCGTCGGCCGCGGTCTCAAGGCCGAGTACGCGATCCGTCTCGTCGCCAAGGCCGCTGATCATGATGATCGACACGTCGGACCGGCGCCGCAGTTCGCGCGCGACCGTCAGGCCGTCCTCGCCGCGCAGCTTCAGGTCGAGAATCACGAGCGCGTGCGGCGCGGCCGCGAGCTGCTGCTGCATCCGGGCGGCGCTGTCGACCGCCGAGACCTCGAACCCGGCCTCTTCCAGCACGCCCTTCAGCCAGGCGCGCACTTCCGGGTCGTCGTCCAGCACCAGGATCCGATGTTTTTCTGACATGGGTGTTCTCCTCCAAGCCCATCGCGCGCGCCGATTCGATCGGCCGCGCGGTGCGGACTGGCATTTCTGTCGGTATGAGGCCGGGCTGCGGTGTATGACGCAGTCGGGCCGGAAGCGAATGGTGGCCGATTCGGGCCAATCCTGGCAAGTTCCCTCGAACGCGAATCGGCATAAGGATGGGCGGGGCGCCCCTTTCGCCTTCGCGTGGTGCATATAAAACGCGCGCGGGATTCTAACGTCGCAAAATCCCGGCGGAACCGCGCCGCGATCGGTGAATACCCTGCCCGGACCGCCGTCCGAACGGGCGAGCCGAGGTGCGTACGGCAACCGGGCGCGCCGGCCACGCAGGGACGCCGACCGCGCAGGCGACCCGACGCCCGAACACGATCGGGCCGCCGACACGTCACGCGCGCCCGACGAGCGCATCGATCCGCGGCGATCTCGTCGATCGATCTGCATGACGAATGAAATCGACGTCGCGCTGCCGCTTTCCGATCATGATCGCGCGTGCCGCGTTCGGCGTCACGGTGCCGTTCACGGCGTTCACCGCACTCACGCACTCACGCACTCACGCACTCGTGGCCCGTCCGGTTTCCGTCGTAGCGGCGATCGCTCCGCGTCGCCGTCGCTGTCGCTGTCGCTTCCCGATAAAAAATTCACACGCGAAATACCAGCGCGGTCTGCCGGCTTCACGGCTCCGGCACACACCGGAAACGACCTCCGCGCCGCATCGCCATTTCCGTCGCCGAAACGTCGACGGCCTGCCGAGGCGCGCATGCCCTGCGCGAAATCCGCGAGAAACCGGCTTCCTGCATCGCATGGATGTCACGCGCATCGATACGGTCGCATGTAACCGATTTTCCTGCTGCCTCGCGATCGCCAACGCGCGATCGGGTGGCCCATTCAACAAAGCGGCCGAGTTTGTGCGCGCAACAATGGCGATGCCGCGCGACCGGTGCCATGCGGCCTTCTTGCATTCGCATGGAACGGACACGCGACGGTTCTTCAAACGCAAACCACAACTCACGAGGACATACCATGCAACTCCAATCCCATCCGGCGTGCCGCCCGTTTTATGAAGCCGGCGAACTCACGCAACTGACTGCCTTTTACGAAGAAGGACGCAACGTCATGTGGATGATGCTGCGATCGGAGCCGCGGCCGTGTTTCAACCAGCAACTCGTCACCGACATCATCCATCTCGCGCGCGTCGCACGCGACTCGGGCCTGCCGTTCGACTTCTGGGTGACGGGCTCGCTCGTCCCCGAGCTGTTCAATGTCGGCGGCGACCTGAGCTTCTTCGTCGACGCGATCCGCAGCGGCCGGCGCGATCAGCTGATGGCCTATGCGCGCTCGTGCATCGACGGCGTGTACGAGATCTACACGGGCTTCGGCACCGGGTCAATCTCGATCGCGATGGTCGAGGGCAGCGCGCTCGGCGGCGGCTTCGAGGCCGCGCTCGCGCATCACTACGTGCTCGCGCAGAAGGGTGTGAAGCTCGGGTTCCCCGAGATCGCGTTCAACCTGTTCCCGGGCATGGGCGGCTATTCGCTCGTCGCGCGCAAGGCGGACCGCGGCCTCGCGGAATCGCTGATCTCGACCGGCGAAACGCATGCGGCCGAGTGGTACGAGGACCGCGGGCTGATCGACCAGACGTTCGACGCCGGTGACGCGTATCTCGCGACGCGCACGTTCATCGACGTGATGAAGCCGAAGCTGAACGGCGTGCGAGCGATGCTGCGTGCACGCGAGCGCGTGTTCCAGTTGTCGCGCTCGGAGCTGATGGACATCACGGAAGCGTGGGTGCATGCGGCGTTCACGATCGAGCCGAAGGACCTCGCGTACATGGAACGCCTGGTGATGCTGCAGAACCGGCGCGTGTCGAAGCTGCGCACGGTGTAAGGCGTGTAAGGCGGCGGGCGCCGCCGGTTGCCGGCGGCGCCCCTCTTCGCGGAACGAAGCTCAGGCGATCAGCCTGAGCTTTCTCGTCTCCGCGAGCCACGCCTCGAATGCCTGCGCCGGCATCGGCCGGGCGTAGTAGTAGCCCTGCGCGTGATCGACGTCGAGCTGCTTGAGGAAGTCGGCTTCCGCATGCGTCTCGACGCCTTCGGCGACCACCGCGAAATTCAGCGCCTTCGCGAGCGACACGACCGAGCGCACCAGCGCCTGCGAGCGCGGATTGCGGTCAATGCCAGTGATGAAGGTGCGATCGAGCTTGATCGCGTCGAGCGGCAGGCGCGACAACTGCGACAGCGACGAATAGCCGGTGCCGAAATCGTCGAGATGGATCTCCGCGCCGAGCTGGCGGAACTGCCGCATCAGCCCGATGGCCGCCTCCTCGTCCTCGATGAAGCAGCTCTCGGTCAGCTCGATGTCGAGCAGGCCGGGCTTGAGCCCCGCGCCGTCGAGAATCGACGAGAACTGGTGCACGACGTTCATGTCCTGCAACTGCCGCGCGGACACGTTCACCGCGATCCGGATGCCGAGCCCCTTCGCCTTCCACGCGGCGGCCTGCGCGGCCGCGGTGCGCATCACCCAGCGCCCGAGCGGCGCGATCAGCCCCGACTCCTCCGCGAAGCGGATGAACTCGACCGGCGCGACGAGCCCGCGATCGGGCGACTGCCAGCGGATCAGCGCTTCGGCGCCATGCACTTCGCCGGTCGCGATATCGACGACCGGCTGGTAGTGCAGCACGAACTGCTCTTCCTCGAGCGCCTTGCGCAGGTTCGTGTCGAGCCACATGTACTTCGCGACCTTCTGGTTCATCTCCAGCGAGAACACGCGATACGTGTGCTTGCCTTCTTCCTTCGCGACGTACATCGCGGTGTCCGCGCTGCGGATCAGCGTCTCGAGCGAATCGCCGTGCTGCGGATGCATCGCGATGCCGATCGAGCAGCTCGTGTAGACCTCCATCAGCCCGAGGTGGATCGGCGTGCGCATCCGTTCGAGGATGATCTGCGCGGTCGCTTCGAGCAGCGGCCGCGTGCCGTGCTCGAACAGCACGAGGAATTCGTCGCCGCCGAGCCGCGCGAGCGTCGCGCCGGACGGCAGGCAGCCGCTGATGATCGTCGATACGTCCTGCAGCAGGCGGTCGCCGGTGATGTGGCCGTAGTGATCGTTGACGCGCTTGAAGTTGTCGAGATCGAGGAACAGGATGCCGACCTGGCCGCGCGACGCGGCGCTCTCCGCGGCGATCGCCGCATGGATGCGCTCGCTGATCGCGTGGCGGTTCGGCAGCCCGGTGAGCACGTCGGTGTTCGCGAGCTCGATGAGCCGATGCTGCGCGTTGCGCTCCTCGGTGATGTCGATGCCCGAGCAGATCAGGAACTGCTCTTCGACGCCGCTGCCGCTCTGCACGAACTTGTTGCGGAACTGGAACAGGCGCGGCCCGTTGACCGTATTGATGTAGCGCTCGACCGCGAACGAGTGGTTGCTCGCGAAAAAGCCCGTGATGTTGCTGCGCGACTGCGCGCCCTGCTCAGGGCTCATGAACAGTTCGAACGCGCTGCGGCCGATCACGTCGACCTCGCGCTTGCCCGTCACTTCCTCGCACAGGCGGTTGAAGCGCTGCACCATCCCGTTGCGGTCGAGGATCACGACCAGCGAATTCACTTCGGACACGACCTGCTCGGCGAACGCGAGCCCGTGCGAGAGATCTTCCGCGACGGACACGGCATCGGAATAGGCGGAGGCCGTGCCGGCCCAGTCGGTCGTGTTGACCTTCCTGCCGACGAGATGGAGGCTGACCCGCTCGCCGAACAATGCGATGTCGAGCACGAGGTGCGACGTGACGCCCGTCAGCTCGCGAATGCGCGCGGCCTGCTCGACCGTCAGCGAAATGGCGACGTTGGTCAGGCCGCGGACGGCGGCCAGTTCGAGCGCATTGCTGTCGCTGCCGAGACGCCAGCAGGGGCTGCGCGTACCGACATGCGCCTCGAGCACCGCGCTATCGTTTTCGTCATCCATGGACACGCCCCGATCCAGAAAAAAACGCACAGTGTAGACGGAGGCGAGTTGGCCGACCGCCTTCCCGGGCCGCGCAGCGCGCGTTCCCGGCAGGGCAGCCGTAATGCCGTGCCAATGGCCCTCGATCCGTACTTGTTTCCAACTAATGCGACCCGGCGTTCGCGCGTGAAGCGCGCAGGTTCTGCCTAACGAATGATGAGAGCCATCTTATCAAATGACGATGAGGATTGGCACTCACATTTAGAGCAGAGTGTCAAGGAATCGGGACTCGATTGGCAAGCCGGATTTTTCATGATTGGCGGCATGCTCAAGAGCGGATGGAGCAATGCGCCGAGGAGTCGGCGCGATGATCGTAACCACTTGATCCACAAGGGGTTTCTGGAAATCCCAAAAATATGGGGACCGATAAAATTCCGGACCACGGCGGCAGGGTCGGATCGTGTTCCGGCGACGCGAAATCCGGCCAATTTGTTTCTGTTCTGGCGTGAATGCGCCGCTTTATTCCACAGTCGGTTGCAATATCGCGACGCTGCCGATGCGACGTGTTTTATCTGATCCCGTAGCGTCGTCGAATTCCCTGGCCGGACGGCAGCGCGGGTGGAACCGGTACGGCCGCCGTCGCGACCGGCGCGCGAGACGTGCGGCGGGCGTCCGCCGTTGCGCACGAACACCCGCCGTCGCCGCTGCCGCGCGTCGGTCGCGGCTCAGCCGGCCGCGCCGTATCCGCCGCCGCCCGGCGTTTCGACGACGAACACGTCGCCCGGCGCCATCTGCGCGCGGCCGATATGGTCGAGCGTCTCGACCGTGCCGTCCGCGCGCTCGATCGTATTGCGGCCGAGCGCGCCGGCCGCGCCGCCCGCCGCGCCGAACGGCGCGTGGATCCGGTTGTTCGACAGGATCGACGCGGTCATCGGTTCGAGGAAGCGGATTCGCCGCACCGCGCCGTCGCCGCCGCGCCAGCGCCCGCCGCCGCCCGAGCCGGCGCGGATCCGGTGCGAATCGAGCCGCACCGGGTAGCGCCATTCGAGCACCTCCGGATCGGTGAGCCGCGAGTTCGTCATGTGGGTCTGCACCGCGCCGACGCCCGCGAAGCCGTCGCCCGCGCCGCTGCCGCCCGCGATCGTCTCGTAGTACTGGTAGCGATCGTTGCCGAATGTGAAGTTATTCATCGTCCCCTGGCTCGACGCGACGCAGCCGAGCGCGCCGTACAGCGCGTTGGTGATCGCCGACGACGTCTCGACGTTGCCCGACACGACCGCGGCCGGATACTCGGGGTTCAGCATCGAGCGCGCCGGCACGATCACCGTGAGCGGCTTCAGGCAGCCGGCGTTCAGCGGGATGTCGTCGCCGACCAGCGTGCGGAACACGTACAGCACGGCGGCCATGCACACCGCCTTCGGCGCGTTGAAGTTGTTGTCGAGCTGCGCGGACGTGCCGGTGAAATCGATCTCCGCGCACCGCGCCGTGCGGTCGACGCGGATCGCGACGCGAATCTCCGCGCCGTTGTCGAGCGGGTAGCGGTACGCGCCGTCCTGCAGCGCGCCGATCACGCGCCGCACCGCCTCTTCCGCGTTGTCCTGCACGTGCCCCATGAACGCGAGCACGACGTCGCGGCCGAACTGCGCGACCATCCGGCGCAGTTCGTCGACGCCCTTCTGGTTCGCGGCGACCTGCGCGCGCAGGTCGGCCATGTTCTGCTCGACGTTGCGCGCCGGGTAGCGGCCCGATGCGAGCAGCGCGCGCGTGTCGGCGTCGCGCAGCACGCCGGCCGACACGAGCTGCCAGTTGTCGATCAGCACGCCTTCCTCGTCGATATGCGTCGAATCGGGCGGCATCGAGCCCGGCGTCGTGCCGCCGATGTCCGCATGGTGGCCGCGCGAGCCGACGTAGAACAGCGGCGCGTCCGAGCCGTCCGCGAACACCGGCGTGATGACGGTCACGTCCGGCAGGTGCGTGCCGCCGTGATACGGGTCGTTCAGCATGAACACGTCGCCGTCGTGCATGCGGCCGCGGTTGCGCTCGATCACCGTGCGGATGCTCTCGCCCATCGAGCCGAGATGCACGGGCATGTGCGGCGCGTTCGCGATCAGGTTGCCGTCGCCGTCGAAGATCGCGCACGAGAAGTCGAGCCGCTCCTTGATGTTCACCGAGTACGCGGTGTTCTGCAGCCGCAGCCCCATCTGCTCGGCGATCGACATGAACAGGTTGTTGAAGATCTCGAGCCGCACCGGATCGGCATCGGTGCCGAGCGAGCGGCGCGTCGGCAGCGGCGTCGTGCGCGTCAGCACCAGGTTGCCCTGCGCGGTCATCCGCGCGCGCCAGCCGGGCTCGACGACGGTGGTACCGTTCTTCTCCGCAATGATCGCCGGGCCGTCGATCGCGTCGGCTGCGAGCAGCGTGTCGCGCACATAGAGCGCCGCGTCGTGCCACTGGCCGCCGGAATAGAAGCGCACGGCGGAATCGGCTCGCGGCGCAGCGCCGTCCCCGCGCGGGGCCAGCGGCGCGATGTCCACCGGCGCGTCGGAGCGGCCGATCGCCTCGACCGACGCCAGCTCGGCGACGAGCGGCGTGCCGGGCATCAGGAACGCGTAGCGCTGCCGGTACGCGGCCTCGAACGCCTGCCGCATCGCGTCGACGCTGCCGGCCGGCACGTCGAGCGCCGAATCGGTGCCCTGGTAGCGCAGGTGCACGCGCCGCTCGGTCGCGATCCGCTCCGGCGGTACGCCCTGTTCTAGCAGCGCGCCGACGGCCTCGTCGGCCAGCCGGTCGAGTGCCGCGTTCAGCGCCGGCAGCGATGCATCGGACAGCACGGCCTCGACCGCGCGCTCGCGCATCGCGGTCTGGTCGGCGAGGCCCATCCCGTATGCGGACAGCACGCCCGCGAGCGGATGCGCGAACACCTGCGTCATCCCGAGCGCGTCGGCCACGCCGCACGCGTGCTGGCCGCCCGCGCCGCCGAACGTCGTCAGCACATAGCGCGACACGTCGTGGCCGCGCTGCACGGAGATCTTCTTGATCGCGTTCGCCATGCTGCCGATCGCGATTTCCAGGAAACCCTCGGCGAGCGCCTCCGGCGTTTCGCGCCGCCCCGTCGCCGCATGGATTTCATCGGCAAGCGCTTCGAACTTCGCGACCACGCCGTCGCGGTCGAGCGGCTCGTCCGCGTGCGGGCCGAACACGCGCGGGAAATGATCGGGCTGGATCTTGCCGAGCATCACGTTGCAGTCGGTCACCGTCAGCGGGCCGCCGCGCCGGTACGCCGCCGGCCCCGGGTTCGCGCCGGCCGATTCGGGCCCGACGCGCAGCCGCGCGCCGTCGAAGCCGAGCACCGAGCCGCCGCCCGCGGCGACCGTGTGGATGCTCATCATCGGCGCGCGCATCCGCACGCCGGCCACCTGCGTCTCGAACACGCGCTCGAATTCGCCGTTGTAATGCGACACGTCGGTCGACGTGCCGCCCATGTCGAAGCCGATCACCTGGCCGAAGCCGGCCGCGCGCGCGGCGCGCACCATCCCGACGATGCCGCCCGCCGGGCCCGACAGGATCGCGTCCTTGCCCTGGAACGCATCGGCGCGCGTCAGCCCGCCGCTGCTCTGCATGAACTGCAGGTTCACGCCCGGCATCTCGTGCGCGACCTGCTCGACATAACGACGCAGGATCGGCGACAGGTACGCGTCGACGACGGTCGTATCGCCGCGCGACACCATCTTCATCAGCGGCGACACCTCGTGCGACACCGATACCTGCGTGAAGCCGATGCGGCGCGCGAGCTCCGCGAGCGCGCGTTCATGCGCCGTGTAGCGGTAGCCGTGGATCAGCACGATCGCGAGCGCACGCACGCCGGTGTCGAACACGCGGCGCAACGACGCTTCGGCATCCGGTGCATCGAGCGGTACGACGACGTCGCCGTGCGCGCCGATGCGCTCGTCGATCTCGACGACGGTCTCGTACAGCGCATCGGGCAGCACGATGTCGAGATCGAACAGCCGCGGCCGGTTCTGGTACGCGATGCGCAGCACATCGCGAAAGCCGCGCGTCGTCGCGAGCGCGGTGCGTTCGCCCTTGCGTTCGAGCAGCGCGTTGGTCGCGACCGTCGTGCCCATCTTCACCATGTCGACGCGCTCGGGCGTGATCGGCTCGCCGTCGGCGAGGCCGAGCAGGTGGCGGATGCCGGCCACCGCCGCGTCGCGGTATTGCTCGGGGTTCTCCGACAGCAGCTTGTGCGTGACGAGCGTGCCGTCGGGCCGGCGCGCGACGATGTCGGTGAACGTGCCGCCGCGGTCGATCCAGAATTGCCAGCGCGCGGCGTCAGAGGGAACGGGAGAAAGGTGTCGGTCGGTCATGATGGTCGATGCGTCGTGAAATCGCGGGACGAGCGCCGCCGCACGGCGCGCGTCGCGCGCCGCGTGGTGGTGCCGGTAAAAAGGGGAAAAGGGGTGAAAGAGCCGCGCGGGCCGCTGCCGCTTACGCGGCGTCGAGTTCGCGGCCGCGCGTCTCGGGCAGCGTCAGCGCGGCGACGATCACCACGCCGTACGCGGCAACCGCGAAGATCCCGATGCTCGTGCCGAGGCCGTACTGCTTCGACAGCGCGCCGATCAGGAACGGGAACAGTGCGCCAATCGCGCGGCCCACGTTGTAGCAGAAGCCCTGGCCCGAGCCGCGCACGCGGGTCGGGAACAGTTCGGTGAGGAACGCGCCCATCCCCGAGAAGATGCCCGATGCGAAGAAGCCGAGCGGGAAGCCGAGCCACAGCATCGACGCGTTGGTCAGGTTCAGCGACGTGTACGCGAACGCAATCACCATCGAGCCGACCGCGAACAGGATGAAGTTCGGCTTGCGGCCGAGGCGGTCGGTCAGGTATGCGCTCGTCAGGTAACCGACCCACGAGCCGAAGATGATCATCGCGAGATACCCGCCGGTGCCCATCACCGTCAGGTGCCGCTCGGTCTTCAGGAAGGTCGGCAGCCACGTCGTGATCGCGTAGTAGCCGCCCTGCGCGCCGGTCGTCAGCAGCGCCGCGCGCAGCGTCGTCGTGATCAGCTTCGGCGCGAAGATCTCGGTGATGCGCGGCGCGTCGGCCACCGTCGCCTGCGCGGCCTTCTCCTTCTCGTAGACGTCCGGCTCCTTCACGTATCGGCGGATCGCGACGACCAGCAGCGCGGGCGCCAGCCCGACGAGGAACAGCGCGCGCCAAGCCTGCTCGGCCGGCAGCACCGAGAACAACAGCGCATACAGCAGCGCGCACAGCCCCCAGCCGATCGCCCAGCCCGACTGCACGAGGCCGACCGCCTTGCCGCGATCGCGCGCACGGATCACCTCGCCGATCAGCACCGCGCCGGCCGTCCATTCGCCGCCGAAGCCGAAGCCCATCAGCGCGCGCGCCGCAAGCAACTGGTGATAGTTCTGCGCGAGCCCGCACAGCGCGGTGAACACCGCGAACCACAGCACCGTGAGCTGCAGCGTGCGCACGCGGCCGATCCGGTCGGACAGGATGCCCGCGATCCAGCCGCCGAGCGCCGATGCGAGCAGCGTGATCGTGCCGATGAAGCCGGCATCCGCAAGCGAGATGCCCCAGGTCGCGACGAGCGTCGGGATCACGAACGACAGCATCTGCGTGTCCATCCCGTCGAGCATGTAGCCGACCTTGCAGCTCCAGAAAGCGCGGCGCTCGCGCGGCTGTGCGTCCGCGTACCAAGAGAACAGGCCGCTGCGCTCGTGGCTCGCGGGCTCGGCGGCGGGTGCCGCGAGGGTCTTGCTTTCCATGGTGGTGCTCCTGTCGTTATGCGCCGTCAATTGCGTGTGGTGTGTCGTGTGTCGTGCGTGCGTCGCGCACGTCGCCGCGATGCCGGATCAGAACACGGCCAGCGACGCGTTCGTGATGTCGGTCATCAGCATGTGGCCGGGCGTATGCGCGATCGCGATCGGCAGCTTCGCGTCCATCAGCGCGGTTTGCGGCGTCACGCCGCACGCCCAGAACACCGGCAGTTCGCCGTCGCGGATCGTCACCGCGTCGCCGAATTCGGGTGCATTCAGATCCGCGATGCCCAGTTCCTGCGGGTGGCCGATATGGATCGGCGCGCCGTGCACGCCCGGGAACCGGCTCGTGATCTGCACCGCGCGGATCGCATCGGCGCCGCGCATCGGCCGCATCGACACGACGAGCCGGCCGCCGAAGATGCCTGCGCGCCGGTTCGGAATCGACGTGCGGTACATCGGAACGTTGCGGCCCTCCTCGACGTGGCGCAGCCCGATCCCTTCACGGGCGAGCATGTCCTCGAACGAGAACGAGCAGCCGATCGCGAACACGACGAAATCGTCGCGCCACAGCGCTTCCAGCGACTCGACGCGCTCGGTCAGGCGGCCGTCGCGGTATACGTTGTAGCTCGGCACGTCGGTGCGGATGTCGAGATCCTCGCCGAGCGCGTCGATCCGGAACGCGCCCGGTTCGCCGACGCCGAGCAGCGGGCACGCTTTCGGGTTCGCCTGACAAAAGCGCAGGAAATCGTGCGCGTACGCATCGGGCAGGATCGCGAGATTGGCTTGCGCGAACGGGCCGCAGTGGCCTGCGGTCGGGCCCCGGAACGCGCCGCGGCGCACGGACTGGCGGAATTCGGAAGGCGTCATGAGAGTCGATGGCAGATCGGGATGTGGTCGGGATGACGGTGTTGTGTCATCGGATACGGCGAAGAATAGAAAAGAAAAAATTTTGTCGCCAACGAGTTTTTTTGCGCTGCGCGTATAGAATTTCTTAACGTATCTTCGGGTTTTCCCCGGTCCCGTTCATTTTTTCAGCGGGGCAAGCTGCGCGCCCAATGCCTTGCCGACCGCCATGAACACGCGTTTTCTCGAAACCTTCGTCACGCTCGCGAAGC
This sequence comes from Burkholderia sp. BKH01, assembly GCF_025685725.1. Lineage (NCBI taxonomy): Bacteria > Pseudomonadati > Pseudomonadota > Betaproteobacteria > Burkholderiales > Burkholderiaceae > Burkholderia > Burkholderia sp. BKH01. Next base: position 355,317 of record NZ_JAOTQT010000003.1, on the reverse strand, counting down.
TCCGCAACTTCCGCACGACGGCCGCCGCGCTGCACGCGACGCCGGCCGCGATCTCGCAGCGCCTGAAGGCGCTCGAGGACGAATTGCATACCGTGCTCGTCGACCGCGACAGCCGCGAATTCCGGCTCACGCCGAACGGCGAGTACCTGCTCGGCTATGCGAAAGCCGTGGTCGAGGCGACGCAGGAGCTGCAGGCCGCCGCGTCCGGCGAGAGCGCGCTGCGCGGCAAGCTGCGCCTCGGCGTGATCGAGACCGTCGTGCATAGCTGGCTGCCGCACTATATGCGCCGCCTCGCGGCCGACTATCCGCAGCTCGAGATCGACCTGACCGTCGACGTCAGCGTCGTGCTGCAGCGCCGGCTGATGGCCGGCGAGCTCGACCTGATCATCCGCGTCGAGGGCAGCGACGAGGCGTCGGTCGTCTGCGACGCGCTCGCGAACTATCCGGTGCGCTGGATCGCGCGCGCGGGGCTGCTGCCGAACACGCGCACGGGCCTTGCGCGGCAGGTGCTGCGCCAGCCGATCCTGACCTACGGGCGCGGCACCGCGCCCCACCGCGCGCTCGAGGACATCGTCCGTACGCTCGCGCATGCGCATGGCGTGCCGCTGTCGGACACGCGCATTACCGGCTCGCCGTCGATCTCGGTGATCGTGCAGCTCGTGCGCGACGGCTTCGGCGTCGCCGCGATTCCGGTGCTGTTCGTGGATGCGCTGATCGAGAGTGGTGAGGTTGTCGAGCTGCCGCTGCAACCGTCGCCGCCGTCGATCGTCGTGTCGATGTCGCGGCGCGCGGATGCGCCGCGGTTCGTGCACGGCGCGTCGATTGCCGCGCGGGCTGCGTGTCATGAATACTGCGAGAAGAGTACGCGGCGGTTGGTTGAGGCGCTTTGAGGCGGTGCGGGCCGGCACGGCCGGTCGCCGCAAGGTCATCGACGCGCAGGCGTCGATCCGGAACGCAATGTTCCCGATCCGGAAGCGCGCGGCGCAAGCTGCGCCGAAAGACGGCGAAACGCAACGTACCGACTGAACGTGGGCCGCGGCAACGTTCGAAGGCATGGCCGCCGAACCTGGCGATCGCGCCTCCTTTGTGGACAGACTGACGACGCGAAGCCCCGCCGTCTCGGCCATGCTTGATGAAGAATTGATTGCACGCGATGCCGCGGAAGCCCGCATGCGCATACGGGAGGCCGCGCGCGGCCTCCCGTTATTTATCCGTAATACGAAAGAAATGAATCAGACAGCCGGTCACGCGGATTGCCCCGCATGCGGCTGCGTCAGCTTGCCGTCGCCGTACTCGCGGAGCACCTTCGAGATCACGACGCGATAGCCGTCGAGCCAGCGCGCCTGCTTCGCCTTCGCTTCGAGATGCGCCGGATGCTGCATCAATTGCTGCAGCGCCGCCTCCGATTCCCAGTAGTAGACGTTCTGGATCAGCCCCGCTTCGGCGCTCTCCCACGTCTCCTCGCCGAGATAGCCGGGCGTCGCGCGCGCCATGTCGGCGATCTGCCGGTCGAGCCGGTGGAATTCGTCATCGTATTGCCCGGCACGAAAAATGAAGGTCGACGCGTACATGCCCGCTCCGTCGGAATCGATTGAAAGAGCGCCAAGTGTAAGGCACGCGACGGATCGTCAGCGCGCCGACGAAGCGGTGCCGATGCCGGAACAGTTCGCGCAGCGACAGCGTCGGCGCGCTGTTGCAGCAGCGTCCGCATGCATTGCACGCGAGCAGATACGTGTCTACCACGGCCGCCGAACCGAATCCTGATAGCGCGTGAGGATGAAGCGCGAGACGTTGTCCGAGTGATACGCGGCAACGAGTTGCGCGACCCACGGTTTCGCGCGATCGGCGTTGCGCACCGTCAGCACGTTCGCGTACGGCGAACGCGCATCTTCGAGGCTGATGCTGTCGCGTGCGGGTTGCAGCCCGACGCGTGCGGCATCGTCGCTGTCGATTGCAACGAACGCAGCCGTGTCGAGCGCGGCGTAAAGGCGATCGCGGCGCAGCGCGACGAGTTTCAGACCGAGCCGGTTACCCGTCACGTCGCGCAGCGTCGCATGCAGGCCGGCCTGCTCGCGCAGCGTCACCAGCGTGTCGTTCTGCAGCAGCACGAGCGCGCGCGCCATCCCGCGCGGATCGGCGGGAATCGCGACCGTCGCGCCGGGCGGCAATTCGTTCAGGTTTTTCAGCTTGCGCGAATAAAGCGCCATCGGCAGCGTGACGGTCGGCGCGACTTCGGTCAGCGCGTAGCGTTTCCGCGCGCGTGTTGCAGCAAGCTGTTGCGCATCCTCGAAGCTGGCCGCGTCGATCCGGCCGTCGGCAAGCGCCGCATCGATGCGCGACGCATCGTCGAATTCGACGACGTCGACGCCCAACCCTCGTGCAGCGGCGACCCGCTTCACTTCGTCCAGGATCTGCGCATGCACGCCGCGCGTCACGCCGACGCGCACCGCCGGTGCCGCCGTTTCGGCCGCGACGGCCGATCCTTGATGCACGAGACCGCACGCGGCCAGCAGCCATACGGAGACGGATCGCACGATAGCCTTCCTCATGACGCATCCCTCAGGATCGTGCGAAAGCCGATGTGCGAGGCGCCGAGATCGGCTTCCTGCTGTTCGCGCGACGACGCGCGATAGCGCACGCAGTAATCGCGCGAACACAGGAACGAACCACCCTTGATGACCGTCGGCGTATCGTGCCGGCGCGTCGACGGCGCGACGGCCGACGTGTCGCCGTTGGTGTGCGGCTGATGCGGGCCCGTATATGCGTCCTTCGTCCATTCCCATGCGTTGCCGATCATGTCGTAGAGGCGGAAGCCGTTCGCCGCATAACAGCCGACGGGCGCGAGGCCCGCGTGACCGTCCTCGGCCGTATCGAGCACCGGGAACGCGCCCTGCCAGTAGTTCGCGGCCGGCTTGCCCTGCGCATCGCGCGGCGCCGCGTCGAGCGACGCGTCGTCGCGGCCGGCCTTGCCCGCGTATTCCCATTCGGCCTCGGTCGGCAGATCGCGGCCGAGCCAGCGCGCATACGCGAGCGCATCGCGCTGCGTGACGAGCGTGACGGGCAGGTTGCCGAGCCCGTCGACGCCGCTGCCGGGCCCGCGCGGATGACGCCACGACGCACCCTTCACCCACGACCACCATGCGAGGTCGCGCGCATTCATCTCATCGCGCGTCGGCACATGGAACACCGCCGCGCCGCCCTGCTGCTCGGCCTCGGTCACGTACCCGGTCGCCTGCACGAAGGCGGCGAACTGCGCGATCGTCACGTCGGTCTGGTCGATCCAGAAGCCGCCGACGCGCGTGCGGCCATCGCCGACCGGGCGCTCGTCCGCATAACCGCGCGTGCTGCCGAACACGAACGCGCCGCCGCGCAGATGCACCATCCCGGCCTTCGGGTCGTCGCGCCACTTGGCCGGCAGCCCCGAATAGCGCTCGCACTGCCGCTCCGAGCCGAGCGGCGCGAGCGTGCGGCCGCGATTCGCATCGTCAAATGCGCCGCCCGCCGGCGCCGCAGGATTCGAATAGCCCACCGCGAACGCGGCGGCGAACAGCGTGGCAGCGAGCGCCGCGCCGATCGTCCAGAACCGGAACCGCATCGTGTCGTCCTTTCAAGAAAACGCCTGCCCGCTCCAGGTTTTCCGCCCCGAAGGGAGTCCCCGTGAGGGGCCTGGAGCGAAGAGACAGGTCTGGGGGCGCTCAGTAATAACCGCGCGGACGCAACGGCTCGACGCCGCCGACGTTGCTCATGTAGGTCTTCCACTGGTCGACGAGCGTGCCGATCACCGACGGGTTCTGCGCCGACACGTCGGTCGTCTCGCCGCGATCCGATGCGAGGTCGTACAGCTGCCAGTGACCATCGAGCGGCCCGAGCGGCGGCTCGGTCCAAAGCGCCTTCCAGCGGCCGTCGGCGCTGCGCAGGTACGCGCGGCCGTACGCTTCGTCGCCGAACGGCACCGTATGCACCTCGCCCGTCGCCGAGCCGGTGAGCACCGGCAGCAGCGACTGGCCCGTGACCGGATACACGTAGCGGTTGTTGTAGATCACCTTGCCCTTGTTCTGGTCGACGCCCGTCAGCGTGTTGACGAGCGGCGGCGCCGGCTGCGACGGCGGCGTGACGCCCGCGATCGCGAGGAAAGTCGCCGTGTTGTCGGTCACGTGCGTGAACGCGCGCAGCGTCGGCAACTGCTGCGACTGGCCGGGCAGGCGCACGATCGTCGGCGTCGATACGCCGCCTTCGGCCGAATAGCCCTTCGTGAGCCGGAACGGCGACGCGCTCACTTCGGCCCAGCGCAGCCCGTACTGCAGGCGCTGCGCGTTCTGCTTGCCGTTGTCGGTGCCGAGCGCCGAATAGGTCGGCTCCTGCGCGTTCGCGGTGTCGGTCGCCGTCGGGTCCGCGCCGGAATCGATCGGCCAGCCTTCCGCGCCGTTGTCCGACTGGAACATGATGAACGTGTTGTCGTATTCGCCGATGTCCTTCAGGTGCTGGATCAGCAGGCCGATGTTGTAGTCGAGGTTCTCGACCATCCCGGCATAGATCTCCATGTAGCGTGCCTGCGCACGGCGCTCGGCCGGCGACAGGCTCGACCACAGCTTGTCGACCTTGCCGGTGCCGTAGTCGCTGTAGCCGTCCGCGGCCGAATGCACCGCGCTGATGTATTTCGCGCTCGCAGTGCCGTTGTTCGCGGTCGCGGGCGACGCCGCCGTCGTTTCGGGCAGGCCGTCGAACGGCTTGAAGTCGGCGGGAATCAGGCCGAGCGCTTTCTGCCGTGCGATCCGCGCGTTGCGGATCGCGTCGTAGCCGGCGTCATAGACGCCCGCGTACTTGTGCAGCCACGGTTCGGGCACCTGGAGCGGCCAGTGCGGCGACGTGTACGCCGCGTACGCGAAGAACGGCTTGCCGTCGCGCTGGTTCGAATCGATGTACGAGATCAGCTTCTGCGTATAGAAATCGGTCGAATAGAACACGGCCGGGCTGCCGCCCGCACCGCCCGGCTGCCCGGGCTGGCCAGGCTGCACGTAGCGGCCGTCCTCCGTGTAGTTCGACGAGCCGGCCGGCTCGTGCGCAAAGTGGTTGGTCGCCGCACCGCCGAGCAGCACGTAGCTGCGCTCGAAGCCCCACTGGTCGGGCGTCTGCCCGCTGCCCGTCGCACTGCCGACGATCCCCGAGCCGATGTGCCACTTGCCCGCGATATACGTGTGGTAGCCGGCGTCTTTCAGCAGTTGTGCGAACGACAGCGCGCGGTCGTTCAGGTAGCCCTCGTAGCCGGGCAGCCCGCGCCGCTCGTCGGTCGGCACACCCATCGTGCCTTCGCCGACGAGATGGTGATCGGTGCCGGACACCAGCATCGCACGCGTGATCGCGCAGACGGTTCCGGTGTGATGGTTCGACAGAATGCGGCCCGATGCGACGAGCGCGTCGAGGTTCGGCGTGTTGATCTCGCCGCCGAATGCATGGATGTCGGAATAGCCGAGATCGTCGGCCATGATGTACAGGATGTTCGGGCGCTTTGCGGCCTGCGGCGGTGTCGTGCCGGCCTGCGGAGGCGGCGAATCGCTGTCGACGCCGCCGCACGATGCGAGCGACAACGCGCCGGCGATCGCGGCGCAGACGACACGGAAACGGAAAGCATGCAACGGCGACGCGGACTTTTTCATTATCGTGAGCGCTCGATCTACGGGATCGGCGATCTTAGCGTCGCGCGCGCGGCGCCCAAAGTCGGATTCGTCACATGCTAACGGGGTGCGGGAATATGCGATGCCGGCCCGATGCGGGCCGTTTGGCGCGGCCCGCGCCGCGATGCGTCAGCTCCGCCCGCCGAGGCTGCCGCCGCCGTCCACGGCCAGCACCTGCCCCGTGACGAAACCGGCTTCGTCGGACAGGAAGAACGCGATCGCGGCCGCCACGTCGTCGGGCGTGCCGAGCCGACGCGCGGGAATCGTCGCGAGCACCTTGCGTTCGGCTTCGCTGCCGACCGGCCGCGTCTGCCGGAACAGTTCGGTCTCGATCGGGCCTGGCGCGACCGCGTTGACGGTCACGCCATGCTCGGCCAGTTCGAGCGCCCACGTGCGCGTGCAGCCGACGAGTGCACTCTTCGCGGCCGAATACGCGGTGCGATCGAGGCTGCCGAAAATCGCGCGGCTGCAGATGTTGACGATGCGCCCGCGACCGCGCGCCTTCATCGCGTCCGCAAAGTGCTGCGTGACCTGGATCGCGGCCCGCACGTTGAGATCGAACACGGCCTGCAGCGACCGGAAATCGATCTTCCCGAGCGGCTGCGGCAACGCGATGCCGGCGTTGTTGACGATACCGTCGACGTCGTATTGCTCGCCGATGCGCGCGAGGGTTGCCGCCGTCTGTTCGATGTCGGCGAGATCGCATGCGAGCAATTCGCCGGGGAAGTCTATGTCCTGCGTATTCCGCGCGAGACCGATGACGCGATGGCCGCGCTGCGCCAGAAACGTGCTGACCGCGAAGCCGATGCCGCGCGACGCGCCGGTGACGAGATAGGTGCGAAATGACATGTTCGTGCCTTGGTGGAAGGAAGCGAAGAAGTCGCGATGCGTACGCAGCCACGCGGCGCATGCGCGTTCCGGACGATTGTGCATCGTGCCGGAAAAACGCGTACTGTCGCCGGCACCCGCATCGTTCAGCCGCTCCGCCCGAATGCGGTGCGCGCTTGTGCGGCGCGCCTGCTCGCCTCAGTCATCCGACGCCAGCATCCCCGGAATCTCGTCGACCAACGCATCGATGACGACACGCACCTTCGACGGCACGTGGCGCGACGACGGCCGCACCGCGAACACCTCGGCGCCCGACACGCTGTTGCTGTCCATCACGAGCGCGAGGCGGCCGTCGCGCAGGTAAGGCGCCATCAACCAGCACGGCAGCCACGCGAGGCCCGCGCCGGCAGCGGCCGCATCGGCGATCGCCTGCAGATCGTCGAACCGCAGGCGGCCGGCCGCGCGATGGTCGTGCACCGCGCCGTCCGCGCCGATGATCCGCCACGGCGCGGGCTGCCCGCCGCGCGCATACACGATGCCGACGTGCGACGCGAGTTCGTTGGGCCCCGTCGGCCAGCCATGCCGTTCGAGATACGCGGGTGATGCGCAAATGCCCATGCGCTGCACGCCGAGCCGCCGCCCGACGAGCGTGCTCGTATCCGCGAGCTCGCCGATGCGCACCGCGATGTCGAAACCGTCGTTGATCAGGTCGGCCACGCGATCGCTGAACGACACGTCGATTTCGAGCCGCGGGTGACGCTCGACGAGGCGCCGCACGACGGGCGCCACGCATTGCCGCCCGAACAGCACGGGCACGCTGATGCGCAGCCGCCCCGACGGCTCGCGGCGGCCCGCGTCGAGCGCGGCCTCCGTATCGCCGAGTTCGGCCAGCAGCCGCCGGCACTGCTCGTAATAGACGAGCCCTTCGTCGGTCAGGCTGAGCTGGCGCGTCGTGCGTTGCAGGAGCCGCGCGCCGAGACGGCGTTCGAGCCGCGCGACCACCTTCGCGACGGCCGAACGCGTGACGCCGAGGCGCAGCGCCGCCGCCGCGAAGCTGCCCGACTCCACGACGTCGACAAATTCGGCGACGCCTCTCAGCCGCTCGTCCATGCGATTCCGCTCCGGTTGGAAAACAGGTTTGTGTCCGTGAAGGCGACAGTCGTTGGCCGAAATCTCGCCAATGCGTCCCCGTGCGCGCCACTATGATAAGCCGGTCTATCTCAAAAAGGAGTCGACATGCACGCATGGCAAGTCAAACCCGGCGACGGCATTGCCGGGCTCCGGCGCATCGACGCGACACGCCGGCCGGTCGGGCCGACCGACGTCGTCGTGAAGATTCATTCGGCCGCACTGAACTACCGCGACCTGATGTTCGCGCGCGGCGACTATCTCGGCATCGGCAAAGACGCGCTGATTCCTGTCGCCGACGGCGCCGGCGAAGTCGTCGAGACCGGCCGCGACGTCACGCGCTTCAAGCCGGGTGATCGCGTGATCAACACGTACTTCCCGCGCTGGATCGACGGGCCGCCCACGCCGCAGAAAGTCTCGGGCTCACCCGGTGCGCAATTCGACGGCGTGCTGGCCGAACACTTCGTGTCCGACGAAGCGGCGCTGGTCACGATCCCCGCGCATCTCGACTACGACGAAGCGGCGACGCTGTCGTGCGCGGGCATCACAGCCTGGAACGCGCTGTTCGCCGACGGCGGCGCGGGGCCGGGCTCGACCGTCGTGCTGCTCGGCACGGGCGGCGTATCGATCGTCGCGCTGCAGCTCGCGCACGCGGCGGGGTTGCGCACGATCGTCACGTCGTCGAGCGACGCGAAGCTCGACCGCGCCCGCGCACTCGGTGCGGACGCCACGATCAACTATCGCGCGACGCCCGAGTGGGAGCACGAAGTGCTGCGGCTCACCGGCGGCGCGGGCGCGGATCTCGTCCTGGAAGTCGGCGGACACGACACGCTGCCGCGCTCGGTCGCCGCGACGAAGCTGGGCGGCATCGTGTCGGTGATCGGCGGCGTCAGCGGGTTCGGCGGCCCCGAACTCGGGCTGCTGTCGCTGATCGGCGGCATTCGGCAATTGCACGGGATCATGGTCGGCAGCCGCGCGATGCTCGACGACGTCGTGCGGCTCGTCGATGCGAAACAGATCAAGCCGGTGGTCGATCGCGTGTTCGGCTTCGACGAAGCGCCGCAAGCGTATGCGTACCTGCAGTCGGGGCAGCATTTCGGCAAGGTCGTGATTCGCGTCGCTTCGTGATGGATGAAGGCGGTTAGCCGCCGCCTTCTTTCCGGCAGGTTCAATCAGAACTTGTGCCGAATTCCCGCGTGCACCATCAACTGCTTCGACGTCGACGACAGATCGGCCGCACCCGGGATATACGCCTGATCGAGCGACGAGCCGGTCGCGTCTCCGGCGATCCGCTGGTACGCACCCATCAGATACACATCCGTGCGCTTCGACAGGTTGTAGTCGGCCATCAAGCCGATCGAATGGATCTTCGGCTTCGCGGCGCCGGTCGTCGCGTCGTAGCGCACCGTCGTGTACACGTATTGCGCGCCGACGAACAACGCCGGCGTGAACTGGACCTTGCCGTTCACCTCGAAGTTCTGATATTTGATCGCCGTCACCGTACCGCCTGCGAGTGGCCCCGTCACCGGTTCGATCGTTTCGTCGCCGAACAGGTAACCGACGTTCGCGGTCGGCCGCGTGACGTTGCTGTTCGTGTACGCGAACCCGACCGTCGCGGGCCCTGCGGTGTAGTTGATGCCCGCCCCGAAGATCCGCAGCCGTGCCGACGCAAAATTCGCATCGGCGCCGACCGACCCCGAACCCGCGATCGCACCGCCCGATGTTGCGCCCGGGTTGTCCGCGTTCAGGAACGCCGCACCGACGAGCAGGCCGCCCTGCTCGTACTGCGCGCCGACGCTCCATACCCGGTTGTTCGCGAAGCCCGTGTCGTTGCTGAAGCTGTACGTGCCGCCGAACGAGAAGCCGGAGAAATCCGGACTCGCATACTTCACGGTATTGTTCGTGCGGAACGTGTTGCCGGTGTTGTCGTTGTCGAGCGGGTGAGAGAACGGATAGACGCCCCAGCTCCCGTTCGCGGTCGTCGGCGCGAGATAGTCGACGACCGAATCGTATTGCCGGCCGAGCGTCAGCGTGCCGAAGCGCGTGCTGCCGAGCCCGACGTAGGCCTGACGCCCGAACATGCGGCCACCCTGCGCCAGCGTGCCGCTGTTCACGTTGAAGCCGCTCTCGATCTGGAACAGCGCGCTGTAGCCGCCGCCCAGATCCTCGGTACCCTTCAGCCCCCAGCGGCTGCCCTGCGCGAAGCCGCTCGCCATCTGCCACGCGCCATGGCCGCCGACGTTGTTCGTATAGTCGATGCCCGCATCGACGAGGCCGTAAAGCGTGACGCTGCCTTGCGCGAACGCGGGCGCTGCGCACAGCGCCGGAATCGCGACAAAAATAGATCTCCAGTTCATCCGTATTCCTTATTTATTTATTTATTTATGGTCGATCGCGCACATTTCGTGCGCTGCCGCTTACTTCGCGCCGTAGATATCGAAGTCGAAATACTTCCGGTTGATCCGCTGGTACGTGCCGTTCGCGAGAATCGTCGCGAGCGCGCGGTTGAACGCGTCGCGCAGGTCGTTGTCCTGCTTGCGCAACCCAAGGCCGTCGCCCTGCCCGAAGTACTTCACGTCGTCGATCGGCGCGCCGGCGAACATGAAGTCCTTGCCCTGCGGCTTCTTCAGGAAGCCGTCGCTGGCCGCGATCGATGCCTGGAACGCCGCGTCGAGCCGCCCTGTCACGAGATCGGCGTACACCTGATCCTGGTTCTGGTATGACACGATCTGCACGCCGGCCGGCTGCCAGTTCGCGACCGCGTAGTCGGCCTGCGCGGAACCCTGTTCGACGCCCACGCGTTTTCCTTTCAGCGATTCGGCCGTCGGCAGCAGCGGCGAGCCCTTGTGCGCGATCAGCCGGGCCGGCGCGTTCGAGATCCGGTTCGTGAACGCGATCTGCTGCATCCGCTTCGGCGTGATCGTCATCGACGACGCGATCACGTCGAACTTGCGCGCGAGCAGCCCCGGAATCATCCCGTCGAAACTCGACTCGACCCACACGCAGCGCGCGTGCAGCTCCGCGCACAACGCATTCGTGATGTCGATCCCGAAACCCGTCAGCGTGCCGTCGGGCAGCTTGTATTCGAGCGGCGGGTAAGTCGGATCGACCGCGAGGCGGATCTCCTTGCCCGTCCAGTCGCCCGCATGCACCGATCCTGCCGCCAGCGCTATCGTGAGCGCCGCCATCCACTGTTTCATTGCCCGTCTCCTTGTGTAAATCGTGAATCGAAAGCTTGAATCGAATCCGTGCCGCCCCGTCACGCGAGGTAACGCTCCGCGAGCGCGGTCCAGTAGCTCGCACCCGTCGCGAGGCAAGCATCGTTGAAGTCGTAGCCGGGGTTGTGCAGCCCGCATCCGGCCGCACCGTCGCCGTTGCCGATCGACAGGTAGCTGCCCGGGCACGCCTCGAGCATGAATGCAAAATCCTCGCTGGCCGCGATCGGCCGCAGATGCGGAATCAGCGCCGCGTCACCGCCCCATTCGCGGGCCACGTCGCGCGCGAATGCCGTTTCCGCCGCGTGATTGACGAGCACCGGATAGCCGTATCGATAGTCGATCTCGGCCGTCGCGCCGTAACTCGCGGCCTGCCCATCCACGATCTCGCGGATGCGCCGCTCGAGCAGCTCGCGCACGTCCGGCGACAGCGCACGCACGCTGAGTTCAAGGTCCGCATGCGGCGGGATCACGTTCGATGCGGTGCCCGCATGGATCGAGCCGGCCGTGACGATCGCGAGTTCCTGCGGATTCACGTTGCGCGACACGACCGTCTGCAACGCCATCACGATCGACGCGCACACGACCACCGGATCGATCGTCGTGTGCGGCGCGGCGCCATGCCCGCCGCGTCCGATCACGCGCACGCGCACCTCGTCGGCCGACGCCATCGCCGCGCCGTCGCAGAAGCCGAGCACGCCGGCCCGCAGGCCCGGCACGTTATGCATCGCGAACACGGCATCGCACGGAAATTGCGTGAACAGTCCGTCGTCGATCATCCGCTTCGCACCGCCGAGCCCTTCCTCGGCCGGCTGGAAAATCAGGTTCAATGTGCCCGCGAAGCGCGCGCGCCCCGCAAGGCAGCGGGCCGCCGCAAGCAGCATCGCCGTATGGCCGTCGTGGCCGCACGCGTGCATCACGCCGTCGCGCCGGCTCGCATGCGGCAGCCCGGTCGTCTCGCGGATCGGCAGCGCGTCCATGTCCGCGCGCAACCCGAGCCGTTTCCCGGCGCCGCGCGTCAGCGTGCCGACCACGCCCGTGCCGCCGAGCCCGCGCGTCACCCGATAACCCCACGTTGTCAGGCAATCGGCAACGAGATCGCTTGTCGCGTGTTCCTCGAAGCCGAGTTCGGGATGCGCATGCAGCCGGTGACGCAGTGCGATCATCTCCGCCTCGATGCCCGCTATTTCCGGATGAATATGTTTCTGGTCCAACCCCGATTCTCCCCGATGCATTCCGCTTGCCGATCGCCCGGATGACCGATCGTGGCCGAATCGTATGCAGCGAAAATCCCGGCGACCAGCCGCGGTTTCGTTATGATGACAACCTTTCGTTGTCGGGTATCGCACCATGAGCAACATCAAGCTGCATCAGTTGCAGGCGCTCGTCGCGAGCGCGGAGGCCGGCAGCATCCGCGGCGCGGCACGCACGCTCGGGCTGTCGCAGGCGGCCGTCACGCGCGCGCTGCGCGAGCTGGAGGCGAGCGAGCGCCTGCCGCTGCTCGTGCGTGCGCCGGAGGGCATCGGCTTCACCGAATACGGAAAGACGCTGCTTCAGCACGCGAAGCTCGTGCTGAAGCAGCTCGAGCACGCGCAGAGCGATCTCGAACGCATGCGCGGCCGCGTCGAGGGCCGGCTGAGCATCGGCGTCACGCCGTGGCTCACGATGACGTTCCTCGCGGAAGCCGTGCTGCGTTTTCGCGAGCGGATGCCCGACGTGCGCCTCGAACTCTACGAAGCGCTGATGGCCGTCGCGCAGCCGCTGCTGCGCGACGGCAGCATGGACTTCGCGCTCGGGCACGTGCAACCGGGCGGCATGCAGGAATTCGCGTTCGAGCCGATGCTGCGCTATGAGACCTCGGTCATGGTGCGCGCCGGCCATCCGCGCGAACGCGCACGATCGATCCACGACCTGCTCGACCACGACTGGGTGCTGAATTTCGCGGCCGACGGGCAAGCCGCGCTCGTCGACTACCTGTTCACGCGCCACGGCGCACGGATCGACGAACGGCGCATCGTGCGCGCGCAGTCGGTCGCGATGTTGCAGACGATGCTCGAGCAGGCCGACATGTGCACGTGGTGCCCGACGATACTCGCGGCCGTGCCGCCGTTCGGCGAACGGATGCGGCCGTTGCAACTGAAGGAGACGTTCGAGCCGCGCGACCTCGGGATCGTCACGCGCCGCAGCAGCACGCTGAGCGACGCCGCTCGCTGCTTCATCGACTGCCTGCTGCACGTGATCCGCAGACATGCGCGATCCGCGCGCAAGGAAGATCTTGCGCTGTTCAGGACGTTATCGCTGCTGATCTGACCTCCGCCCCGCCCGTCTCCCGTCCATAGCGCATCCGCGCAAATGCTTTTCCGAATCCGTTATTGGATCGCGCCGTCGTGCGTTTCTATACTCGTCAGCACTCTCTGATGAAGAGTGCCAACCAATTTCGACAGAACAGCACAGGACGAAAAGATGAGCCTACGCCCCTTGCACGACCGCGTCATCGTGAAGCGACTCGATCAGGAAACCACCACCGCGTCGGGCATCGTGATCCCCGACAGCGCCGCGGAGAAGCCCGACCAGGGTGAAGTGATCGCCGTTGGCCCCGGCCGCAAGGACACGGACGGCCAGCGCATCGTGCCCGACCTGCAGGTGGGCGAACGCGTGCTGTTCGGCAAGTACGCGGGCCAGGCCGTCAAGGTGGACGGCAATGAATTCCTCGTGCTACGCGAGGAAGACATCGTCGCGGTCGTCAATCAATAACGGAGCGCAATCATGGCAGCGAAGGAAATCATTTTCAGCGACGTCGCACGTGCGAAGCTGACCGAAGGCGTGAACATTCTCGCGAACGCGGTGAAGGTCACGCTCGGGCCGAAGGGCCGCAACGTGGTGCTCGAACGCAGCTTCGGCGCGCCGGTCGTCACGAAGGACGGCGTGTCGGTCGCGAAGGAAATCGAACTCGCGGACAAGCTGCAGAACATCGGCGCGCAGCTCGTGAAGGAAGTCGCGTCGCGCACCAGCGACGCGGCCGGCGACGGCACGACCACGGCCACCGTGCTCGCGCAGGCGATCGTGCGCGAAGGCCAGAAATACGTCGCGGCCGGGCTCAACCCGCTCGACCTGAAGCGCGGTATCGACAAGGCCGTCGCAGCGGCCGTCGACGAGCTGAAGAAGATCAGCAGGCCGACCACCACCAGCAAGGAAATCGCGCAGGTCGCGACGATCTCCGCGAACGGCGAGGAATCGATCGGCCAGCGCATCGCGGAAGCGATCGACCGCGTCGGCAAGGAAGGCGTGATCACCGTCGAGGACGGCAAGTCGCTCGCCGACGAGCTCGACGTCGTCGAGGGGCTGCAGTTCGATCGCGGCTACCTGTCGCCGTACTTCATCAACAATCCCGACAAGCAGATCGCCGAGATCGAGAACCCGTACATCCTGCTGCATGACAAGAAGATTTCGAACATCCGCGACCTGCTGCCGGTGCTCGAACAGGTCGCGAAGTCGGGCCGGCCGCTGCTGATCATCGCGGAGGACGTCGAAGGCGAAGCGCTCGCGACGCTCGTCGTGAACAACATCCGCGGAATCCTGAAGACGGTCGCGGTCAAGGCGCCGGGCTTCGGCGATCGCCGCAAGGCGCTGCTCGAGGACATCGCGATCCTCACCGGCGGCCAGGTCGTCGCCGAGGAAACGGGCCTGACGCTCGAGAAGGCGACGCTCGCCGAACTCGGCCAGGCGAAGCGCATCGAGGTCGGCAAGGAAAACACGACCGTGATCGACGGCGCGGGCGATGCGAAGAACATCGAGGCGCGCGTGAAGCAGATCCGTGTGCAGATCGAAGAAGCGACGTCGGACTACGACCGCGAAAAACTGCAGGAACGCGTCGCGAAGCTCGCGGGCGGCGTTGCGGTGATCAAGGTCGGCGGTGCGACCGAGATCGAGGTGAAGGAGAAGAAGGACCGCGTCGACGACGCGCTGCACGCGACGCGCGCGGCCGTCGAGGAAGGCATCGTGCCGGGCGGCGGTGTCGCGCTGATCCGCGTGCGTCAGGCGATCCGCGAGCTGAAGGGCGTGAACGCCGACCAGGATGCGGGCATCAAGATCGTGCTGCGCGCGCTCGAGGAACCGCTGCGCCAGATCGTCGCGAACGCGGGCGAGGAAGCGAGCGTCGTCGTCGCGAAGGTCGCGGAAGGCTCGGGCAACTTCGGATACAACGCGCAGACCGGCGAGTACGGCGACCTCGTCGAATCGGGCGTGCTCGATCCGACCAAGGTCACGCGCACGGCGCTGCAGAACGCGGCGTCGGTCGCCGGGCTGCTGCTGACGACCGATGCAACCGTGTTCGAAGCGCCGAAGGATGCGGCGCCGGCCGCGGTGCCGGGCGGACCGGGCGCGGGCGGGCCGGGGTTCGACTTCTGACGACAGGCGCGGCGCGCCGCCCGAACCGGGCGGCGATACGCTCGGGCATGCAACGCGTGACGGCCTCGGTCGCCACGCGTTTTTGATGCGCACGGCGGTTGCGGACGCGACGCCGCCTCCGGCCGCGCCGCAACGGGCCAACCGTCTTCAGAACTTCAGAACATCTGGCGCAGACCGATCGCCGCGCCGACGTTGTTGGTCCGGCCGATCTGGTCGACCTTGCCCGTGAGTCGGTTGGTGGCGCCCGGATAGTCGGCGGCGAACGCGCCGTTGCCGCGCGCGAAGTCCACCGTGCCGTAAACCTCGGTGTGCTTCGACAGCGCATATTCGGCCAGCACGGTCGCCGAGTAGTTGATCCCCGAGCCGAGCGTGCCGTCGAGCCGCGCCGCGTTGCGCGCGTGGCCGTAGTAGCCTGCCACCGTGATCAGCAGCGGCGCGGTGGCCTGCCAGTTCGCGCCGACGTAGAACGTATCGTCGATGCGGTTCGGGCTGCCGCCGCCCAGCGTCGGCGCACCGGCCTGCTGCATGTTGAAGTCCGTCGTGCCCGTCTTGTCCTGGCCGTGCAGCCAGCCGGCCAGCAGCCGCACGGACGGCGTGACCTGATACGCGCCGCTCACGTGTACAAAGCTCACCTTCGCGCCGTTGACCGAACTGCCGTTCACGGACGACACGGAAGTCTGCTGATAGCCCGCGTTGATCGACGCGGGCCCGTGTGCATAGGTCAGCTCCACGCCGTACGTGCTGTCGAGGCCCATCGCACCGGCATGGTTGCCGAAGCCGTAGATCGCGTCGACGCTCAAGCCGTTGTACGAGAACTGGTACTTCACCGAGTTCGGCACCGTCAGGTAGTTGCCGATGCCGTTGTACGCCCAGCTGTCCTGCCAATAGTCGCCGACGGTCATCGGATCGAAGATGTCGCCCATCGTGTCGTACAGCGGCGCGTACTGGTTGCCGAACGTCAGCGAACCGTAGCGGTTGCTCGACAGGCCGACGTACGCCTGCCGGCTGAACAGCGTGTTCGCGACGTGCAGCTTGCCGTCGCCGAGCTCGAAGCCGTTCTCGAGGCGGAAGATCGCCGACAGCCCGCCGCCGAGATCCTCGCTGCCGCGCAAGCCCCAGCGGCTGTGCGTCTCCGGGCCGACCGTCATCCCGATCAGGTCCTTGCCGTCCGGGCCGGCATTGGTCTGATAGCGGATCGCCGTATCGACGAGGCCATACAACGTGACGGAACTCTGCGCGAACGCGGACGATGCTGCAACGGCGAACACCGCGCCGATACCACCGGATAGGACGATGCGTTTCATGAAAGGCCTCCCTGAGCGATTGATTTTGTAAGCAGTCCGATAGCACTCGCATCCGGAGTCCGGCACTGCGATCGGGAGAATAATCGGTCATTTTCCCGGAACCTATTGCCGATTCTGGATTGGACCTTTGCAACGTCGTCAACAATGGCGGTCGCGGCCGCGCGGCTTCCATCGTGTTGCATCGACCGGCTGAGTCCGCACCGGATTGAGGCCGCAGGATGCGCTTCGTGATGCAGCTCGATTCGAACCTGCCGCAAGTCGATGGCGGCGAACGGCTGTGGGGCAGCAGCGGCGCGAACCACACGTTCCGATGTGCGCCGTGCCGCACCGGCGTGCACCTCCGGCATTGCACGTAGCAGGCGATCAACGCGCCTTTACGACCTTTTTACTTGCGGCCACGCGTGCGTTCACTAGAATATGTTCGCAATCCACCACCGAGCACGCGACATGCGCATCCGAAGTCCTCGTCCCCCGAGTTGCTTTTCTGCCTGACAGGCAGGACGCCTGCGTCTCTCCTTCCCGAGCCACCGTCCTGCCGACAGGCGGACGGTGCGCGCCGTAGTCACTCCCGTGCACGCTTGAATACGACGTCGATGCGGTAATCGCGCATCGCGCGCTCAGGCGTGCTCGCAACGAATCCCGCTGCAACGACGCGCCATCGATCCGCCGCCAAAGCAATGACCGATCGCTTGCCCGCATCCCGCATGCCGATCCGGTCGGATTGCTTTGCATACCTGAGTTCATTCACGGAAATTTCCGATACCGGAGCCCGGCCATGTTCGAGATCGACAAGCAGTACACACGCGAATTCATTCACACCGCATGCGGCGGCAGCAAACAGGCATTCCTGCCGACGAAGAACGGCAAGGTCGTGGCCGCCTGCCTGCGCACGGACCTCAACCCGCACGCACCCGACGTGATCCTCTGCGACGGCAGCGCGTCCGCGCGTGCGGCCGGCAGGACGCTCGCCGCGCAACGCGATGCGATTCCGGTGTTCATCAAGATGGAAACGGATGCGTTCCGCTTCGTCGGCCAATACGTCGTCAGCGAATCGCTCACGGCGCCGCTCGACTGCGCGCCTTACGTGCGCAACAGCGGCTTCACGTCCGGGCAGATCTCGCGCGTACTGAAGCTCAAGCGCTGCTGACACGCGTGCACGGCGCATCGCGCGCCGTGCCTCGGTCGTCTTTCATACAGGAGCAATCATGCTTGGCTTGACGTTCTGGAAACACGTGATCGGCGCGCGGGCCGATGCCGTCCGCGAAGACAAGGCAACGGCGCACGACCGGCACCGCCGCCGGTCGAGAGCGCTCGTGCTGACCAGCGCCGCGCTGGCCTTCGCGGCGATCGCGTTCGGCGCGCCGGTCGTCGGCATTTCGGTCTTTCTGCTGACGATGCTGCCGTTCGTGCTGTCGGGCACGTGAAGAATCCGTATCGGGCGCGCGGTGAGAGCCGCGCCGCAATCGATACGAAATTTTAATACCGCGCCCCCGCGTATCTGACACCGTCTTTACGCGGATGTGTCTAGGATTTCCGTGTCATCACGACACGGAGAGATCCGCATGCAAACGCAGCAGGCCGCCATCGGCGGCCAACCCGACCTTTCCCACCGACGCGGCGGCTTGCCGCTCGCAACCCGGCTTGCCGACGCCTGTCCGCCTGACAACATCCTGCTCGACGTGCCGGTCGACAGCGCGATCCAGTTGTTCGACCTCGCCGCGCGATTCATCGCGCGCAGCAGCGGGGTTTCCGCGGAACGGATCGCGAACGAACTGGCGAAGCGCGAACGGCTCGGTTCGACCGGCCTCGGCCAGGGCGTCGCGATTCCGCATGCGCGTGTCGACGGGCTCGGCTCGGCCGCCGCGCTGTTCGTTCGCACGCTGTACCCGTTCGCGTTCAACGCGCCGGACCGCAAGCCCGTGCGCGAATTCATCGTGCTGGCCCTGCCGAAAGAGGACGACCGCGCGCACCTCGAATTGCTCGCCGACGCGGCGCGGTGCTTCAGCGAACGCTCGTTCCGGCAGGCGTCGCGCGACGCGCTGACGCCCGACGAGATTCACCGGCTCATGAAGCGCACGCACTGACGCCGCATCGTGCGGCGACAGGCACTTCCCTCATTCTTTCGGATTCCCATGTTCCCAGACCCTGAAAGTCCCACTCTTGCGTCGCGGCGCGCGGCCGGACTGGCTCGCTCGCTGCCGTTCATGCAGGCCCTGCACGGGCAGACCGTCGTCATCGTCGATGGCGGCGCCGCGCGCGACGCGCGCTTTCGCCAGGAGTTCGCGCAGGATGTCGCGCTGCTTGCGCTCACCGGCATCCGTCCGGTCGTCGTCCAGGGCGGGGCGGCCACGTCCGGCGCGCAATCCGTCCACGCCGCGCACGCCGCGATGGCCGACATCAACCACGAACTGGTGCGCCTGATCGGCAGTCACAGCGTCAAGGCGATCGGCATCGACGGTCATGACGGCGGCCTGCTGGTCGCCGGCGCCGAATCCGATCGCGCGAACACGAGCCCGGTCGCGCAATTCGACGGCACCGCGTTGAACGCGTTTCTCGGGAATGGGCTGGTGCCCGTCGTGATGCCCGTCGCGCCGGACGACGCAGGCCAGGATCGCCTGCTGCGCCCCGAACGGGTCGGCAGTCTCTTCGCGCAACGCACGGGCGCCGTCACGCTGGTGATGATGGTCGAAAGCACGCTGCTGCGCGAACTCGGCGAACTCGCGGGGCTGTACGGCATCACGGAACTCGAGCAATGGCTCGCCGAGCATCCGGCCGCCGCTGCGGCGCCCTGCGTGCGGGAGGCGCTCGATGCGCTCGCACATGGCGTGCAGAACGTCCATCTCGCCGATATCGGGCAACCCGAATCGCTGATCGACGAACTGCTGACCGAGGAAGGGTCGGGCGTGGTGTTCTGTCGTCGCGGCAATACCGACCTGCTGTCGGAAACGCGCCGCTATTTCGCCGATTCCGCGTGCGTGCTGCGCGACGGCTTCAACGTCGAGCAGAAGCAGGTCGTCCGGTTCTGACCTGACAACCTGAAATCGCTCGCGGCGACCCGCAAGGGCCGCCGCAAGCGAGCAACGTCAACGACGGATTGCGCGTGTGGCCGTGCACGAGATTCGACGTGAACCAGCGCAGCGCGAACGTCGGCGAATTGGTGCGGCCGAGCAGGATCGCGCCGGCTTTTCTGATGTTGCCGACCACCGGGCTGTCGATGCGCGCGATCAGGTTCTCCTGCAGGCGCGTGCCGTTGGTCGTCGCGAAATCCGCCTGATCGATGTTGATCTTCACGGTCACGGGCACGCCCGCGAGCGGGCCCGGATCGTCGCCGCGTGCGATCGCTCGGTCGACTTCGTCGGCCTGCCGTCGCACGTCGTCGGGCCGGTGCTCGATCTCCGCGTTGATCGCCGGATTCACCGCATCGAGACGATCGAGCACGGCGTCCGCCACTTCGCGCGCGGACACTTCGCGCTGCCGCACACGTTTCGCGAGTTCGGTTGCCGACAGTTGCCAGAGTTGCGTCATGATTTCTCCTCGCGGAAGAACATCACAATCACTCGCGGCGCCACGCTTCAACTAAGACGCGGCGCCGCGTTCACTCACTGCGCATCCTGCTTCACGCGTTCCGCGGCCGCGATGATCGCGTCGGCCACGGCCTTCGGCTGGCTCAGCATCACGACATGGCTGCCGTTCACGCGCGTGACCGTCGCGCCGATCCGCTTCGCCGTCGTTTCCTGCAGCTTCGGATCGATCATCCGGTCCTGCGTCGCGACGACGAACGACGACGGCTTCGCATGCCACGCAGCCTGCGCAACCTTCTCCGAAATGCAGCCGCCATACCACGGCCCCTGGGTCGCCGCAACGATGCGCTGCTGCGCGGGCGGCAGGTCCGGCGCGAAATCCTGCGCGATCGCCTTGTCAGACAGCCGCGCGAACCCACCCGCGTCCTTGCGCAGTTCACCGGCCCATGCCGGCGCCGGCAGCCCTTGCGTAACGTCGGCGATCGACTGGCCGTTGTCGGGCGCGAATGCCGCGACGTAGACGAGCGACTTCACCTTGTCGTCGTTGCCCGCATCGCTGATCACGACGCCGGCCCACGAATGGCCGACCAGCACGACCGGCCCCTTCTGCTCGTCGATCGTGCGCTTCGTCGCGGCCGCATCGTCGGCGAGCGAGCTCAGCGGATTCTGCACCGACACCACATGCAGCCCGCGCGCCTCGAGCAGCGGAATCACGCGGTTCCAGCTCGACCCGTCGGCAAACGCACCGTGCACGAGCACGACATTCGTGCCCTTCAGGTCGTCCTTCGGCGCGGCCTGCGCCGCGACCGCACCGAACAGTCCGCCGATCACCGCGGCGGATACCAGAACCCGTTTCATCGAACCGGCCATCGTCATGCTCCTTTCTCTGTTGTGTCGTTACATGAAGTGAAGTGCTGCGGTGACGGCCGCGCCTGCATGCGGCAGGCGCGGCAACGGATCACGAATGTGCGTACAGGTCGTCGGCCGCGTTCCGCGCGGCGCGCGCCGGTGCCGCGTCGCGATGGCTGGCCGGTGCCGACGCATCGGCCACGTTGTCGCCCTGCGACTTCGACGGGCCGTTCTGGTCGGAACGCGCGACCTGCAGCGCGGCGGCGACATCGTCCGGGTAATGCGGTTCGCTGCGTGCCGGGTTGTAGCCGGCCTGTTCCAGCCGGACGAGTTCGGCGCGCACGTCGGCACGCGACAGGCCATGGCCGGTATCGGCGAACGACAAAGCGGGGACGGCGGCGAGGACGGCAACGGCGAGGATTCGGGCGGTTTTCATGAACATGCTCCTTGACGGAAGTTGGGGTGTCGATCACTTGGCATCCGATGCGAACGTCAGGCATCGAACGTTTCCTGCATGTCGACAGTAGAACCCGCCCACGTATCCGGCATGTTTCCGAAACCGGTGCTTTCTGCATGCCATTTTTTCCGGAACGGCCGCAGATACAGTGCGATACAAACTCGTCTTCCGAAGTGCTCGCTGGCACACACGCAGCGCAAACGCACCACAAAAAAAGGCGTGCCTCGCGCGGCACGCCTTTCCGTCAACTCCACGCCGGCATGTCACGTCATGGCGCAAGCCGCGTGAACACATAGTCATGGTTCTTCACAAGCGCCTGGTGACACGCGAAGCACGTCTGGTGCTGGCCGATATCGGCCGGCACGCCGTTGATGAAGCGCCCGAAACCCCAGCCACCCGTCGACGCATAACGGCGCGAGTCCTTCACCATCACCTGCACGGTCGTCGCCTGGCCCGGCACCGTCGCCGATGCGAACTCTTCGGACTGCTTGCGCTTGTACGCGAGCTTCACGAGGATCGTGCCGTCCGGAAACGGCAGCGTCGCCTGTTCGAGCGCGCGGATCGCGACCGGGTTGCCGAGCACCACGCGCAGCTCGTCGAGCGGCGCGGCCTCTTCGGCCGGCGCGACCATTTCCCACTTCCGGTAGCCGGGCGGGATCGTCACGCCGTAGATCGGCGACGCGGCCGGTTTCGGCTGTTCCGCGAACGCGGCCGGACCGCTGGCCGACAGCGAGCCGGCCAGCAACGCACCCGCGACGAGCGCGCGGCCCATGCCGCGACGCCGGATGCCACTGCGTGCCCGCATCACAGATGCTCCACTTGCAGGATCGCATCGGCAAACGCCTGCGGCGCTTCCTGCGGCAGGTTGTGGCCGATGCCGCCGGTGATCGTCCGATGCTGGTACTTGCCCGTGAACTTCTTCGCATACGCGGCCGGGTCCGGATGCGGCGCGCCGTTCGCGTCGCCTTCCATCGTGATCGTCGGCACGGTGATCGCCGGCCCGGCGGCAAGACGCCGCTCGATGTCGTCGTATTGCGCCTCGCCCTTCGCGAGCCCGAGGCGCCAGCGATAGTTGTGGATCACGACGGCCACGTGATCGGGGTTCTGGAACGATGCGGCCGAGCGCGCATAAGTTTCGTCGGAGAACTGCCACTTCGGCGACGCGAGCTGCCAGATCAGCTTGTTGAACGCATCGCGGTTCGCCGCGTAGCCGAGCGCGCCGCGCTCGGTCGTGAAATAGAACTGATACCACCACTGGAATTCGGCCTGCGGCGGCAGCGGCTTGCGGTTCGCCTCCTGGCTGCCGATCAGGTAGCCGCTCACCGACACCAGCGCCTTCACGCGCTGCGGCCACAGCGCCGCGATGATGTCGGCCGTGCGCGCGCCCCAGTCGTAGCCGCCGAACACCGCGCGGTCGATCTTCAGCGCATCCATCAGCGCGACGATGTCGACGGCCGTCACCGCCTGCTGGCCGTTGCGCACCGTGTCGGCCGAGCGGAACGTCGTCGACCCGTAGCCGCGCAGGTACGGCACGATCACGCGATAGCCGGCCGCAACCAGCAGCGGCGCGACTTCCGCATAGCTGTAGATGTCGTACGGCCAGCCGTGCAGCAGGAACACGACAGGGCCCTTCTTCGGCCCGAGGTCCGCATACCCGACGTTGAGCACGCCCGCGTCGATCTGGTGGATCGTGCCCAGCGACGCAACGCCGGCCGCGCGCTTCGCAGTCGATGCATCGGGCGCCGACTGCGCGCGCGCCAGGTTGCCGAACCCGAGGTCGGCGAGGCTCAGGCTCGCCAGCGTCGTACCCAGGATCAGGCGGCGGCGGGTGTTCACGGTATCAGGCATGACTCGTTCTCCATTGTCGATCGCTAAAAGAAGGGCCCGCGGCACGTGCGGGTATGCGGGTATCGCCGTTCGCAGCGGCGGCGCATGACACCGCGCGGCCGTGTGAAACGCTTCACCGGTTTTATATCCGAACCATCGGGATGCTTTGTATCGCAACGTATCTGTGTTCGAACACGACACACAGCGATTCAAAAATCGTTGGGGAAACGACGGTTTTCTGCAGGCCGCGCGGCTGATCGGCCCCGCTCGACACAGTCGACAGAACGAAAACAAACGCGAGCCGCGCGACAGCCAGCCCGCGTTCACCACTCAACCCACGCTTACCCGCGACGCAGCGGCCGGAACCCGGCCCGCACTTCGCGCGCGAACAGTTCCGGCTCCTCCCATGCCGCGAAATGCCCGCCCTTGTCGACTTCGTTGAAATAGATCAAGTTGTGATAACTGCGCTCGGCCCAGCTGCGCGGCGCCTGGTAGATCTCGCCCGGGAACACCGTGATCGCGGCCGGCAGCGAAATATCCACCGCGTTGAAGTTGTTCGAGTGATCCTCCCAGTAGATCTGCGCGGCCGACGTCGCGGTGTTCGTCAGCCAGTACAGCGAGATGTCGTCAAGAATCTCGTCGCGCGGAATCGAGCGTTCGGGCACGCCGCCGCTGTACGTCCACTGCGAGATCTTGTCGTACATCCACGCGGCCTGACCGGACGGCGAATCGGCGAGCGCATAACCGACCGTCTGCGGACGCGTGACCATCATCGCCGAGTAGCCGCAGTTGTCGCGATAGAACGTCGCGAGCTTCTCGTATGCGGCCTTTTCCTTCGCCGACAGCGAAGCCGGCGCGGGCGAATCGGTCGCGAGCAGCGTCGCGATATCCGGCGGCACCGTCGCCGGCATGTTCACGTGAATCCCGGCCAGACCCTGCACGCGCTGCATCGCCATCCGGTGCGAGATCACCGAGCCGCAGTCGCCGCCCTGCGACACGAAGCGCGTATAGCCGAGCCGCGCCATCAGCTCGCCCCACGCGCGCGCGATGTGGTCGGAACCCCAGCCCGTCTGTGTCGGCCGGCCGGAAAAACCGAAGCCCGGCAGCGACGGCACGACGACGTGAAACGCGTCGTCCGCGCTCGCGCCGTGCGCGGTCGGGTCGGTCAGCGGGCCGATCGCCTTCAGCAGCTCGAAGATCGAACCGGGCCAGCCGTGCGTCATGATCATCGGCATCGCGTTCGCGTGCCGCGAGCGCACGTGGATGAAGTGAATGTCGAGCCCGTCGATTTCCGTGATGAACATCGGGAAACCGTTCAGGCGCGCCTCGCCCTTGCGCCAGTCGTAGTCGGTGCCCCAGTAGCGCAGCAGCGCCTGCATGCGCGCAAGCCGCACGCCCTGCGATTCGTCGGCGACGGTCTCGCGGCCCGGCCAGCGCGTTGCCGCAATGCGGCGGCGCAGGTCGGCCACGGCTTCATCGGGAATGTGCGCGGTGAACGGGCGTATGCCGCTGGCGCCGGTCGCGGCATGCAGCGCGGTGGGTAGCATCGCCGATACCCCGGCAGCCACGGAAGTGGCCAGCAGATGGCGACGCATCGGGGAAAACGGTGTGGAAGACATCGTTCGGCATCTCCTTTCGTGAAGTGGAAAGTGAACATGCCGCGCGCTGGATCGCGCCTTGGCTTTCAATCCGGCGCGCCCCGGTCACGCGGCGTCGCCCATTTGAAAGGTCCGATGTATCCCGAATTTGTCTGATTTGTACGCGTTTGTAGCCGTTGCGCGGCGAGCGGCCCGCGCCGCCGCTCGCCGGTACGACGCTCAGAGCGCCTTGACGATCGCGCCGTCGACGCGAATGTTCTGCCCGGTGATGTAGCCCGCGCCGTCGGACAACAGGAACGCGACGGTCTTCGCGATCTCGCCGGTCTTGCCGAAGCGGCCGGCCGGAATGCGCGCGACGATCTCGGGCGTCTCCGGCCAGCTGTCGATGAAGCCCGGCAGCACTGCGTTCATCCGGATGTTCTCGGCCGCATAGCGTTCCGCGTAGAGGCGCGTCCACGCGCTCAGCGCCGCGCGCAGCGCCGACGACACCGGCATCGGCTGTTCGGGCGCGTCCGCCGCGAAGCTCGAGATGTTGACCACCGCGCCGCCGCCCTGCTGCTGGAAAATCGGCGTCACGCGGCGCATCACGCGCACCACGTTCAGCAGGATCAGGTCGAGCCCCGCGTGCCAGTTGTCGTCGGTGATCGCCAGCAACTCGCCCTTCGGCGGATGCCCGGTATTGTTCACGACCGCGTCGATCCGGCCGTAGCGCGCGACCGTCTCCTGCACGAGCCGGTCGATATCGGCTTCTTCCGTGACCGAGCCCTGGATGCCGAACCCGCCCAGTTCCTCGCCGAGCGCCACCGCGCTGCCCGACGGCGACATCAGCGCGACGCGGTAACCCGTCGCCGCCAGTTCGCGCGCGATCGCCGCGCCCATGCCCTTGCCCGCCGCGGTGATCAACGCCACTTTTTCTACAGTCACGATCTGCTCCTCGTTCGAAACCTGCCGCCGCGCAGCCGCCATTCGGCGCGCCATGGTGGTAATGTAGGCGCATCACACACGACTGTCGAACCAGTATTTCTCCCTCCAGACGATAGTTTTTCTACATCCTGACGATGCCGCCTCGCCCTTCCCGCCTGCCGCCGCTGAATGCGCTTCGCGCGTTCGAAGTGTCCGCACGGCACCTCAATTTCCGCGCCGCGGCCGACGAGATCGGCGTGACGCAAGGCGCCGTCGCGCAGCAGGTGCGCCACCTCGAGGACGTGCTCGGCCTGAAGCTGTTCGAGCGCCTGCCGCGCGGCCTCGCGCTGACGCACGACGGCGCCGCGTATTTCTCCGACGTGCAGCGCGCGCTGCACGCGATCGCCGATGCAACCGACAAGCTCGTGAAGCGTCGCGCGGCACTGACCATCAGCACGACGCCGTCGTTCGCGTCGAAGTGGCTGATCCCGCGGCTCGCGCAGTTCACCGACGCGCATCCCGACTACGACGTGCGCGTAATCGCCGACCAGCAGCTCGCGACGTTCCGCCACGACGGCGTCGACCTCGCGATCCGCTACGGCAAGCCGCCGTTCGGCAAGCATCTCGCCGCGCATGCGCTGTTCCCGCTCGATGTGTGCGCCGTATGCAGCCCCACGCTGCTGGCCGCACCCGCGTCGCCGCGCGCCCTCGCCGGCCATGTGCTGCTGCACGATGCGCACGACCTGTGGCCCGAGTTCATTGAAGCGATGCCCGAGCCTGTCGATATCGATCCGCACAAGGGGCTGCGCTTCAACCAGACGTCGCTCTCGATCGATGCGGCCGTGGCCGGCCAGGGGATTGCGCTCGCGACCGATCCTTTGGTCGAACGCGATATCGCGGCAGGCCGGCTGTGCAAGCCGTTCGATTTCGCGTTTCCGCTGTCGGTGGGGTTCTATCTCGTGTATCCGGCCGAGCGCCGCGACGACGATGCGATCGCGATGATGCGCGACTGGATGATCGGGCAGGCGGCGGCGGACGAACGGCCTTGAGCGGCCTGCGTCCGGATCAGGGGGCGATCCAGCGGCCTTCGTAGCCGCTTTCGTTCAGGTCGAATACCGCTCGACGATGGCCGGCGCGCGCGAGTTCGAGCCAGTCGATGCGCGTGACCGTCATGTGGATCACGCAGAAGTTTTCGTAGCCGTCGCCGGAAGACACCGTGTCTTGCCTCGCCGAGACATGCGCTGCTTCTGGCGACGCGACCGGCGTGCCGGGCGGTAACGGTGCGCGATACAGCAGCAGCGTATGCGGACGGCTCGATTGCCAGATCGCGCGCCGCTGCGCTTCGTCGTCGCAGATCGATGCAACGCCTTCCGCGCGAATCTGCACGAGCGCATCGAGATCGCTCGCGACAATCGAGATACGCGGATCGCGGCGCAACTCCGCGACTTTCTCCGAGCGCGCATCGGTATGAAACGACAGCACGCGATCGGCGCGACTCGCCTGACGCAATACGATCGTGCGTACCTTCGGCGCGCCATCGAGGCCAAGGGTTGCCGCCTGCAGCATCGTAAACGGCGAGCGCTGCACGCCGACGCCGGTTTCGAGGCAGGACCAGAGGCGGTCGTACGTTTCGGTGAGCGATTCGGAGGTCGAGTCGGACATGAGGGGCGGCGGCAATCGTACGTGTGTCGATCGCGCAAGCTTAACCGTTTGCTTCGGCGACGGCTCGCGTCCGATGCGGCCGCCGCCTTCGTGCCGTTCAGTTGTAGCCGAGCACGACCGGCGCCGCATCGCCGGCATCGGTCGTCGGCTCCGCGCCGAAGCGGCCGAGCACGTCGGCCACATACTGCGGCCCCGCGCTGATCTGCGACGAGCGATGCTTTGCCGGCCGGTTATCGCCGGCGCCTGACACTGCGCCCATCGATGCCGTTTCGTTAACGGTGATATTCACGTTCATGTCTCCTCACGCGGCCAGCGCCGCACCATACGCGCGCACGAGGCGCGCGACGCCTTCCCGGATCGCATCGACGTCCGGCGCGGCGAACGACAGGCGCAGCGATGCCGCGTCGACGTTGTCCGCGAAGAACGCCTTGCCGGGTACGAACACGATCTTGTTGGCGATCGCGTGTTGCAGCAGCACGTCCGACGACACCGCGCCGATCCGCGCCCACACGAACATCCCGCCTTCGGGGCGATGGAATTCGATCGCATCGCCGAAACCGTCGCGCAGCGCGTCGCACATCGCGTCGCATTTGCGCTGGTACGCGGCCGTGATGCGCGGCAGATGGCGTTCGAGCGCGCCGTCGGCCAGATATTCGGCGGCGGCCGCCTGCGTCCACGGCGAGCTGCACAGATCGACCGTCTGCTTCGCGATCACGCAGCGCCGCGCGATTTCGGCCGGCGCGATCGTCCAGCCCACCCGCAGCCCCGGCGCGACGATCTTCGACAGGCTCGCGAAATGCACGATCCAGTCGCGCGCGCCGTCCACTTCATCGGCGAGCGCGAGCATCGACGGCACGGCTTCGCCCGCAAAGCGCAAGTCGCCGTATGGATCGTCCTCGACGATCAGGAAACGGTATTGCACCGCGAGACGCAGCAGCTTCAGCCGGCGTTCGCGCGTGAGCGTCGCGCCGGTGGGGTTCGCGAAGGTCGGGACGGTGTAGAGCAGCTTCGGCTGGGCGATCGCGCCGGACGCGAGTTGTTCGCCGAGACGATCGACGTCGAGGCCCTCGCCGTCGACCGGAATCGTCACGATGCGCGCCTGCTGCAGACGCATCGCCTGCAGCGTTGCCGGGTAAGCCGGCTGTTCGGTCAGCACGACGTCGCCGGGCGACACCATCACGCGCAGCAGCAGGTCGAGGCCCTGCTGCGAGCCGGTCGTGACGAGCAGTTCGGCCGGCGTGCACGCAACGCCGCGACGCGCCATCAACGCGATCAGTTGCTGTTTCAGTTCGGCGAGGCCGTCGGTCGGGCCGTATTGCAGGCAGCGCACGGGCTGCGCGTACGCGCGTTCGGCCGCCGTGTTCAGGCCGTCGACGTCGAACAGGTCGCTGGCCGGATAACCGCCCGCGAAGGAAATCATGCCCGGTTCGGACAGGTACTTGAACAACTCGCGAATCGGCGAGCCGGCGGGATTCTGGAATGAAGGAGTGAACGCGTACATGTCGTCGTGAGCAGGATGGCGCGAACGGCCGGGATAGCCGCCGGGTGCCGGCCACCGGTGCGCTTCTGGCGCCACGGCGGCGAATTCGAGCCACGATTGTCGATAGTCATTAAGGCCGCGGCAAACGATATCTATGCACTAGGTCTTGCGGTTTGGTCATCAAATGAGGCTGTCGCGGCGATCCAGTCCGGCCGATTGTTTCGTCTCGCGCACCACTTGCCTGCCCCCCGTTTACCGGGATGAAGCAGACTCAGCGCTCCGTACCGCCAGGCCCGACCGGGTGCTTCTTGGCCGTCCGGTTGTTGAGTTCACGCATGAGGTCGTCCGACACATAGTGGGGACCATCGAACAGATAGACCGGATAGCCGCGATAAACCTGGAGCTGCCTGCTCAATTCCTCGGCGCTGGCCGAACGGAATCCGCCATGCTCGGCTGGCCGAAAGGCCTCGGCGATGACCCGCACGCGTCGTTTGCCCAGGCGTGAAGCCAGCTCGTCGAGGTAGGTGCGCGCGACCTGTGGCTCGCGGGCATAGACGCCGCAGCCGTCCTGGAAGAACACCCCGACGTCCGACGGCAGCCACGTTGCGAGCCAGTCCGCCAGCGTTTTTCCGCCGATATTGGTCTGGTCGTAGACGCTCACCCAAAGCGGACGAGGCAGTCGCTGCAGGATCTCGGCAAGCTTGGGCGCCTCCTGCCAGGTCGGATCGATTTCGACCGGGAAGTAGTAGCCGGCGACATGCAGCGGCAGATGCACGCGCGCCACCTCCACGGACTGGTCCGCGAGCGTCGCCAGGTGGGTGCGCGCACGTTTTTCGTCCTGGTAGCCGGCCAGGCCCAGGATCACGTTTCTGGCCCACGGCGCACGACCGATGCGTTCCCAGTCGGGAAGGTGCGCCGCGGTAGGGATGCGGGTGTTGGCAACGAACGCGGTATCGTCCACGACGGTCCATT
Source organism: Burkholderia sp. BKH01 (assembly GCF_025685725.1). Classification (NCBI taxonomy): domain Bacteria; kingdom Pseudomonadati; phylum Pseudomonadota; class Betaproteobacteria; order Burkholderiales; family Burkholderiaceae; genus Burkholderia; species Burkholderia sp. BKH01. The sequence continues at coordinate 325,494 of NZ_JAOTQT010000003.1, read as the reverse complement.
GGATCAACAGATCGTGTACGCCGAGCATCTGCCAGTTTCCGACGGGATTCGTCGTCGTGTTGTCCACCTGCCAGACGATTCCGTCGGCGTGAACGTCGTGCGCCGTCCAGCTGCATGCGGCCACGACGAGCGATGCGCCGATCGCCGCGAGCGTCGCCGCCCGGTGCGAACGCGGCTCGCCAGCGCGTCGGCGCGGTCCGCGTGCCGGTCGAAACCGGCCCAGACGCTGTTGAAATTTGCGCACGGCCGGGATGGCGGACGTGGTCATCGCTGGCTCCCCCGAAGCATTCTCGCGCGTCATCGTAGCCGATCAAACGCAAACGTGCGACCCGCATTTCCGATGCGGGTCGCACGAGGTTACCACCACACTCGCGTCACTTGGCAGTCGTGCCGTCTACCCACTTGTAGCCGAGATTCGTGATGCCGTTCACCATACTCTGGAAGTCCTGGTAGGCCGGCAATCCGAGATCGGGTTCAAGCCAGTACGGATGGAAGAAGAAGGACGCGAAACCGTCCCGCACCGCCAGACCATATTGAGCATTGGTCACGATTTGCTGCCATGTGTAGGTGATACACGAGAACGGGTCGATATTGCAGATGTTGTACTGGACACTGCCCAGGTTCTCCGGAATGATCCGCTGCCCGTAGTAATCGGCGTTGATGATGTATGGGAAGAACTGCCCGGCCGAGAAGTCCTGGTTCGGTGCACCCGTTCCGATTTGCGGATTGGTCGCGGTGTAGTAGACGGCCCGCTGGAACGTCGTCGGGAACGTAAGGGCGGTGGCCGCCGATGCCAACGGCGACATCTGGTACTGCGGCGAGGCCCAGCCGACGATCTTGTAGCCGTTGCTCGTGAACTCGAGGAGGCCATCGGCCATTCTACCTTCCGCCCATTGAATGGAGTCCTCATCGACAGGACGGTTCTGGACCGCATACCAGAACTCATAGTCGCTGCCGCTGACCGCAGTCAGAAGATTCGGCGTCGAATCGTACTGGTGCGTATAGCCGTGCATCACGATCGAGCCGCCGCGCGGTAACGCGTAGTTCAGCGCACTCTTGAGGCCCGTTGCCTGCGCAAGATGGATCGTCTCCGGCACACCGCCGTTGTAAAAGCCGTTCGGATCCGTATACAGGGGAATGGTGGCCATCGTGAACGGAATCCTCTTGAAGTACAGGAAGTCCGTCAGCTTTTTCATCGAACTCGTCGTTGTATACGCATCGAGGTCTTCCAGACGGACGAGCGCGCGGTGATTCACCGGTGCATTGGTCTGCAGGATGTCGTGCAGGATGTCGCATATCACCAGGTATCGATCCATCGGGCCGATGTACGAAAACGGCATGTCCGCGAAATACCAGAACTTGCCCGAGCGCATGATGTATGGCGTGGTCGCCCCACTCTTGCTGTTCTTGATGGTGACGAGCGCCTGCGCCTTGGTGGCATCGACGATCTGGGTCAGCCCGACATCCGGGTCCGCGTTGATGGCGCCGGTCGACGCGTCATACGCGTAGTACTTGACCATCGGCAGGTTCTTGTACGTGACCGTGTCGTAGAAGCCGGGGTTCGGATTGCTTGACGATGGTGCCGCGTTCAACCCTGCGATGCCGAGAAAGCTGAACCCGAAGGTCTGGTTGAAGGTGAACGCCGTGTTCCATGCAAGCTGCCACAAGTTGTATTTGAACCAGACCACGGTCTTCGTGGCGGTCATCACGTCGCTCATGAACGCCGTCGGAATCGGGTTGTTGTAGTAGTCGCCGATGTAGAACGTGACGTCGTGGTTCGCGACCATCCCGGACGTGTAGTTCTGTATCGGAACCAGGTCGACCGTCGCGTTGAAATGGCCAAGCAGGTTCCTCAACATGATGCTGTACATCAGGCCAAGCTTCGAATACGGATCGTTGGCCGGGTTGTCGTAAAGCACGAGCGTATGTGCGGTGGTGGTCTGCGCGTGCACCGTGCTCGGCAACGTCATTTGCGCGAGTCCGGCAAGCAGGGCTATGACAAGCAAGATCTTTTTCATGGCGGTTTCTCCCTAGTCACGTTGCACGTTGCCGCCGGCTTTCTTGACGGAATTCCTGCTGAACTTGGGGCGCCCCGTCTCCTTGTACGCCTTCTCCCAATCCTCGTCGGACATACCCGGCTTCACCTTGACCTGGGCGGAACCGTTCGGCAACGGAGGTGGTTTGATCTTTACGGCAGATGAATTACTTGTCTGCTGCGCACTCGTATCCTGAACAGCGACGGCGAAGGCGAGCGCGGAGATTAATGTGACGAGTGATCCAACGGTGCTCAATCCGTTCCGAAAATATCGATTGCGATGAGAAAGCATGATTTTCATCCTTTGATATGCAAAATAAATTCATCTCGTTAACGAAACGAGCACGGCGGCGTGCCATTGATAATCAGGGCGTTATGTCTTTATTTTTTCCTGCACACTTGATTTCATACAAAAATCCAGGACCGGATGTTTTTGTTTTAAAGCTAGAACCGTACCATCGGTCGCAAATGGGCGCGGGATCAAGCCACCGAAATCGGTGCGTCGTGGCAATCCAAAATTGTTGCGAAAAAACGTTTCAGGCATGCAACGTAACCGCTGTTGCAGCTTTCATGTGACAAACAATTGAAGCCTGTTCGGACGATTCAGGGAAAACCAGTTCCCCCAACGCTTCGCGGACAGTGACACGGCAATCGACTCGGTTGGCTCGCACAGGTCATGGCGACTGGAGACGCTGATTTTCGGGTTTATCGCCGTTCTTTACGGCCGGTGATCGCCGGAATCACGTGACGATTTCCCGATGACGGCGGCCGGCAAGCGGCAACGAGCCTGCAAACTTCTTTTCGTCTGATCAATCGCCCCTGCGTTTCAGCACTGAAACGTTTGGCTCGGATTCGGTGGGCCGATCTTGCGCGGCGCCCGCAGGCGCCCGGACGGTCAAGGGTGGCACGGCAATGGCGCGCGACTTGCTTTATGAACTGCGTATTGAAACGACGGTGCTCAGGGAGCGCTGCGGGGAGCTGGATCGAGAACGGCTGCAATCATTAATGGTGCAGGATCCACCCCGGCGGGGGACGGAAGTGAGCGAGGCAATACCAACTTTCAAAAGTCACCCACTGAACACGTTTCATCTTTGAGGATATTACGTGATCGCACCGAGAAAGCTCCAGGCTGACAGAGCCTTTTTCGAGTGACGGGAGTTTTTGCGGCGCAAGCCGCGAAGTGGGAGTGACGGGGTCGACGAGGACGGACAGATATTCGTCTTTCGTTGGTGCAAGGGAGAAGAATTACAAACAATACAAAATCTCGGGAAAATGATGGATAACACAATATGGATTGCATATTTATATGCACTTAACATTATCGCCATTTTGACCGCGATCGTCATCCTGGTAAGCACACTGGATGACCTTACGCTCGACACCTATTATTGGTCATTCGAAATCTGGCGGATGCTGCGTCATGAAAAAACGCAGACTATCGATATTGCCATGCTGCGCGCCGAGGAAGAGCGCTATCTGGCACTCATGGTGCCGGCATGGAAAGAGTATGACGTGATCGCCAAAATGATCGAAAACACATTGGCGACCATGGAGTACGAGCGATATGTGATCTTCGTCGGCACCTATCACAACGACGCCGAAACCACGGCGGAGGTCGAACGGATGGTCCGCCGTTATCCGGGCAGGGTGACGCGCGCAACGGTCATGAACGATGGGCCGACCTGCAAGGCGGATTGCCTGAACTGGATCATCGAAGCGATCCTGCGCTACGAAGAAACGCATCATATTCAGTTCGCGGGCGTCGTCATGCACGACTGCGAAGATGTCATTCATCCGGTCGAACTCAAATACCTCAGCCATGCAGTTGCGGAAAGCGACCTGGTCCAGCTTCCCGTTCTGTCATTGCCGCGGAAATGGAACGAGTTCGTGGCCGGATGCTATATGGACGACTTCAGCGAAACGCACCAGAAGGATGTGCCGGCGCGCGCCCGCCTCACCGGCGTCGTCCCCGGCGCGGGCGTCGCATCGTGCTACAGCAGGCGCGCCATCGAAGCGGCGATGAAGGAACGCGACGGCTGCCCGTTCAATACCAGCTCGCTGACCGAGGACTACGACTTCAGCTTTCGGTTGAGAGACCTCGGGATGAAGGAAACCTTTGCCCGCTTTCCGCTTTCGGATATCACGCAGGATACCGGGGCCAAGCGTGCAAATGGCGGTGCCGCCAATCGAAACATATTGGCCACGCGCGAGTATTTTCCAAAGACATTTCGTACCGCATATCGGCAGCGTGCGCGCTGGATCCTCGGCATCGCCTTTCAGGGCTGGGAGCAGCTCGGCTGGAAGGGCAATCTCGTGACCCGCTACATGTTCTTCCATGACCGGAAGGGAATCGTCACCTCGCTTTTTTCAGTGATTGCTTACGTTATACTAATCAATTTCGTGACAATTGCGGCCCTTCAGAAATTCGGTCATGTCGTTCCCGTCAGCGCCCCTCTCGTCACGGCGAGCGCCTGGATAGCGCCGCTGCTCTGGGTGAACACCGTCATGCTGTTTGCCCGCGCCGCGCAGCGCTACTACTTCGTCAGCAAGCTGAACGGTCCGGTCCAGGGGCTGCTTTCGATTCCGAGGATGTTCGTCAATAACCTGATCAATTTCTACGCGGTTTGCCGGGCGTGGCGCATCTATCTCGGCCACCTCGTAAGCGGCAAGCCCATCGCGTGGGACAAAACCAGCCATACCTACCTGTCGAACGCAGAGCTCGGGAAAGCACGCCTCAAGATTGGCGAGATCCTGGTCGGCTGGGGCGTGGTTTCACTGGAGCAATTGCAGGCAAGCCTGGAGAAACAACTGACATGCGGCAGGCGGCTGGGCGAACTGTTGATCGAAGGTAGCGCGATATCCACCGAATCGCTGGCGGATGCGCTCGCGGAGCAAGCGGATCTCCCCCGGGTGAGCCTGGGCAACGTGGCGGTGGGCCACTTCGCGGACTCGCTGGCATTCGAGCTGCAGTATGCGTATCGGGCTATCCCGTTTTCGACCGCAGACGACGGAACGTTGAACGTGGCGGTCGGGCGGCCGCTCACGCAAGACGAACAGGATATCGTGCGGCGGGGCGCCAAAGCGAACGTTGCGTATTTCATTGCCTGCGATATGGAGATTGCAGCCGAACTCGCCCGGCACTCGCGCTTCGTCGAACTCGCGCGAGCGCGCGACGGCGATGGCGCAACGCCGCAGGGTTCTCCAGTGCAAAAGCCGTCAGGAGAACAGGCATGAAACGCTCCAGAATCCCGATCGCGGCCGGCCTCAAGCGCTGCGCCCGGTTGAGCGCACTGGCGATCGCCGTGTCGCTGGCCTGGCAGGCCCCGGCGTACGCCACGCAGCCGCTCGCGCCCAAGGCTTATCGGCTCGCCGATGGCGCATACAAGGCAATCAGTGCCGGCGACCTGCCCCGCGCGGAAGAGTATGCGCAGCGCGCCCTCAAGATTCAGCCCGGAAGCGAACAGCTCGGGTTGCTGCTCCTCGACGTATTCAAACGAGAAGGAAAAATCGACGAAGCGGACGCCATGATGGAATCGTTAAGCGTTCGTTTTCCGAAAAGCGCCTCAGTACGGGCGGAGCATGGCTACCTGGCGCAGCGGCAGGAGCGTTACGACGTGGCGTGCAGCGATTTCTCGGCCGCCGTCGAGACGGGAAAATGGAGCAAGGAGCAGCAGCGCAACCTGCGTCTTGCGTGGTTCGACAGTGCGCTCGCGGCGAATCGCCTGCATGAAGCCGGCGTTGCGCTGGCGCCGCTGGCAGATGAAAAATCAGCCGTGATTCAGTTGCGTATCGCGCAGTTGAGCTTGAGGTCGGGCGATCGCGAAAGCGCCATCCGCGTGGCGGACCTCGCAGCCCGCGACGCGTCGACCGACGCCGAGCGGAAGATGGCCGCGTCGATCGTGACGCAGGCGCAGCAACCCGAGCAGGCGCCGCAGGTACCGGTGGACAATACCGCGACACAGAAGTTGCAGGAGGCCTACGACCTCCTGCGGGAACACAAGGATCGCGAGGCGCTCGACGCGTTCCAGGAGGGTTTCGACGGCGGAGCCGGCAACGCGATGAACTACGCGGACGCAGGCTATGCCGCCAAGCGTATCGGCTTGAACGAGCAGTCCGTCGAGCTGTTCGAGCACAGTCTCGACGCCGATGAAAACGAACACAAGTTCGATGCGCAGCACAAGTTCGGCTATCGGCGAGAAGTGGAGCAACTTCAGCGCACCTGGGGCTTCGTGCTGAGCGCGCCCTACCAGTCGGCCGCGTTCGGCCCGCAAGGCACCATCAGCGTGCTGCAGCCGGGTATCGAGGCGTACTGGCAGCCACCGAAGATCGGCTACCAGAACGGGCGCATTCTCCAGTTCTTCGTGCGCGGATACGGCACGGCATACGACGGAAGCGGCAACGTGACCGGCATGCCGACCGTGCAGGGTTCGGTGGGGGTGCGCTACAAGCCGATACCCGACCAGAACGTCGTGATGACCGCCGAGCGGCTGTTCCACGTCGGCAGCCTGTCGATGACGGACTGGCTGATGCGCCTGGGCTATTCGTCGGAAGCGGGTACCGACCTGCGGGTCACCGAACCGAGCTGGCGTAGCTGGCAGGCCTATGTCGAAGGTGCGTACTTCATCAAGGCAGGCCGATACATCATCTATTCGGAGTTGCGTTACGGGCACACCTGGCGCTTGACGGCGCTCAGCGATCGGCTGACCGTCTACCCGCATGCCGCGGTGGCCGGCGATCACGACAACCGCCAGCCGGACAAGACCGCAATCGGTGTGGGGCCCGGCGTCCAGTTTCGATACTGGTTTCGCGAAGGCAGGTATAGCGCGCCGGCAAGCTATCTGGATGTCACCGTGCAATACAGGTTTCCGTTGACGTCAGCGGTACGCGCACGTGGTCTCGTGGTACGCGCAACATTGTGGTTCTAACCTTCGACGCTGACGCTTACGCGCGGATCGCGCAATCAGCTGGGCGACTTAAGCGTAATGATCGTTTGACGCAGCAACTGGAAGTAGGAGCTCGTCGAATACGGAAGCATTTCCTCGACGTAGTTCCACCAGAAGAAACCGCCGATGAAACGCGGGTCGGTCATGGTGTTGACCATCGGGTAATAGGTTTTGATCAGGTTCTGCTGCACCGATGCGGGCGCGGAGATATCCGACGTACCGATTTCGCCGAAGCCGACCTTCGCGTTCGGGAAGATGCTTTCCAGCGCCGCGAAATCGTTCTTCCACGACGGGCTCAGCCCCGGGCAATCCTGGTACGGGTAGTAGCTGAACAGCGCGTAGTCGGCCTGCTGGCGAACCGTCGAGGACAGGAACGTCGTCGGCCAGGTCTTCCAGTAGTCCTGGGGTTTCTCCCAGCAGTTGTTACCCTTGCTGTCGTCGTTGTAGTACAGCGTGATCGCAGTCTTGCCGCCGTTCGATTTCACGATCGTGTTGGCCGCGGCAACCATCTGGCCGATCTGCTGTTCTTCCGAATTGACCACCGAGTTCGTACCGCTCGGGTCGTTGCGCAGCCATTCGCCGTTGATTTCGTTGGCGATCTCCCACACGTCGACGGTGTTCTTCAGTTGCGACACCAATTCCTGCGTTCTCGCTTGATACGTGGCGAGATCCGTCGGGAAATAGTAAGAATCGTAGACCTCGCCCATCACGTACGCGACCGAGTGCAGGCGCAGCAGCGGTGCGTAGTAGTCCGCGGCCGACGTGCCCGGATCGAACACGACGCGCACGGTCGGACGGTACGGCAGGTTCTGCAGCGACGCGATGATGGCATCGAGCTTCGTCAGATCATCGAGCGTGACGCCGTAGACCGGATTCTTCAGGGGTTCGACCTGAGCTTGGGCCGACTGGGACAAGGGCAAGAGCCCTGCATAGGCAAAGCACGCGGCAACGGCCGTGCGCGAGATGTTTTTCGTCAGTTTTTTCAAAACGTCCTTCCGTCCTAAAGTAAGAAGAAGCGCGATTTTAGACGAAAATAAAACATAATTATCGGACGATATCGACAGAAATGGCTCCGGAACATTTTGAGAAGGCGCATCGCGCAGGGGAAGTTGCGACGCGATGCCGCAGGGAGATATGTCCAGCATCCCTAAACGACTATCCAGCAACATTGCGTCACAACGCGATCGAATAGTGAAACCCGTCACCATCGGGAGCCGGCCAGGCGATGCCTTGCGGAGCTGTCGGCGCCTGCTTCGGCGATCAGGTAGATGCGTTGCGATTGGCTTCGATCGCAGCCAATGCCGCCATGTTCGCGATCCGCTGCACCGCCGAGCTCGACGTGAGGGTGTTCACTGGTGCGTTGACGCCCGGCAGGAACTATCCCACCGCCACGTGGCTGCCCGCCTCGGTCTTGAGTTGGTTGTACCCGATGTTCTCCGCGTCGACGCTCGGACACCTACCACGACAACAACGGGGATAGCAGGGAAAGCAAGCTATCCTTCCCTCACATGACAGCGGACTGGATGCGGGCGCGCACGCCATTCTTCAACTGAGTTGGTCTGACCTGGCGATGCTCGACGAGCACGCCCCATCGGCCGACGCGATCATCTCGAAGGGCTCACATTTGGTGAACCCCGATGATTAGCGACCAATCAACGTTCCCAGACGAAATCAACGCAGGATGCCGTGAGGTGCCGTCCACCTTGGCCGCGCATATGTTTGTCCAACGTGTCCAGGCTGACGCGCGGGCGATGCGGACTCATGTATCGGCGAAGTACGGACGGCTGCGTTTTCGCAGGGAACGGACCTACGAACGTCGGATCACGCGTCACCTTCAATGTCGCTTCATGGCGCCGGTTACCGACGTATGCGATCGGTGCTGCCGACTCGGCGCGTGCAACCGAACGCCTGCACTCTGCGTGCGCGGCGAGAAGGGACGGGAATAACTACGGCGCTCCTCACTCAGTTGACCCGCCTAAGATGTCTATACCAGAGCGTCTTGCTCGTCTTCGGATCGACAAGTACAAGCAGTAGATCGCCTTGTCGGTAATTTTCCTCACCAATCTGGACGTCGTGCTGAACAAAGCCGGCTTGCCATACTTCGTGATAAGGCTTGCCGTCGACCAAACGGCTAATGACGATATAACTCTCGCCGGTCGGCTTGGAAATGCCGAATTCCCATCGAACGTCTGGAATATCCGCCGGAGACAAGAGTCCCGTGGCCTCGATTTGAGCAGCCGAAATCGGCGGGCATGAACCGGTTATCCTGCTCAAACTCTTGAATACGCCGTCTTTTCTGTAGGCAAACAACTGGCATTCCGATGGCCATGGATCTCCGCCCAGAATCTTGGGTTGCAGCTCTGGAGGAATAGCAATCAATTTCCAGGCGCCCTCTATATCCAGCCGAGTGGCAGGACGCACTGGCCGCGTGGATTCAGTTTGAGAAAAAGATGCGCAAGGCAAGATGCATAACATCAATAGTGCGAATGCTCGTGCACGCAGCGATTTTTTGTACCGAGCCATATTGCTCATATCAATTTCTCGCGATCTCGCAAAACCGCCATGCGTAACCGGCCCCCGGTTGCCGTCGATCGTCGCGCAACATGCGCCACGCTAGCGATCTGCGCGTTTTATCACATATCCCGCTTCCACACGGGCGCCCAACTGACAATCGCCATCAATCCTGTATCGGAATAGAGAGGATGGTGGATTAGTGACGAAACCAGCCCCCCGTCCGGATGGAAAACGAGCCTATGGCCGTCGAGGCTTCGGATCAGGAAGAGCACGGGGCGATTTCTGTCTCCGCCGCTGACGCAGCGGATCACCTCCGAGGCGTGGGGCGCATCGCTGTCGGCGAAGCTGTGCGCGATGCGATCGCCCGGATAACCACAATCGTCCAGTCGGTATTGTTGCGCGCGGTCGCCATCGTAAATCGACAGATCCGCCCGAGTCTTGCCGCGCGCGTCGGGCGGCAGGAACTGGATGTCGATGCGCGTGGCGTGTGTGGACTTATACGAGAACTGGTCGACGATGTCATACGAACCTTGCAGATTTGCAAGAGTATTCGGGTCCGAGGGGACATTGGCGCAACCCGCTACCGCGCACGCGACGCCGGCCAATGACGATAGATGCAACGCGAAGCGTTTCTTCAACGCCCTCTCCTTCTAATGGCTTGAATGGGAATCCGCGCATGAGGATTTCGATGTCGGGCTTCAATAAGCGAAATCGGTTGTGTGCCGTTCGTCCTTCGCCAAAAACGCGCAGGGAGGGCTTCAATGCAAAGCGGTATCTTGGTCTAACGGCCGTTGCGACGGAAACTTGAGCCAATTGGAGTCATGACAGGCACGCCGGTGGCGGCTCGACATCGTCAAGGCGAGTCCGGGCCGATGGCCCGGCGGATTCAGAAAGTCTGCGGACACGCTATCCGAAAACCCGAGCCCATGCCGCCCGAAGGCGTCGCGCGCGGTCTTCGAAGAGATATGAGGCAGCCAGCGTCAAGAGACCTGAAATTGCACCCGTCACGATGTGCTCGACATAGGGGATACGGTAGTGACTCGCGTGCGAGTAGGCGTCGCCCAACGTTGTCAGGACACCAACAACCAGCGCATTGCCGTATCGATGCGCGTAGAGTTTCGCAGCAGGCGTGAAAGTCAAAAGTACGGCCAGGAATCCAGTAAGCAGACCTATATGAAATGCAATAGTCCAGTGGGCAAGGCTCATGATATTGCCCCAGCTCCCCGGCATGCAGGTCATGCACGCACTGGTCGGCTGCCAGAAACGCTGGATAAAGAGTCTGACGCGGTGCTTCCACTCGATTGACATGATGCATTCCCATCAATGCCGTCGTCACGGCCGACGCCACCACACGAATCGTTGCAGCAGTTTCCAAACCCTTTAACGAGCTTGCCGCCCTTGTCACGGATGGGTCGGCTGTGCGCCGTAGAGGCCGAGCGGTAACTTGGACATGAGGGAATACTACTCCACGATCGGACGGCCGCTGTTTCGACCGAGACCGGAATTCAACTCTTGCGTCTATCGGAGCGGCCCCGTCCGTGACGAGCGTCGACGGGTTGAATCCGCAACCGAGTACCGACAAACGCAGGGGTGGCCTTGGCCACCCCGCAAGCGCCGATCAATCAGACAGCCACGCCCCGATTCGCCTCAATCACCGTCAACGCCGCCATATTCACGATCCGCCGCACCGTTGAACTCGAAGTAAGGATATTCACCGGCGCATTAACACCCAGCAGGAACGGCCCCACCGCCACATTGCTGCCCGCCTCGGTCTTGAGCAGGTTGTACGCAATATTCCCCGCATCCACGTTCGGACAAACGAGCAGATTCGCAGCCCCCTTAAGCGGCGACATCGGAAGCAGCCGCGACCGCAGCCCTTCATCGAGCGCACAGTCGCCATGCATCTCGCCATCCGCCTCGATATCGGGCGCCTGCTCCCGGACGATTTCCAGCGCCCGGCGCATCTTCACACCCGAAGCCGCACTCCCCGACCCAAAATTCGACCGCGAAAGCAACGCAACCTTCGGCGTCAGATTCAACCACTCCATCTGCCGAGCCGCCGCAATCGTGAATTCCGCGATCTGCTCGGCATCGGGATTATCGTTGACGTGCGTATCCACCAGCGCCACCGTCCGCTGATCGAGCAACAGAATATTCATCGCCGCGTACGTGGAAGCACCGGGTTTCTTGCCGATCACTTCGTCGACGAACCGCAGGTGATTGTGATACTCGCCAACCGTCCCGCAGATCATCCCGTCCGCATCGCCGAGCCGCACCATCATCGCGCCGATCAAGGTCAGGCGACGCCGCATTTCGACGCGCGCCATTTCCTTCGAAATGCCGTCTCGGCAGCGCAGTTCCCAATACGTCGTCCAGTACTGCGGGAACCGCTCGTCATATTCCGGATTGGTCACTTCGACATCCTGACCGAGTCGAATACGCAGACCAAACCGCTCGATCCGCGCCAGCAGCACCTCCGGACGCCCAACCAGGATCGGACGCGCCAGCTTCTCGTCGACGATCACCTGCACGGCACGAAGCACGCGCTCGTCCTCGCCTTCGGTGAAGACGATCCGCGCCTTGCCGCCGTCACGCACAAGCTGACGCGCCGTCGCGAACAGCGGCTTCATGAACGCGCCGGAGTGGTAGACGAATTGCTGCAGTTGCTCGACATACGCCGCGAGATCCGTCAGCGGGCGTGTCGCCACGCCGCCTTCCATCGCCGCCTTGGCCACGGCCGGCGCGATACGCACGATCAGGCGCGGATCGAACGGCTTCGGAATCAGGTATTGCGGGCCGAACGCCACGTCGTACGCACCATAGGCCGCCGCCACGACTTCGTTCTGTTCTTCCTCGGCAAGACCGGCGATCGCGTGAACAGCGGCGATCTCCATTTCGCGGGTGATCGTCGTCGCGCCCACGTCCAGTGCGCCGCGGAAAATGTACGGAAAGCAGAGAACGTTGTTGACCTGGTTCGGGTAGTCCGAGCGGCCCGTCGCGATGACGACATCGTCGCGCGTCGCATGCGCCAGTTCCGGGAAGATCTCCGGCGTCGGGTTGGCCAGCGCGAGAATCAGCGGACGCGCCGCCATCTCCTTCAGCATTTCCGCGCTCAGAATGCCGCCGACCGACAGGCCCAGGAACACATCCGCGCCGCCGATGATTTCCGACAACTTGCGCGCATCGGTTTCCTGCGCAAAGCGCGACTTTGCCGGGTCCATCAGCGTGGTACGGCCGCGATAGACGACGCCTTCAATGTCGGTCACCCAGATGTTTTCAACCGGCAGCCCGAGGTCGACCAGCAGGTCCAGACAAGCCAGCGCGGCCGCACCGGCCCCCGACGTCACGACCTTCACCTCCGAAATCGACTTCCCGACGACCTTCAGCCCGTTGATGAAAGCGGCCGATACGGTGATGGCGGTGCCGTGCTGATCGTCATGGAAGACGGGAATCTTCATGCGTTCGCGCAGCTTCTGCTCGACCGTGAAGCACTCCGGCGCCTTGATGTCCTCGAGATTGATGCCGCCGAACGTGGGTTCGAGGCCGGCGATGATGTCGACCAGCTTGTCCGGATCGGTCTCGTTGATCTCGATGTCGAAGACGTCGATTCCGGCGAACTTCTTGAACAGGACGGCCTTGCCTTCCATGACCGGCTTCGATGCGAGCGGGCCGATGTTGCCCAGACCGAGCACCGCGGTGCCGTTCGTGATCACACCCACCAGATTGCCGCGGCTCGTGAAGCGGTGCGCCTGCAGTGGATCGGCCGCGATCGACTCGCACACGCCTGCCACGCCCGGGGTATAAGCCAGCGCGAGATCGCGCTGGGTCACGAGCGGCTTGCTGGCGACGACCGAGATCTTCCCCGGGGTCGGAAACTCGTGATAGTCGAACGCCGCCTGCTGTTGTGTCTCAGTCTGTTTCATGTTTTTCGGTCCGGGCACGGGCGCCAGGCCAGTCCCGGCGCGATCCTTGAAGGTGATTCTAGGGATCCGCCATAAGGAGATGATTCTGATTTAATATCGGTCCATCACTTTTCCATGATGGATGCATGACCAGTCAATGATTTTTGACGCAAACGACGTGGTCAGGCGGCTTGGCGCACGTCTGAAGATTCGGCATCTGGTGCTGTTGCTGCAGATCCAGCAGCACGGGTCGCTGACGCGCGTCGCGGAGCACATGGCCAGCAGCCAGCCCGCCGTGACGAACGCGCTGTCCGAGCTGGAGAGCATGTTCGGCACGCCGCTGTTCGAGCGCTCGTCGCGGGGCATGCGCCCGACCGCGCTCGGCGCGGTCGTGCTCGAACGGGCGAAGGCGATGATCAAGGATCTCGACCACCTCGCCCGCGAGATGGAGGCCGTCGCCGCCGGGCATGCGGCCCACCTGCACATCGGCGTGATTCCGTTCATCTCCGGCCAGATGCTGTCGGCGGCGCTGAAGCGGCTGCAATCGCGCATGGAGCGGCGCCTGACCGTGACGATCCACGAAGGCACCAGCGATCAGCTGCTGCTGCAGCTCAAGGATCACAGCGTCGACATCGTGATCGGGCGGGCTTCCTCGGCGATCGATCTGGGCCAGGTGTCCTTTGAGGTCCTGTACCAGCAGCAGCCGCGCATGATCGCAAGCCGGCGTCTTGCCGCGAAACTGGCTCGCACGACGCTGGACTGGAACAAGCTGCACGCGCTCGACTGGATTCTCGGCGCGCCGCATACGCCGATGCGGGAACAGGTGACCGACCTGTTTCTGTCGGCCGGCATCCCGCCGCCCGTTCCGATCGTCGAAAGTTACTCGTCCAAGCTGATCGGCGAAATGATCGCGTCGAGCGACGAGGCCGTATCGATCGTGCCGGCCGATATCGCCGAGGAACTGGTGCGGATTGCCGGCGTGGCGATCGTGCCTTACTCGCTGGTGTGGACGCTTCCACCGATTGCGCTGTTTACCCGCTCCGCCGACTCGCGCTCGCCGGCGCGTGATTTGCTCGTCGAGGCGCTACGCGAGGTGTGTAAAGAGACGTATGGGGAAGCGCGACGATAAGGCTTCAGGCTTGCCCGTCAAAAACAGTCACGGATCTCGACAGATACTCGGCACACCCGCGGCAGGTTACTTGCTGGCGGTGAGGCGTCGCAGTATTTCCGCGCGTTCGGCGCTCAGCACATGATCCGAGCCCTCTCCCCTGTCGTAGCGTTTGGCTGTCCGGTAGGAAAACCGCTTCTTGTACTGACTGGTTGCGGGATCGAACGCCCACGCGTCGACTTCGAAAAAGTGCTTTTCGAAATGACTCTCGTCCTTGCCCCAGACATAGTCCGCTCGAACAAACAGCGGATAGGGCGAGGCTTCCGGCACCTTCCACATCGCGCGATCGGCCATCTCTGTTTCGGTGATTTCCGGCATCAGATTCTCGATCTTTCCGTTCGCGCCATAACGCAATACGGCTACGCGCTCCAGCATCCCGCTGCCTCCGCCCGAGAACGTCCCCGACAAGAAAACCCAGGAACCGCCCGATGAAATCGGCAACCGCTCTGACCGCGGATTCAGTCCGAACTGATATAGCTCCTTGGAGGAACCGGAAACAGGAGCCGGCGGCATCTCGAAGCACGGCGCGCGGCCAGGAAGCACGCAAAGTTTTACGCCGGACAGCGGGAGCCCATCGGCATCAAGCTTGCCCTCCGTCTGTGTGAAGCGCGGGAAAGCAGGTTCGCCGGAGGTCGCCTGAACATCGGTGATGCCGACGACAGAAATGCTCAAGATCACGCCGAGCGTCTTGCAGAACCAGCGCATACCTTCTTCCTTTCTCATTCATTGAATTCCGCAGCGACGATCTTACGATGCCGCGCCCTGAAACCAGCGCGAGCACGCGCTCGAATAAATGAGCACGATTGCAATCGCATTGGCGAAAAACGCCACTTCGAACAGATTTACCCTGAACGGAAATGCCGCCGCGAGAAAGGCGATCGTCGTGACTAGCGTGAGCAACAGCTCCAGCATTCGCGCCGGCTTTTGTCGTTGGCAGAGACCCACGACATCCGTCGGCCGCCGCCCCTCGACACGTGACGTGCGACTCAATCCCGCGGCCTGCGTCGCACGCCTGAGAATCACCCCTCCGCCCGCTGACAAACCACCTCGATATTGTGCCCATCCGGCCCGATGACGAACGCCGCATAGTAGTTCGCGTTATAACGCGGCCTCAATCCCGGCGGGCCATTATCTTTCCCGCCCGCCTCCAGCGCCGCGCGATAGAACTCGTCGACTTGCCGCCGATTCTCGGCCTTGAATGCGATGTGAAGATGCGCGGGCTTCTCCGTCGTCTGGAACAGGCACAACGAAGGCTGCCACGGCCCCGGCGGACAAAGCTCGACGCCGTACGAAGGCTCCCCCTCCCCCGCGACTACTACGCCAAGCGGTTCAAGTGCCTTGAGGAAAAACGCTTTGCTCGCTGCGAAATCGCTGACTCCGAATTTGACGTGGTCAAACATCAGTTCCCCCTCGGATAGTTGGGCTCGCCCGCGCCCCGACGTGAAGTGCGGATCACCGCGATGTTGCCACATGCTGCCGTCGACGGCAGCCCCGTCCGCCCCATCACCCCAGCTCGAACGACGTCACCCCGAACACGCGATCGATCGCGATTGCGGGCGCGTCTTTCGTATACATCCGCGCGGTTTCAAAGACACTCGTCATGCCGTGCCGTTCCGCCAGTGCGACGGCCGCAGGATTCGTTTCCGGCACGTCGAGCACGATGACCTCGCCGGGCATGCTCGCCGCCAGCGCGCGAAACAGCCCGGTGGCGACGCCTGCATCGTCGGCGAAGAGCGGGCCGATCTTGCAGCCCGCCTCGCAACGGCGCACGACACCGTAGCCGGCGACACGGCCAGCGTCGACCGTTGCGAGCGCAACGGCATCCGGCTGCGCGATCCACGCGGAGACGAAACGCTCGCGCGCCGCGGGGAAACACTGGCGATCGTAGGCAAGCAACTGCTCGAACGGCACATCGGCCGCTGCCGCGACATGCGCGCACCCGATGCCGCCCACGCGGCCCTGATAGCGGATGTTGCGGTACGCGAGCCGGAATCCGGACTTCCTGTAGTTCGCTTGCTGGGCGACGACACCATCGAGACCGATGTTGCGGTCGCCAAGATAACGCATGCCGTGCTGCCAGATTCGCATGCCGAAGCCTTTGCCGCGAAACCCGGGCTTCACGATGTAGAGGCCGATGAAGCCGAAGTGCTCGTCATAGGCGACGGCGGAAAGGCACGCAACCGGCTCGCCGCGCCAAACACCGACGAAGAACCCGGCCGGGTCCGCTTCCCTGAAACAGTGCGGGTCATGCCAGCCTGGGTTCCACCCTTCCGCAGCCGCCCACTCGACCGACATGGCCAGCTCGTCGGCCGACATGGTGCGTACGATAAAGTCGCCGCCTTGATCCATGGTTCCCCCACTCGCGACGTTAAAGATCGCCGCCTCGTGTTACGGAAAATGCATCGGGAAAGCGCCGGCAAGCGAGCACCGGCCAATTGACGGAACAGGCCGCGCAATCGTGCCTCGAGCCACGGCTGCCGATCGCGTCATCATAATCCCAAGGGCGGGTATCAGAGTGGAGCAGTCATTCCGTGCTGCCGCTGGAGGACCCGTTATCGATCGAAGCGGATGATCGGGCAGCGCACGGTGGATGCCAACAACCTGCCTGCGAACAGTCATCACGCTTGTTCCGGTCCGATGGACAGTTGGCTGTCCTCGAATGTCCGAACGGGCGACCGGCAGCAACGAGTCGCCAAGCACCCCTCCACCGAAATCCACGATAAACAAAAAAAGCCCGACAAAGTCGGGCCAATGGGTTTGAGACACAAGGAGAATTCCGCCCACCCCACACCGGGCGGCCACGCCGCGCTACACGACGTTCTTTTCGACGATCGGCCGGTTTTCCAGCACTCGCGCCCAGCCGAGCGGCGACAGGTCGAGCGTTTCGTAACGCCCGCCCAGAATGAGTTCACTGACGCCACGCCCCGTCGCCGGCCCCTGCTGCAGCCCGTGGCCGCTGTAGCCGTTCGCGAACACGACGTTATCGAGTTCCGGGTGATACCCGATGATCGCGTTGTGGTCGAACACGTTGTACTCGTAGTACCCGGACCAGCAGTTCTCCACGCGCAGCGCCTCGAACTCCGGCACGCGATTCGCGAGCGTCGGCCAGATCACGTCGTCGAACAGGTCGTGGTCGACCTCGTCGAGCGGCAGATCGTCCGGGTCGCGATCCGGGCTCGGCGACGTGCCGCAGATATACGTGCGCCCTTCCGGCCGGAAATACACGCCCGTCGGATCGATCAGCAGCGGGCAATCGGTGAGCTTCGCCGGCGACGACACGTTGAAGATGCTGCGGCGCCGCGCATGAACGGGGATGTCGATGCCCATCATCGACGACAGCGTGCGCGTCCACGCACCGGCCGCGTTGACCAGCGTGTCGCACGCATAACGCTCGCCGTCGCCCGTCACGACATGCGCGATCTTCCGTCCATCGCGTTCGACCGACTTCACATCGGCCGCTACATACCGCGCCCCGAGCGCCTGCGCTTTCTTGCGCAGCGCCTGCACGAGCCCGTAGCCGTCGAACCAGCCTTCGCCGCTCACGCCGTACGCGCCCGACGCGAGATCGTCGACGTTCAGCCACGGAAACTTCGCGCGCAGTGCATCGCGATCCATCAACCGGATATCGGCGCCGAGGCTGACCTGCAGCGCATGGTTCTCGCGCAGCGTCGCATCGCCGGCCGGCGTCGCGAGGAACAGGTAGCCGCCTTCGTACAGATCGATCGACGGCCGGTTGCCGTCCACTTCGAGCCGTTCGCCGATCGTACGCAGGAAGTCGATGCCGAACAGCGACATCTCGATCGACAACGGCGTCGAGAATTGCTGGCGAATCGACGCGGCCGACAGCGCCGACGACGATCGCGCATAGGTGGGGTCGCGTTCGATGACGGTCACGGCGACCGTCGGATCGGTGGCGCGCAGGAAATAGGCGATCGAGCTGCCGATCACACCACCGCCGACGATGACGACTTGAGAACTCACGACTGACTCCAGTTGCTCATAATAGACGCGGCCAGCCGGCCGCACCCGTTGGTTGTTCGTGCCGCGTCGCGCGCGGCGCCGCACCTGCAGGCTTCCCGGGCGATCGCCCCGGCGTGCGCCGCGATCGCAACCGATCGCTCTCGGTATTTCAGCACGTCCGGCATCGCCGCGAAAGTCCGCGCGCGCTTGTGTTCAATCCGCCGATTTCGTCGTGACGGGCTGCCACGCGGCGTTCTTCACTTCATACAGCGTCGAGCTCGGGTTCTTCAGGTCGCCCGTGTTGGTGAACGCGATCGTGCCCGTGATGCCGTCGTAGCGCGTGCCCTTCAACGCGCCGTTGAAATCGGCCGGCTTGGTCGAATTCGCCTTCTGCATCGCGTTGATCGCGATCCACGTCGCGTCGTACGCGAACGGCGCATACGCGAGCATGTCGACACCGTACTTCTGCTTGAATTTCGTTTCGAACAGCTTGCCCTTCGCGAGGCGCGACAGCGGCTGCCCGTATTCCCACACGGCCGCGCCTTCCGCCGCATTGCCGGCCAGCTTGATGAAGTTCGCGTTCATCACGCCGCCGCCCGCGAGGAACTGCGCGCGGATGCCGAGCTGGCGCATGCGCTTGACGAGCATCGCGGCCTGCGCGTCGAGGCCGCCGAAGAACACGAGATCGGCATTCGTGCTCTTGATCTTCGTGAGCTGCGCGCTGAAGTCGACGGCCTTGTCGTTCGTGAATTCGCGCGCGACGATCGTGCCGCCGTTCGCCTTCACGGCCTTCTCGAATTCGTCGGCTTCGCCCTGGCCGAACGCGGTGCGATCGTCGATGATCGCGATGCGCTTCGCCTTGGTCACGCTCGCCGCATACGCGCCTGCGTTGCCGGCGTTCTGCGTGTCGGTCGCGATCACGCGGTACACGGTGCCGAGCCCGGCGCGCGTGATGTCGGGATTGGTCGCCGACGGCGTGATCATCGGAATGCCGGCCTTCGCGTAGATCTTCGATGCGGGCAGCGTCGTGCCCGAATTGAAATGGCCGATCACGACCGCCACCTGCGCGTCGGCGAGCTGCTGCGCGGCCTGCACGCCGGTGCGCGGATCGCTCTGGTCATCCTGCGACGCGACGACGAACTTCACGGGCTTGCCGCCCACCGTCGTGCCCGCGGCATTCGCTTCGTCGACGGCCATGCGCACACCGTTCTCGATGTCCTTGCCGTATGCGGCGCCGCCGCCCGTCAGCGGGCCGGCCACACCGACCTTGACGACCGCCTCCTGCGCATGAGCCGCGCCCGTCTGGAACGCGAGGATCGCGGCGGTCAATGCAACGCCGGAAAGCGAACGAATGCGGAACGTCATGGCAGTCCTTGTTCTGTGGGTCGGGATGCAACGCGCGACCGCCGCGCGTCGGCGACCTCTCGCGTGCCGGCGATGTCGTCCGCCGCCGGGGCGCCATTCGACGAAGGCGCCCAACCGACCGGCCGATCACCGCGGCTCCTTCTCCGAAGAGCCTTTCACCGCGAAAGAGGTGAAAGGATTGTGGGTAGCCAATACCCGTGCAGCAAACGAATTATCGGAACTATGTAGTGAGGATTTGTCATCAAGTTCCGGTGCGCACGAACGGCCCACAGCCCGCGCGACGGCGGGCCTTGAGTCGAATGCGTCAGTGGGGTACGTGCCGGCGCCCGTCAGTCAAGGCCGGC
Source organism: Burkholderia sp. BKH01 (assembly GCF_025685725.1). Lineage (NCBI taxonomy): Bacteria > Pseudomonadati > Pseudomonadota > Betaproteobacteria > Burkholderiales > Burkholderiaceae > Burkholderia > Burkholderia sp. BKH01. The sequence continues at coordinate 305,263 of NZ_JAOTQT010000003.1, read as the reverse complement.
CGCGGTAATGCGGATGAAGCATCATCGCTTCGACAACGGCACGCGATCGCGACGCCCGCGGCATCGCATCGTCCGGTCAGTGCCGATCCGTGCCCGTCTGCTTGCGAACCGCATCGGCCGCCTTGCCGGCCTTCTCCTGGATCTTTCCGGCCTGCTGTTCGGCGATACCTTCGGCTTCGGTCTTGCTGTCGCCCGTCACCTTGCCGAGCGCTTCCTTGACCGACCCCTTGAGCTGTTTGAGCTTGCCTTCGATGCGATTGCTGTCCATGGTCGTCTCCTGCGACGGTTGGGGAGAACCGGCGATGTGACGGCCCGCGCCGCACCGCCGAGTGGACAGGTTCGCAAGCATCTGCCGCGCGCGGCAGATGCGGATGCACCAGCGCGCATGGTGCATTCGTACCGACGGCGTCAGTCCTTGCCCTTCGCGCCGCCCTTCTCCCCGCCCTTCTCGCGCGCGCCGTTCGCATCGGCCGCGCCGACGATCCCGCGCTCGCGCGCCCACACGATCGCCTCGCCGCGGCTGTGCACGTCGAGCTTCGCATAGATCGTCGCGACGTGATTGCGCACGGTGTTCGGCGCAAGCCCGAGGCGGCCCGCGATCTCCTTGTCCGCGAGACCGTGGCACAGCAGGTCGAACACGTCGCGCTCGCGCGCGGTCAGGTCCGACAGTTGTGCGCCCGCGTCCGGCGCATTCGCGCGCCGCACGTTCGCGAGCTTCTCGATCAGCGTGCGGCTGAACCACGAAGCATCCTGCATTGCGGTCTCGATCGCGTAAACGAGCTCCATCTCGGTGCGCTTGCGATCGCTGATATCGAGCAGCGCAACGAGCAGGCAATCCTGCCCGTGAATAGCGACGGGATCGGCCGACACGACGCAATCGCGCACGTCGCCGTCGAGCGTGCGGATCTGCACGTCGGCGTTGCGTACACTGCCGTCGCGCACGAGCCGAGCCTCGATGCGCTGCCACGCATCGCGTTCGGCCCACAGCCCGATCTCGTCCGCGGATTTGCCGAGCAGGTCGTCCTGCGCATGGCCCGTCATCGCGGCGAATGCACCGTTGACGTCGAGCAGTTCGAAACGGTCGGCCGTGACGATCGCGGTCGCGACCGGCGCCATCCGGAACGCCGTCGCGAAGCGCTCCTCGCTCTGCCGCAGCGCGCGCTCGGCCTGCTTGCGCGGTTCGAGATCCATGAATGTGAACAGCATGCAGGCTTCGTCGTTCATGTCGATCGGCTGCCCGGCGACGACCACCGCCTTCGTGCCGCCGTCGGCGACTTTCAGCACGGCTTCCATCTGCGGGATCGTCGCGCCTTCGCCGAGCCGCTCGACCGCGAGCTCGCGCCGCTCGGCCTGTTCGAGCACGTCGATCTCGTACACGGAACGGCCGAGCACGTCGTCGCGCGCGTGGCCCGTCAGGTCGAGAAAACCCTGGTTGACCTTCACGTAGCGCAGATCGTCGAGCCGGCAGATCACGGCCGGCGCCGGGTTCGCATTGAAGGTGCGCTCGAAGCGCTCCTCGGCGCTCGCCCATTCGGTCGCGTCGTGCAACACGAGCGCGAGGCAGTCCGGCTCGCCGGCCGCGTTCGTCAGCACGAGGCTGCGGATCCGGTGAACCCAACTCATGGTTTCGTCGGCGGCCGATTCGACTTCGACCGTCACGTCGCTGAACTCCTCGCCCGCGATCACGCGATCCATCGGATAGTGGCCGTCCCGCACCGGATGGTTGTTCCGGTAGCGCAGCCGGAAACGCTCGCGGTATTCGGTGACGGTCGCGCCGAGCGCCTTCAGCTCGGTCACGCCGTGCATCGCGAGCGCAGCCTCGTTCGCCCAGACGATCCGCTGGTCGGGCTCGACCAGGATCACGCCCTCGGTGAGCCCCGCGATGATCTGGTGCAGCTGGCGCCGGTCGGTATGCGACTTGAGCGCCTGTTCGTTGACTTGTTCGTTCATCGAATGGTTGTCCATGTCATCAACATGACCGCCGGCCCGGCCGGACGTCGCTTCGACACACACCAGCCGGCGCGTGCGGCGAGGATCGCTTGCCGCCCATCGGCGCGACAGGCGCGAATGCACTATCCGCCATAGTACATTCGCACGGCCCGCCGCTACGGTACGGCATCCCGCCGATCGTCGCCGCTTCCGCCCCGCCCGCCGCTCCCCCGCATCTCGGGCAACCGACGCGCTCCAATCCCCGTCACCGCCCCCGTGCAAACGCACTAGCCGATCAGGTGAATTTGCGCGATGTCCGCACGCGTTCGCATCGGTACGCTGGTACTGCATCGGCGCTCATGCGCTGCCTTCCCACCCGCAGAGGAGAAGCACGATGAAGCTGCATCAGACACCCGATCCGACGCGGCCCGAACCGCCTCCGGACAGTCCGCCCGAACCGCCGCCCGGCACCGATCCGCCGGTTCCGCTGCCGCCCGACATGCCGCGCCCGGACATCCCGCCGCGCGAGCCCGGCTACGACACGCCAATCGTCCGGTGACCGACGGCGACCGATAACGCCGATCGCACTCACCCATCCAACACACCAATCGACGGAGAACTTCAATGAACAAGACCCGCCATCTTTCGGCGCTGCTCGCCGTCAGTGCGACCTTCCTGCTGAGTGCCGCGCCGCTCGCGAACGCCTATGCGCAAGACGCGTCGGCCGGCAACGGCATGCAGGCCGAATCGAACCAGCCCGTCACCGACACGTGGATCACGACCAAGGTGAAGAGCCAACTGGCCGCCACCGACGGCGTGAAGAGCCTCGACATCGGCGTGAAGACGGTCGACGGCATCGTCACGCTGACGGGCGTGCTGCCGAACAAGATCGCCGTGAAGAAGGCGATCGCCGTGTCACGCGCGGTCAAGGGCGTGAAGCACGTCGACGCATCCGGCCTGAAGGCGAAGGCCTGACCTCCCGCGCGGCCGACACCGCGCAGTTTTCCCATTGCGACAAGGAGCACACGATGAACGAAGACAAGATCAAGGGCCAGTGGAAGCAGATCACCGGCAAGCTGAAGGCCAAGTGGGGCAAGCTGACCGACGACGATCTCGCGGTCGCGGAAGGCAATCGCGACTATCTGTCCGGGAAGATTCAGGAGCGTTACGGGATCGCCCGCGACGCGGCCGAGAAGCAGTTGAAGGAATTCGATCGCGAGCTGTAACGCAACCGGCAACCTCACCCCGCCGCGACGCCGCCGGCGTCGCGGCCACCAGGACAACGACATGGGCAAATATCTGATCGCCTGGCTGCTCGGCGTACCGGTCGGGCTGCTGGTGCTGTTCTATCTGATCACGCACGTCTTCTGACGGCGGCGCCGCGCCCGGAACGCTCCGCCTATCTCCTCGGACTACCCACCCGACTACGACATCGACGGCGACACGGCAATCCGCCGCTGCCGCTCGAACGACCGCGCGCATTCCGCTGCATCGCGGGCCACCCAATGCAAATCGGGCAGGACGCATGCGCGCCCTGCCCGATCGGCTTGCCCGTTCGGCAGCGAAGCGCGACGCGCCCCGCTTCACGTTCGTTACTTCGCCGCGTTCGCCGTCATCTTGAAGATGCCCTGCGCGTTGCCCGCATCGAAACGCAGGTCGGTCACCCAGCGGCGCGCCGCCTGGTCGAACGTGCGCTTGCGCGTGATGAACTCGTAGAACGAGCCCGGCACGTTGCGCTTCACCGTGCCGCCGTCGCGCGTGCGGAACTCGCGCTCGACGGTATCCGCGCGATACGCGGTCTGGAACACGCGGCCCGAGCGCGAGCGCTCGACTTCCGGCTTCATCGGCCGACCCTTCGCCCTCTCGTCGTCGGACAGCTTGAACACGTCGGCGACGCGGTCGGTCGCATGGTTGAACGCGTTGCCTTCGGTCGAGATCCACGCCATTTCCGCCGATTCCATCAGCAGCGTTTCGTAGTCGAGTTCGTTCGGCAGATCGTGCTGGCGCGCGAATGCGCCGACGATCTCCGGCAGCAGTGCGTGCGCGGCGTCGAGCGACAGCCAGCCTTCGCGCTCGACCTCCCACAACAGCGCGACGGCCGCCGGCGACAGCGGATCGCGCGACGAGCTCACGACGTTCGTCACGGCCTGCTGGAATTCCTTCGAGAAGCGCTCCGGATGCAGTTCGCTGACGAAGAACTGCGCGATTTCGTCCGGTGCGTCCTCGTGCGCATAGGCGCGGCCGGTCATGCCGAGCTTGTCGAGCGGATAACGGCCGTTCAGGCGGAAGCCGAGCGGACGCAGGATGCGCGTGAACGCGGCCTCGCCCGGCGGCAGCGCGCCCGTGTGCGGCCAGCGCACCGTTCGCAGCGCGCCGTGGTCGAAGTAGACCGAGCCGCCGCTTTCGATCGCATCGGCGGTATACGCGCGGCCGTTCGCCGAACGCTCGAGCAGCCCTTCGAACAGCGCCATGTTCATCGCCTGCGCGATCTCCGCGCGCGTCACGACGCCGTCTTCCCATTCCTCGAGGATGGCCGGCATGTTCAGGGTCGAGAACAGGGCGTCGGTCTTCGCCTGTCCCAGCAGCTTCGTCAGCAAGCTCTCGATATTCGGATTGCGCATCAGGATTCTCGTCTCGGGGGACCGCCGGCAAACGTGCCGGCAACTCGTCGGCCGGCGGCCCGTCGGGCGCCTGACCTTGCGTGGGGAGCATTATTCAAAGGGTTGCAGCCGGGCGTAAAGCGAGATTAAATTGACACGTGATGAGTTTTTGGAATTATTGGCCGTCCCCGCCCCTGCTCGCCGGCCTGCGCCGCGCGGGTACGTACGTCAGACAAATCGAGCATCATGCGCAAATTCAAGATCCCCAACATGGGCGCACTGGTGGCTTTCGAAGCCGCCGCGCGCCACGAGAGCTTCACGCACGCGGCCAAGGAGCTGTTCCTGACCGAAAGCGCGGTATCGCGGCAGATCGCGACGCTCGAGGCGAGCCTCGGCGTGCGGCTGTTCGCGCGCGTGAAGCAGCGCGTCGTGCTGACGCGCGCCGGCAAGCTGTACGGCACGCAGGTGCGGCGCGCGCTGGAAGCGCTCGACCGCGACACGCTGTCGATCATCGCGCACGGCAGCGGCGGCGGCTACCTGGAGCTCGCGGTGCTGCCGACGTTCGCGTCGCACTGGCTGATCCCGCGCATCAAGAGCTTCTACGACCGCACGCCCGACGTGCGCGTGAACATGGGCAGCCGCACCGACCTGTTCTCGTTCGAGGACACGCATTTCGAGGCCGCGATCCACTACGGCAAGCCGACCTGGCCCGGCACGTCGTCCGACTACCTGTTCGGCGAGGAAGTCGTGCCGATCTGCTCGCCCGCGCTGCTCGACGGGCCCGTCGAGCGCATCGAGGATCTGCTCGCCTATCCGCTGCTGCACTCGACGACGCGCCCCGGCGCGTGGGCGCAGTGGTTCGAAACGCATGGCGTCGAAGATATCCGCACGATGCAGGGCGTGCGCTACGAGCTGCACACGATGCTGATCAGCGCGGCCGCGGCCGGGCTCGGGATCGCGCTCGTGCCGAAGTTTTTCGTCGAGGAACAGTTGCAGCAGCTCGGCCTCGTCGTGCCGTGCGACGCGGCGACGGTCGGCGATTCCGCGTACTACCTCGTCTATCCGACGGAATTCAGCCACAGCAAGCCGCTGGAGCTGTTTCGCGGCTGGCTGCTCGAGCAGGCGAGCGCGTATGCGGCACCGGAGGGGGATGCGGACGACACCGACGCGGAGGATGACGAGGACGTCGAGTAGCGCGCCCGCTTCTGGTTACAGCGCGCGGGCGCGGCCGTGCATGCTCGACACATCAAACGCTTTCCGGATCATGGGCAGTGAGGTGCGGGTCGTCGAAACGAAGACCCGCATTGTCGCGCAGCAAGCGCGTTACATGTGCCACTTCACCGTCGCGGTCAACGTACGCGGATCGCCGGGCATGTTGTACAGGTCCGCGTTGCCGTGCGCGGCAATGAAGTAGCGGCGATTGAACAGATTGTCGAGCGTGAGCGTCACGTCGACCTTCTTGCTGCGATAGCCGGCGCCCAGGTTGAACACCGTGAACGACGGCAGCGTGACGAGATCGCTGGCCGACGTGTAACGCGCCGACTGGAACTGCATGCCGGCCGCCGCATAGAAGCCGTACGGCAGCTCGCGCTTCAGCCACAGGTTCGCGCTGTGGCGCGGCATCAGCCCCGGCGTGTTGCTCGACAGCGCGAGGCCGGCCGCCGTCGATTGCGGCGAACCGTCGACCGTGCCGTTCATGTAAGCGTAACCGGCGTACACCGACCACTTCGGCGCGATCTCGCCGGTGAAGCCCAGCTCCATCCCGCGCACGTGCTGCGTGCCGATCGGCAACGCATAACCGGGATTCGCGGGGTCGCCGATCTGCTGGTTGGTCTGGCGCATGTCGAACAGCGCGACGCTGGCCGTCGCCTTGCCGCCGAGGTCGAAGCGCGAGCCGAGTTCATACGCGGTGGTCTTCTGCGGTGCGAGCGCGGCGCCGTTCGAGAACGCGCCGGAACTGATCAGCGTATCGGCGAGCGGCGAGAACGACTGGCTGAACGAACCGTACAGCGTCAGCCAGTCGAGCGGTTCGTAGATCAGGCCGACGCGCGGGCTCCACGCGTGATCGGTGCGGTCGAGATTGACGTTCGACGACGTGTAGTCGTGGCGGATCTGGTTCAGGTAGTCGAAGCGCAGGCCGGCGAGCACCTTCCAGTGTTCGGTCAGCGAGATCAGGTCCTGCGCGTAGACACCCGCGAGCCCGACGACGGTCGACGCATTCGTCTTCGCACGCGCGCCGGTCGGCACGCCGGGCAGGATCACCTGCTGCGGATTGAAGAGATCGTAGGTGGCGACCTTCGTCACGCTGTAGATCGTGTCGAACTTCTGCTGCTGCGACAGTTCCAGCCCGTACAGCAGCTCGTGGCGCATGCCGAACAGCGACGTTTTCTGCGTGAGCTCGAACACGCCGTCGATGCCGTGGTCGGTGCGCTGGCGCGTCGACTGGTCGAGCGTCACGACCGGGTGCGCGGCCGTCTTGATCGGCTCGAACGTCACGTAGTTCTTGCGTTCGAGCGAGAAGTCGTACGCGCGGATCGCACCGTGGAACGACAGCGTATCGCTGAAGCGGTGATCGAGCGACACCGTCGCGCTCTTCGCGGAGACGTCGTTGTACGAGCTGTTCGCGGCATCGGCCGAGCCGTAGAACGTGTTGATCGGCACGTCGACCGGCCGGCCGCGATACGCGGGCAGGCCCTGGTCGGACGTGCGGCGGTCGTGCAGGTAGTCGAATTCGACGTTCAGCACGGTGTTGCTGTCCAGCTTGAACTGCGCGGACGGCGCGATCGCCTGGCGGTTGAGCTGGAACTGGTCGCGAAAGCTGTTCGAGTTCTCGGCCGCACCGGTGATGCGGAAGCGCGCCGCGTCGTTCGCATTCCAGCCGAGGTCGAATTCGCCGCGCCGCTCGCCGCGCGTGCCGAGCGTCACGCCCACGTCGCGCACCGGGTTCGCGTCCGGCCGCTTCAGCACGCGATTCACGATGCCGCCCGCCGAGCCGCGCCCGTACAGCACGGCCGCCGGCCCCTTCAGCACCTCGACGCGCTCGACGTTCGACAGGTCGCGATAGTACAGCGCGTCGTCGCGAATGCCGTCGACGTACTGGTCCGTGATGCTGTTGAAACCGCGGATCGTGATCTGGTCGCGCTGGCCGTCGCCCACCGAGAAGCCGACGCCCGGCACGTTGCGCAATGCGTCCTGCATCGACGACGCGTTCTGGTCCTCGATCACCGCGTGCGGGACGACGTTCACCGTCTGCGGCACGTCCATCAGCGACATGTCGGTCTTGGTCGCCGCACGCGACCGGCCCGCGTCGTACGACGCATGCTCGGCGGCCGCTTTGACGGAAATCGCGGGCAAGGTCGCCGCGGTGTCGCTCGCCTGCGCGAACGAAGTGCGGGCGCCGGCCAGCGACGTGGCAATCAGAAGCGCATGGCAAGCGCTCGTGTTGAGTTTCATCGTGAACGTAGAGGGTGGAGAAAAAACGGCGAACGGAAACGCGTCCGGCCAGCGCGCGAATCGCGCGGCGAATCGACCGACAAAGCGATTTCCGGGAAGAAGATGACGCGCGCGGGGGATCGCCCCGTCGCGCATGCCGGCGGGCGAACGGCCGGCGCGGGTGGATGCCGGCCGGCACGACCGGCACGAAAAAAGCCGTGACTTCCCGTCACGGCTCGTAATGGAGCGAAATATTAAACGAGAATGATTCGTGTTTTCGATTAATTTTTAACGTGTCGCCTGCCCGCAACGTACGGACGCGTTGCGTCCTGCATTCCTGACGAATGCCTTTCATTTTCGTGTGGTTGAATCGTGCGTTTCGTAAGCTCGACGAAAGAATACGCTCGACCGCATGGTGCGGAAACGCTCGGACAGAAGACGGGATTCGGAAAACGACGATGAAGGGATTGGAAAGGATCACGAAGGATCCGGTGAAGCAGGCGGGACATATTCAATGGTCCGGTTCGCGCCGGACCGGGCAACCCCGACCCGGCGCTCCGGGCAGCCGACCTCGCATCGGCAGCGCGGCGGACCTTCTTCTGTTGTTCACTACGTCTGCTCTCTCAGGCTCGCTTCATTTTTTTCTTCGCCGCGTCGCGCCATTATCCGCTCAAACCGGCCGGAGTGAAACGTTTGCGGTTGCACCGGACGCGTTATACCGGCCATTCGGAAACATTCTTTCTGAATGCTTACGATCCGCATGAGACGATTCGGCAATTCTTGCATTCGCGTCGGCGTTCCTTTTTAATGGAACTGGTTCCATTCGCTGATTCGTCCATGTTCCCGCGTGACGCGTCGTCGCGTGCGCGTCATCATGCCGATTCAGGATCGAGGATCGCTCAGCTCAGGATTCGCATCGCCCGTCCTTCCCGGACACCCCGTCAAACGAGACCGTCATGCCCGATTCCGCCTCCCTGCAGCAACTGTTTCCCGCCTATCAAGACATCCCCGCCGAATTCCGGCTAGCTTCGCCGATTCACCAGCGCGTGTCGCTCGTCGACGGCGAGTTGCGACCGTGGGACGGTGCAACCAAAACCGTGCTGTCACCCGTGTGCGTGCGGCAGGCGGACGGCAACGTCGAACAGGTCGAGATCGGCAGCTACCCGGTGATGGGCGAAACGGAGAGCGACGCGGCGCTCGACGCCGCGGTGCGCGCGTACGACTCGGGCCGCGGCGAGTGGCCGACGATGAAGGTCGAGCAGCGCATCGCGTGCATGCAGGACTTCATCAAGCGAATGGTCGCGCAGCGCGAGCTGGTCGTGAACCTGATCATGTGGGAGATCGGCAAGAGCCTCGCCGATTCGCAGAAGGAGTTCGACCGGACCGTCACGTACATGACGCAGACGATCGACGCGCTGAAGGAGCTCGACAACGCGAACTCGCGCTTCGTGATCGCGGAAGGCACGATCGGCCAGATCCGCCGCACGCCGCTCGGCGTCGTGCTGTGCATGGGCCCGTACAACTATCCGCTGAACGAGACCTTCGCGACGCTGATCCCCGCGCTGCTGATGGGCAACACCGTGGTGTTCAAGCCGCCGCAGTACGGCACGCTGCTGTTCGAGCCGCTGCTCGAAGCGTTCCGCGATGCGTTCCCGAAGGGCGTGATCAACACGATCTACGCACCGGGCGCGGTGGTCGTGCCGCACATGCTCGCGTCGGGCAAGATCAACGTGCTCGCGCTGATCGGGTCGAGCAAGGTGGCCGATCACCTGAAGAAGCAGCACCCGAAGTCGCACCGGCTGCGCGCGATCCTCGGCCTCGATGCGAAGAACGCGGCGATCGTGCTGCCCGACGCCGATCTCGACCTCACCGTGAAGGAATGCCTGCTCGGCGCGCTGTCGTTCAACGGCCAGCGCTGCACCGCGCTGAAGATGCTGCTCGTGCACCGCTCGATCGTCGACGAATTCCTGAAGCGCTTCACCGCCGCGCTCGAACAGCTGAAGATCGGCATGCCGTGGGAGAAAGGCGTCAGCATCACGCCGCTGCCCGGCATGCATCGCACGGCCTACATGACGGATGCGATCGACGACGCGAACGCCAAGGGCGCGCAGGTCGTCAACCACTCGGGCGGCGAATTCAGCAAGACGCTGTTCTATCCGGCCGTCGTGTATCCGGTGTCCGAAGGGATGAAGCTGTACCGCGAGGAACAGTTCGGGCCGATCATTCCGGTCGCGCCGTTCGACGACGTCGACACCGCGCTCGACTACGTGACGACGTCGGATCACGGCCAGCAGGTCAGCATCTTCGGTTCCGATCCGGTGCAGATCGGCGCGCTCGTCGATCCGCTCGTGAACCAGGTGTGTCGCGTGAACATCAACTGCCAGTGCCAGCGTGGGCCCGACGTGTTCCCGTTCGCGGGCCGCAAGGATTCGGCCGAAGGCACGCTGTCGGTGAGCGATGCGCTGCGCGCGTTCTCGATCCGCTCGATGGTCGCCGCGAAGCAGACCGACGGCAGCAAGCAGTTGCTCGACTCGATCGTGTCGGATCACACGTCGAAGTTCATCAATACGGGCTTCATTTTCTGAAGCCATCGTGAAGCGGGAACCTTCCGCCGCGCATCGATGCGGCGGAGGGTTTCAGCGAACAACGCGCTGTTTGTCATACGTTCGACGCCAGCAGCCTGATCCCCGCCACGCCGAACACGACGGCAAGACACGCTTCCATCGCGCGACGGCCGCGCACGTATAGCCGGCGCGCGCCGTCCATCGAGAACACGAGCGCATAGCCGCCGAACACCAGGCACCCGATCACGACACAGCCCGGCACGACCGCGCCGTGCGACGCGCCCGCGCCGTTCGACGACAGCGCGACGATCGACACCCACACGAGAATGGCTTTCGGATTGGTCAGGTGCAGCATCGCGCCGCGCGCGTAGAAGCGCGACAGCCGCTGCTCGCCCGCCGCGTTCGGCGATGCCGCCGCCGTGCCCGACAGTGCCGTACGCCCCGACTTGAACGCGAGCCACATCAGGTACAGCCCGCCGAAGATCTTGATCGCGACCAGCAGCTTCGACCACGCGAGCAACGCGGCCGACACGCCGAGCGCCGCCACCGTCGCCCAGAACATCGACCCCGAAATGACGCCGAGCGCGAATGCCAGCGCCGCCTTGCGGCCCTGGTTCGCGGCGACCGACATGATCGCCAGATTGCTCGGCCCCGGGCTGGCCGTACCGATGAAATAGGCCGTATAGGCCAGCAGCAGGTTGGCCGAGAAGAAGGCGTGGACGCTCATGTCGAATCTCGCAGGGGTAATGCGGAGATTGTTGGCAAACGCGCGCCGTCTGCCCATGGACAATTGCGCGGCGAATCGCTGGGCCAGTTCGATGGCCGGCTCATCGAAGCGCCGTTCGTAAAATCGTCTCGGTTCTGAAACACCCGGCGCATTCGCCGCCGGTTTCGCCGTGCAACCGAAGTCGCCTCGCAGCGACGTTTCCCGCCGGCGAACGCACGGCAGACGCGGGCGGAACCCACGAGCCTGCACGTTCCAACCGTTCGCCGGCGGAAACGTGCCGCGTTTTATCCCCGCGTTACGTTACATCCGTGAAGCATTTCGCGTCACCGAGCCGCGCCGTGCGCCCGGCTTCCACCGCGCCCCGCCTGTAGACACCATCCCCGGCCACCCGCGCAACCCAGTCCCGGCGGGACTCGCCGGCCGGCGCCGGATCGCCGCTCGACATTGCTCGACAATCGGATCGCGGCGCTGGTACGGAACCTGCATTCCGTTCCGGTAAAAGCCGCGCCGACGACCCGCGCGGACACAAATTCAACCTCGGGCGCATCCACGAATACGCCCGAACGATTCGCGCAAGCAACGAGGCCCCTCATGGATGCGCTGCCCAATTCGTCCGACACGGCGTTCCAGCTCTTTCTCGCGAAGGTGCTCGAACAGCCGCTGCCCGACTGGACCGAAAAACAGCAGATGGAACTCGAGATGGCACGCACGCTGTCGACCGAGATGGTTCACCTCGCCGAAGACATGCGCGGCCGCGCGCCCGATCTCGCGCGCTGCCTCGTGCTGCTCCGCTACGCGAAGGTGCTCGACTTCATGCTGACGTCGCTCGCCGCGCGCCGCGACATTCATCCGCAGACGCTGCGCACGCTGTTCCGGCTCGCGAACCTGAAGGTCGACGATGCGTATCCGGCGTGACGCGGCTTGACGACCCGGCTGCAGTAGAAAGCACCTCCCGATACGAGCGAATGCGCGCATCGATCGCCGCTGCGATCCCGAAGCCGAGCGACGCATGACGCGGTAACGCCGCGCACACGTGCGCTCGCTCGCCGACCTATCCCGCTCATCAGCGCCGCGGCCGGCCCCTCCGCGCCAACCGATGTACAATCGCGCGCCATGAACGCACTTCGCCGCTTCCTGCTCCGGCAAGGCGTCGCGCGACAGCTTCTGTGGGGTTTCCTGCTCGTGACGCTGCTGTCCCGCGCGCTGATGTCGGGCGCCGTGATGCTCGATCCGGACGGTCCGGATGCGGGCTCGGTGGTGCTGTGTTCGGGCCGCGGCCCGCTGATCGTCAGCGTCGCCGCGCTGGCCGCCCGCTTCGATGCCAGCGCGCCGATCACGCCGGCCAACGATGCGCTGGCGCTCGTCGATGCGCTCAAACACGACGCGCACGCCGACAAGGCGACGCCCTCCGGAAACGGCGACGGCCTATGCGCATTCGGTGCCGCGCTGTTCACGGCACTCGCGTCGGTCGTCCTGCTGGTGCTGTTGTTTCCCGCCGCCGCGCCGCGGCGCTTGCGCATTCCTCCCGACTTCCTTCCCGTCGTGCGGTCGATATTCGACGATCGCCCGCCCTCCCGCGCCCCTCCTCTGTTCTGCTGAACGTTCCGCCCAGCGGCTCGTGCACGTCGATGTGCATGGGCCTTCATGCCGTTCGTTTCACCACACCTGATTCAAGCGTTCACCCGACTGCCCGCGTCGCGCGGGCAACGCCGCCTTGCGCATCGCCTGCGCATCGGGCCGCGTTGCCCATTGCGTCGACGCCGGCATGCCGGTGTGCGGCGCGTTGACGGCAGCCGGCCCGCGCCGGCCTCGCCGATCGACGATCACGAGGAGCTGACACCATGTCGACCACCATCGAGCGGACGATCTCGCCCGCCCGTTCCGCAAGCGCCGGTTACCGGACGCTCTGGCGCTGGCATTTTTATGCCGGCCTGTTCGTAATGCCGTTTCTCGTGATCCTCGCGATCACGGGCACGCTTTATTGCTTCCAGCCGCAGATCGAGCCGCTGCTGTATCCGCACCGGCTGGTCGTCGAGCCGCGCGCCACGCCGAAGCTCGACCCGGACGCGCTGCTCGCCCGCGCACGTACCGCGATGCCGGCCGGCGCGACGCCGGTTTCCGTGCAGGTCTCCAGCGCGCCGGACCGCAGCGCCGAATATGTATTCCGGCTGCGCGACGGCAGCCGCGAGAGCGTGTACGTGAATCCGTACGACGGCAGTGTGCTCGGCACGCTGAGCGTCGAGCGCCGCTTCATGCAGGTCGACCGGATGCTGCATCGCAAGCTGCTGCTCGGCGAGACGGGCGAGTTGCTGATGGAGCTCGCCGCATGCTGGACGTTCGTGATGATCGGCACCGGCATCGCGCTGTGGTGGCCGCGTGGCGCGGCGCGCGTCGGGCGCGCGCTGCGGCCCGACCTGTCGCTGCGCGGCCGGCCGCTGTGGAAAAGCATTCACGCGACGGCGGGCATCTGGCTCGCGGCCGGCACCGTGGCGTTCATCCTGACGGGGCTGCCGTGGTCGGGCTCGTGGGGCAAGAACTTCAAGGCGCTCGCCGCGACCGTGAACCTCGGCGCGCCGGAGGGCGCATGGGGCGGCGCGCCGGTGCGTTCGACGCGCCCGGGCGTAGCGGCGGCCCCCGCGCACGCGCAGGCTGCTGCGGCTTCCGGCCATCATCACGAATCGGGCGACTCGATGCCGGGGATGGTGATGGACGACCTGCCGTTGCCGCAAACGCCGTGGGCGGTCGGCAACGTGCCCGTTCCGCATTCGCCGTCCGCGCCGACGCCGGCACCGCTGCCGCTGGCACGTGCGATCGCGATCGTCGCAGGGCTCGGCGTGACGAGCGGCTACACGCTCGCACTACCGTCGGGCGCGGACGGCGTGTTCACCGCGTCGTATTTCCCGGCCGACCCAAAGGCGGAGCGGACGATCTACATCGATCAGTACAGCGGCGCGGTGCTGAAGGACATCCGCTACGACGACTACGGCGCGGTGTCGCAAGCCGTGTCGTACGGCACGTCGCTGCACATGGGGCGTTACTTCGGACTCGCGAACCAGATCGTCTGCGCGGTGCTGTCGCTCGGGCTCGCTGCAATGGCCGTCACGGGCGCGGTGATGTGGTGGAAGCGCCGCCCGGCCGGCAAGCTGGGCGCGCCGTCGCGCGAACGCGGCACGCCGCCGATGCGCGGCTGGATCGCGGGGCTCGTGCTGCTCGGCATCGTATTCCCGCTGATGGGGATGACGATCGTCGCGGTCTGGTTGATCGATCGTCTGCTGTTCGGGCGTGCTGCGCGCGCGGCAGCGTGACCGCGAAGCGATTCCACCGATTCAAAGGATTCCGAACATGAAGTTCGGATTGATGCTGCCCGCCGCCGTTCTCGCGGCTTTTGCGCCGGCCGGGCAGGCACCGGAAAACGACGTCACGCACGCGGGCCCATCGCACGCCTCGCCATCCACTTCCGATAGCGCCGCGTCTGGCACTGCGCGGCCAGTTGCTGCCGGACCAGCGCGCGCAGCGGCGACACCTGCGGGTTCGTGCGGCGCCCTTCGCTGAGCCGCGTGAGCTGGAACTTGACGACCGCCATGTTGGCCAGCGCGCCCAGCGCCTTGTTCTTCCACCGGATCGGCTGCAGCACCGGCGCGCTGTCCTTGCCGGCCCGCCAGTCGCGCGGCAGGTTCGGATCGATCGACAGCGCGGTCGCGATGCCGACCATCGCCACGCCGCTTGCAACCACCTGCTCGGCGACCGCACGGCGCCGGATGCCGCCGGTGACCATCAGCGGCATCCGCGCGACGGCCGTAATGTCGCGCGCGAATTCGAGGAAATACGCTTCGCGCGCAAGCGTGCGCCCGTCGCGCGCCTCGCCCTGCATCGCCGGCACTTCATAGCTGCCGCCCGACAGTTCGACGAGATCGACGTCGAGCGGGTTCAGCAGCTCGACCACGCGCTTCGCATCGTCCGCGCTGAAGCCGCCGCGCTGGAAATCTGCCGAGTTCAGCTTGACCGCGACGACGAACGCGGGCGACACCGTCGCACGCACGGCCCGCACGATGTCGAGCAGCAGGCGCGCGCGATTTTCGATGCTGCCGCCCCACTGGTCCTGCCGGCGGTTCGTCAGCGGCGACAGGAACTGGCTCAGCAGGTAGCCATGCGCCGCGTGGATCTGCACACCGGTGAAACCGCTTTGCTCCGCGAGCTGCGCCGCGCGCACGAAACGCTGCTGCACATCGGCGATATCCGCTTGCGTCATTTCCTTCGGCACCGGGAACTGCTTCGACAGCGCGCCGAGCGCGAGCGGCACGGCCGACGGCGCGAGCGTCGTCTGGCCGAGCGCCGCCTGCATCTGGCGCCCCGGGTGGTTGATCTGCATCCACACGTGCGCGCCGCCCGAGCGCGCGATCTGCGCCCAGCGGCGGAAGCGGTCGAGATGCGCGTCGCTGTCGAGCACGACGCCGTTCGGCCCCGTCATCGCGCGGCCGTCCACCATCACGTTGCCGGTCAGGATCAGCCCGGCCTGGCCATCGGCCCAGGCCTGGTACAGGCGCAGCAACGCGTCGGACGGCGCGTGATCCGCATCGGCCATGTTCTCTTCCATCGCGGCCTTGGCCAGCCGGTTCGGGATCACCGCACCGTTGGGCAGTGTCAGGGGCGTAAACAAGTTCATGGAGCGCATCCTCGATTGACGATGCCCAACGATAACTTTAAAGTCAACTTTAAGGTCAAGCCCCTTTGGAGCACCCCATGAAAATCGGCGAACTGGCGCGGGCCAGCGGCCTCGCGGCGTCGCGCATCCGCTTCTACGAAGCGAGCGGCCTGCTCGAACCGGCGCGCCGACAGGCGAACGGCTATCGGGAATACGGGCCGGAAGCGCTGACGCGCCTCGCGATCATCGACCGTGCGCAGCGCGCGGGCTTCGCGCTCGACGAAATCCGCGCGGTGCTGCCGCCCGATCTCGGCGCGTGGCCGCGCGACGAACTGCTGGTCGCGCTGCGGCACAAGGTCGACGAAATCGCGCTGCTCGAACAGCGTCTCGCGCAGAACCGGCGCCATCTGGAGACGCTGATCGACGAGATCGAGAACAAGCCGGCGGGCGAGGATTGCGCGGGCGCCGCACAACGCATGCTCGACCGGCTGTGCGAGCAGGACGACGAACCGCCGGCGCCGGCACCCGTCGCACGGCCGACGCGCAAGCGCGCGTGACCGATTGCACTGCGTCACCTGACGATCCGTCAACCCGCGCTGCGGCGAGACGAGACGACGCATGCGCGCCGGCTTCCGCACCGCGACCTCCTGACCTTATCTGCATGACGATCCCCCACTTCAGAGGATTCCTCATCGCCACGCTGCTGACATCCGGCATCGGCAATGCATGCGCCACGCAGTGCGGCGACACGCCGCCGTCGCTCTGACGGCAATGGGCTCGCGCGCATGAAAGCCGTCGCACCACGCGAGCGGTGTGCAGGTCGGCACGCTTGCGCGCGGCTGTGCGGATTCGCTTACGTCGCAGGTAATCGACGCGCGCCGCCCGCGCCGCGATCATGGCTCCATCGACCGACGAACCGCGTGACGCCGAGGAGCCCGCCATGACCGCCTATGCCATCGTCCACCTGCACGACGTCGACATGTGCGACGACATCGTCGAATACCTCGAACGCATCGACGGCACGCTCGCGCCGTTCGACGGCCGTTTCGTCATTCACGGCGCACGGCCGGAGGTACGCGAAGGCGTGTGGCGCGGCGACCTGATCGCGATCGCATTCCCGGACCTCGACACGGCGCGCGCATGGTACGAGTCGGATGCGTACCGGCAGATCCAGCCGCTGCGCGCACGGCACGCGAGCGGCCCGCTGATCCTGATCGACGGCGTCGATGAACGACACAAGGCGACCGACATCCTGCGCTGAATCGCGACGCCTGCGACGCTTACGAAGCCTTCCGCTCCATCGGCTCGCCGACGACGAAGCCGCCGCCCTGGAACCGCTGCGCGGGATCGTCGTAGTCGGCGGTCGGCGCCGCGACGGGGAACAGCTCCGCGAACTGCTCGGAGCTGTCCCGCGGACGGAAGCCGAGGAAACCGGCCTTCGTGTTGTCCCACCACTTCACCGGGTTGTCCGACGCACCGTAGACGATCGCGTGCCCGACGCGGTTCGTCAGCAGCGCGCAGCGCACGAGCTCGATGAAGTCGCGATAGCTGAGGAACGTCACCAGCATGCGCGGGTTCTTCGGCACCTCGAACGACGAGCCGATGCGCAGGCACACCGTCTCGATCCCGAAGCGGTCGAAGTAGTAGCGCGACAGCGATTCGCCGAAGCACTTCGTCACGCCGTACAGGCTGTCGGGGCGTAGCGGCGAATCGGCGTCGAGCACTTCGGTGACCGGATGGAAACCGATCGCATGGTTCGAGCTCGCGAACACGACGCGCTTCACGCCGTGCTTGCGCGCGGCTTCGTACAGGTTGTACGTGCCGGTGATGTTCGCGCCGACGAGATCGTCGAACGGCGCATCGACCGAAATACCGCCGAGATGGACGATCGCGTCCACGCCGTCGACGAGCTGCATCACCGCCGGCCGGTCGGCCAGATCGACGACACGGGTTTCTTCATGCGCGGCCGCGTCGCCGAGCGCCGCGATGTCGCTGACGCGCACGACGTCGGCCCAGTCCGCAAGTGCGCCGCGCAACTGGCGGCCGAGGTTGCCGGCCGCGCCCGTCAGCAACAGGCGCCCGAACGGTTTGCGCGCGCCGGTGGATGAGGCGTTCATCGAATCTCCTTCTCCTTGAATCTGACCTGGACTCCGATCCGGTTTTTACCCCGAATCGGAAAACGTTTTCCAACTATACGCGGGACCGCAACCGAACGTCAATGGCCGAACCTGTTCGCAGCCATCCGCACTTTCCCGATATCGGCGCGTGGCCGCGTGCCGGCTTTTCTGCCACAATCCGGCGTTATCGAACGAAAACGTTACCCTTCCGATGAAAAAAGTTTCCCCGACGATCCGCGACGTTGCCGCGGAAGCCGGCGTGTCGGTCGCGACGGTATCGAAATACGTGAACGGCACGCAGCGCTTCTCGCCGGCGGTCGAAGCGCGGCTCAAGGAGGCGATCGAGCGGCTCGGCTACCGTTCGAACCCGCTCGCGCGTTCGATGATCACCGGGCGCACGCGCACGATCGGCCTCGTGATCCTCGACATCAGCAACCCGCACTTCACGAACGTGGTCAAGGGCGCGAACCGCATCGCGCTGCAGCACGACTACACGCTGCTGCTCGTCGATACCGAAGAGAACCAGGCACGCGAACGCTCGCTGATCGAGGCGCTCGCGCAGCGCGTCGACGGGCTGATCGTCAGCACGCGGATGCCCGACGACGAAGCCGGCTGGATGCTCGACCTCAACAAGCCGCTCGTGCTGCTGCGCCGCAGCCCCGGCCTGCCGATCCCGAGCGTCGGCATCGACAACCGGCTGTCGACCTACATGCTCGCGCGCCACCTGCTCAATCTCGGGCACACGCGCATCGCGTATCTCGGCTTCGGCACCGCACGCGTGAACGACGAACGGATCCAGGGCGCGCGCGACTGCCTCGCCGAAGTGGGGCTCACGCTCGACGTGCACGACGCGCACGCGCCGACGGCCGAAGCCGGCGAACGCGCGTGCTCGCGCGTGATGCTCGGGCCGCAGCGCCCGCAGGCCGTGATCTGCTACAACGACCTGATCGCGCTCGGCTTCATGAAGGAAGCCGCGTCGCTCGGCTTCCGGCTGCCGCAGGATGTATCGGTCGCAGGCATCGACAACGTGCCGTACGGCGAATACGCGGCGCCCGCGCTGACCACCGTCGACATCCAGAGCGAGAACATGGGCGAGCTCGCGATGCAGAAGCTGATCGACGCGCTCGCGGGGCGCACCGATGCGAGTTATTCGACGTTCGAGCCGAGGCTGATCATGCGCGCGTCGACCGCAGCGGCCGGTTGAGTCGCCTGCTGCGCGCCTCAAAACGAAAACGCGCCGCCCATGGCGGCGCGTTCGTTTTCCGAACTACGATCAAGCGTCGAGTTTCGCCGGCTTCATCTTCGGCGTGAGCACATGCATCACGGCCAACGCGATCAGGTAGGCCGACGCGCCGATCGCGAACAGCACCCAGTAGTGGCCCGTGCGCTGCAGCACCTGGCCGATCACTTCCGAGAACAGCACGCCGCCGATCGACCCGGCCATCCCGCCGATGCCGACCACCGACGCGACCGCGCGGCGCGGGAACAGGTCGGAGGCCGTCGTGAACAGGTTCGCCGACCAGCCCTGGTGCGCGGCGGCGGCGAGACCGACGATCAGTACTGCGATCCACAGGCTCTGCACCTGCGACACGAACGCGATCGGCAGCACGCAGCACGCGCAGATCAGCATCGCCGTCTTGCGTGCGCGGTTCACGCTCCAGCCCGCGCGCAGCAGCATCGACGACAGCCAGCCGCCGCCGATGCTGCCGACCGTCGTCAGCGCGTAGATGCAGACGAGCGGCAGGCCGATGTGCTGCATGTCCATCCCGCGCGACTCGTTGAGCCACTTCGGCAGCCAGAACAGGTAGAACCACCACACCGGGTCGGTCAGGAACTTGCCGATCAGGAACGCCCACGTCTCGCGCTTGCGGATCAGTTCGCCCCAGCGCGGCGCACCGGCGTTCGCGTTCGCCGCATCCATCGCTTCGGCTTCGTCGCGCGGCTCGTCGTATTCCGCGGCGAGCGCGCGCGTGTCGGCCTGCCGATAGAGCACGAGCCACACCGCGAGCCACACGATGCCGATCGCGCCGATGATCACGAACGCCGCGCGCCAGCCGTAGGCCACCGCGATCGCCGGGATGATCGCCGGCGCGAACACCGCGCCGATGTTCGCGCCCGAGTTGAAGATGCCGGTGGCGAGTGCCCGTTCGCGGCGCGGGAACCATTCGGCCGTCGTCTTGATCGCGGCCGGGAAGTTGCCGCCCTCGCCGATCCCGAGCAGCGCACGCACGAATGCGAAGCCCATTACCGAGCCGACCGCCGCATGCAGCATCGCGGCAATGCTCCATACCAGCATCGCCACCGCATACGACACGCGCGTGCCGAGCCAGTCGACGATGCGCCCGAAACCGAGCAGCCCGAGCGCATAGAACGCGGAAAACGCCATCACGATGCGGCCGTACTGCACCTGGCTCCAGCCGATGTCGTGCTGGAGCATCGGCGCGAGCAGGCCGAGGATCTGCCGATCCATGTAGTTGATGACGGTCGCGAAAAACAGCAGCGCACAGACGGTCCAGCGGTAGCGGCTGGCGACGGCGCGCACCGTGCCGACGACGGCAGATTGCATGAATGTCTCCGATGCGCGGCCGCGCCCGTCGCGCCGCACGCTATTCGTTGACCGGCGAACGGCGCCGGGGCGGGCGGCCGCATTGCGCTATCGCGCACGGCCGATCGCCAATCCTTGTGGAAAACGTTTTTCAAAGGATAGGACGTCGGTCGGCACCCTGTCAGTCGGGGATTTCGATGAGTCATCTCAAATTAGTCGCGGCAAAAGAGACGACTGTTTCGAAGAGTGGCATTAACCGTTTTTCCCGGATTTTCCAACGCGCGAATCGGGGCACGGCCGCCGAGACACATGTCCGATTCCAGCCAGAATCGATGGCGCGGATGGTTTACAGTCGTTTCATGCGCCTCGATCCCGACACCTGCTACGACGCCCTGCTTTCGCGGAACCGCCGCTTCGACGGCTGGTTCTTCGTCGGCGTCGCGACGACGGGCGTGTATTGCCGCCCCGTCTGCCCGGTGAAGCCGCCGAAAGCGCAGAACTGCAGCTATTACCCGACCGCCGCTGCCGCCGAAAAAGCCGGCTTCCGGCCGTGCATGCGCTGCCGCCCCGAGCTCGCGCCCGGTCACGGCCTGCTCGACCTGTCCGGCAATCTCGCCGACGCGGCCGCCACGCTGATCGAAGACGGTTTCCTGAACGCGCACTCCGTCGACGTGCTCGCGCAGCGCGTCGGCGTGACCGAACGCCACCTGCGCCGGATCTTCGCCGCGCAGTTCGGCGTATCGCCGGTCGAGTTCGCGCAGACGCACCGGCTGCTGATGGCCAAGCGGCTGCTGACCGACACCGCGCTGCCGGTGGCCATCGTCGCATCGACGGCCGGGTTCGGCAGCGTGCGGCGCTTCAACGACCTGTTCCGGCAGCGCTACGGCCTCAATCCGCTGCGGCTTCGCAAAGGGGCCGGCGCGTCCGCCGATGGCGACATGACGTTCCCGCTGCCGTACCGGCCGCCGTTCGCGTGGGCCGACCTGATGCGCTTTCTCGCGCAGCGGCAGATCGATGGTGTCGAGCGGATCGATGCGCAGGGTTATGCGCGTGTCGTCGAATTGCCGAATCGAAACGAAGGTGGCCGCCTAACCGGGTGGTTATCCGTCGCGCACGTGCCGCAGCGCTTCGCGCTGGCCGTCACCGTGTCGCCCGCGCTGACACCGGTCGTGCCGGCCGTGCTCGCGCGCGTGCGGCGGCTGTTCGATCTCGACAGCCGCCCCGACGTGATCGACGCGCATCTCGGCGCACTCGCGGATGGCTCGCCCGGCCTGCGCGTGCCCGGCGCGTTCGACGGCCTCGAAATCGCCCTTCGCGCGATCGCGGGCGAACGGCTCGCGGCAGCGCATGCGGGTGCGGTGCTCGCGCGCATCGCCGAACGCTTCGGCACATCGCTGGAAGGCGCGCCGCCGGGGCTGACGCATGCACTGCCTTCCGCGGCGACGCTGGCCGCCCTGCCACCGGCGGCGCTTGAAGCGCTCGGCCTTACGCGCGAAACGGCACAGGCGATCGTGTCGCTCGCACGCGCGGTCGCAGACGGCATGCTCGCACTCGAACCGATGGCGCCGCTCGACACGACGCTCGCCGTGCTGCGCGAGATGGCCGGCTTCGACGAACGCGCGGTGCAGTACGTCGCGATGCGTGCGATGGCCTGGCCGAATGCATTCCCGGCCGACCATGCGTTGCTGCCCGCACGCACCGAACGCGTCGAACATATCGAACATATCGAACACATCGAACGCTCGCGCATGCCATCATCCGCGCCGCATGCCGCGCGCTGGGCGCCGTGGCGCGCGTATGCCGCATTGCATGTGTGGCGCCTTCAAGGAGACGTATTGCGATGACTCCCGCTCACCTGATTCCGAGCCCGCTGGGCGACATCGCCGTGCGCATCGAAGACGATGCGCTGACGGGCCTGTTCTTCGTCGGCCAGAAATACTTCCCGTCGCTTTCGATCGCGCAGGAAGCAAACGCGCTCGTCACTTCGCCGATCGCGCGCAAGGTCGCGGAAGAAATCGCGGAATACTTCACCGGCACGCGCGAAACGTTCTCGGTGCCGATCCACCTGCGCGGTACGACGTTTCAGCGGCGCGTGTGGAAGGAACTGCTCGCGATTCCGTTCGGCGAGCTCGTGTCGTACGGCGACATCACCGAACGCGTCGGGCTGCCGATGAGCGCCGCGCGCGCCGTGGGCGGCGCGGTCGGCCGGAACCCGGTGTCGATCATGGTGCCGTGCCATCGCGTGGTCGGCGCGTCGGGCAGCCTGACCGGTTATGCGGGCGGCATCGACCGCAAGCGCGCGCTGCTGTCGCTAGAAGGTGCCGGGTTCGAGCGCGGTGCGCATCATCCGGTGCAGACAGCACTCGCGTTCTGAGTGACGGCGCACGGCACGCGTAGCCGCGTCACGCGCTCAATACCGGCCGGCGCGCTTCACGCTTCGCATACGCACCGGGCGTCACGCGGAATTTCGCCTGGAACAGCGCGATGAACGACGACGTCGAGTCGTAACCCAGTTGCGCGGCCACCGCGCCGATCGGCTCGCCGGCATCGAGCAGCGGCAGCGACGCGAGCAGCCGCACGGCCTGCCGCCATTCGGTGAACGACAGCCCCGTGTCCTGCCGGAACAGCCGCGACAGCGTGCGCCGCGTCGCGCCGACTTGATACCCCCATTCGTCGAGACTGCGCGTATCGCCCGGATGCGCATGCAACGCGCGCGCGATTTTCAGCAGGCGCGGATCGCGCGGCAGCGGCACCGTCAGCGGCGCCGGCCGCATCCGCGCGATGCGGTCGGCGATCAGGCATACGAGCGCGCCGTCCGGTCCTGCTTCGTCGTAGTTCACCGGCAATTCGGCCGTGGCAATCACCAGCTCGCGCAGCAGCGGCGTCATGCAGAGGATCGTGCAATCGTCGTTCGCATCGCTGCGTGCGATCGCTTCGTCGAGATACAGGCTGTGGAACGCGACGCACTCGCGCGTCGTCACCGCATGCGGCACGTGCGGCGGAATCCACATCGCGTAGTGCGGCGGCAGCAGCTGCCGGCCCGACGGTGTCGACACCTCGAGCACGCCGCTCGTCGCATACATCAGCTGGGCCCACGGATGACTGTGCGCATCCACGCTCGCGTTGCCGGGAATCCCGAACGCGCGCACGTACAGCGGCCTCGGCAGGCGCGCCATCGGCGGCGCCGCGTAAGGGTCACCCGATTGTCCCGCCAGCAACATAAGACGTCCTCCGAAGGTCATTGCACGAACGAGCGCGATGCTACCGTGGCGGCTCTTCTTTCACACGGCTTCCGACCATGAGCGCTCATACCCGCACCACCCGCAAGACCGTCACCGCGATCCGTTCGACCAAAGGCATCGGCAGCCTCGTGTCGCTGACCGCGTATTCCGCGCCGATGGCGAAGCTCGTCGACGACGTGGCCGACGTGATCGTCGTCGGCGACTCCGTCGGCATGGTGCTGTACGGGATGCCCGATACGCTGCGCGTCACGCTCGACATGATGATTGCACACGGCGCGGCCGTCGTGCGCGGCGCCGCGCAGGCGTGCGTCGTCGTCGACCTGCCGTTTTCGACGTACCAGGAATCGCCCGCGCAGGCCTATCGCTCCGCCGCGCGGCTGCTCGCGGAAACCGGCGCGCAGGCCGTGAAGCTCGAAGGCGGCAGCGAGATGGCCGACACGATCCGCTTCCTGACCGAGCGCGGCATACCGGTGATGGCGCACGTCGGCCTGATGCCGCAGCAGGCCAACGCGACGGGCGGATTCCGCGCGCAGGGCATGGACCCGCATTCGGCCGCGCAAGTGTTCGACGCCGCGTGCGCGGCCGAGCGGGCCGGCGCGTTCAGCGTCGTCATCGAGGGCACCGCCGAAGCGCTCGCGCGCCACCTGACCGAAACGCTGACGATCCCGACGATCGGCATCGGCGCATCGCCCGCATGCGACGGACAAGTGCTCGTGACCGAGGACATGATCGGCGCATTCGATGCATACACGCCGCGCTTCGTGAAGCGTTACGCCGATGCGAATGCGGTGATGCGCGACGCGATCCGCCAGTACGCGCACGACGTGCGGCAGCGCGTGTTTCCCGAGCCTGCTCATTGCTTCGGGTATGGCAAGCCGCTGCAACTGGCGGACGCGGCCACTGCCTGATGCGCCGCGATCACGCGCGTTTGCGCATCGCATGCGCGACCCGCGCGTTCGCCTCGAACTTCGCGCGATGCGTCGAGAAAAACGTCCGCACGTTGCGGACGTTCGATGCGCCGGTGAACAGCCGCCGCGCGAACTCGTCATATTCGGCGACGTCGGCCAGATCGGCCACCACGACGAAATCGGGCCCCGGCGACACGCGATAGCACTGCGTGACGGCCGGCTCCGCGCAGACGTACGCTTCGAACGCGTCGTAGTCTTCGGCCGTCTGCCGGTCGAGGCTGATCTCGATCAGCGCCGTGACGGCCGTGCCGATCGCGACCGGATCCAGCACCGCAACCTGCCGGCGGATCACGCCGGCTTCCGTCAGCCGGCGCACGCGACGCATGCAGGTGGGCGGCGACGACAGCGCGCGCTCGGCCAGTTGCAGGTTCGACACCGACGCGTCGTCCTGCAGGATCGCGAGGATGCGCAGGTCGAGATCGTCGAGGGTGATGCCGGCCATCGGCGGCTCCTTCCGGTCAGGGCGTGGAATTTAATTTCAACATGATAGACGATCTAAGCCTCGTTTCATTTATGTCGATATTTTGAAATTTAATTCCATTCGACCACCTCTACCATCGCTCTCACTGGTCCAGACAGGACATTTACGGAGCGCGATATGTGTGGAATTGTCGGGGCGGTCGCCCAGCGGGACATCCTGCCGAACCTTGTCGACGGCCTGAAGCGGCTCGAATACCGCGGCTACGACTCGTGCGGCGTCGTGGTCTACCGAGACCGTGCGCTGGCGCGTGCCCGCAGCGTCGATCGCGTCGCCAACCTTCAGCGCGAGATCGCCGAGCATGCGCTGTCGGGCTACACCGGCATCGCGCATACGCGCTGGGCCACGCATGGCGCACCCGTCACGCTCAACGCGCATCCGCACTTCTCGCCGAGCGACGCCAACGCGCGCATCGCGCTGTCGCACAACGGGATCATCGAGAACTGCGACCAGTTGCGTGCGGAGCTGCAGGCGCACGGCTACGTGTTCGCGAGCCAGACCGACAGCGAGGCGATCGCGCACCTGATCGACCACCTGTACGACGGCGACCTGTTCGACGCGGTGCGGCGCGCAGTCGCAAGGCTGCGCGGCAGCTACGCAATCGCGGTGATGTGCCGCGACGAGCCGCACCGGATCGTCGGCGCGCGCGACGGGATGCCGCTCGTGGTCGGCGTCGGCGAAGGCGAGAATTTCCTGGCGTCCGACGCGATTGCGCTGTCGGGCATCACCGACCGCATCGCGTATCTGGAGAACGGCGACGTCGCCGATATCCAGCTGCATCGCTACTGGATCGTCGATGCGGCCGGCCAGCGCGTCGAGCGCGCGGTGCAGCGGGTCGCCGCGCATAGCGGCGCGGCCGATCTCGGGTCGTACCGCTACTACATGCAGAAGGAGATCTTCGAGCAGCCGCAGGCGGTGGCCGATACGCTGCTCGACGTCGCGTCGATCATGCCCGAGCTGTTCGGCGACGGTGCGTGGCGCGTGTTCAACGATGTCGATTCGGTGCTGCTGCTCGCATGCGGCGGCAGCTATCACGCGGCGCTGACCGCGAAGTACTGGATCGAGAGCATCGCGAAGCTGCCGGCGAGTGTCGAAATTGCCAGCGAGTTTCGTTATCGCGACAGCGTGCCGAATCCGCGCACGCTGGTTGTCGCGGTGTCGCAGAGCGGCGAGACAGCCGACGTGCTCGGTGCCGTGCATGTCGCGAAGCAGAGCGGGATGATGCATACGCTCGCGATCTGCAACGTCGCGACGAGTGCGTTGATGCGCGAATGTGCGCTGCAGTTTGTAACGCGTGCGGGGATCGAGATCGGGGTGGCTTCGACGAAGGCATTCACGACGCAGCTGGTTGCGTTGTTCCTTCTCACGTTGTCGCTTGCGCAGGTGCGCGGGCGGTTGAGTGATGAAGAAGAGAAGGAGCATCTGCGTGCGCTGCGGCACCTGCCCGATGCGATGTCGAAGGTGCTCGCGCTGGAGCCGCAGATCATGGCGTGGTCGGAACTGCTCGCGCGACGCGACAACATGCTGTTTCTCGGGCGCGGGATGCATTATCCGATCGCGCTT
The DNA here is from genome assembly GCF_025685725.1 of Burkholderia sp. BKH01. NCBI lineage: Bacteria > Pseudomonadati > Pseudomonadota > Betaproteobacteria > Burkholderiales > Burkholderiaceae > Burkholderia > Burkholderia sp. BKH01. Next base: position 278,456 of record NZ_JAOTQT010000003.1, on the reverse strand, counting down.
GAGGGTGCGTTGAAGATGAAGGAGATCTCTTATATTCACGCGGAGGCTTATCCGGCGGGGGAGCTGAAGCATGGGCCGCTTGCGCTCGTCAGCAACGAGATGCCGGTGATTGCGGTTGCGCCGAATGACATGCTGCTCGAGAAGCTCAGGTCGAACATGCATGAGGTCAGTGCGCGGAACGGGCGGCTTTTTGTGTTCGCGGATGTGGACTGTGGGCTGGTGCCGAGCGACGGGATCGAGGTGATTCGGCTCAATGAGTACTACGGGCCGCTTTCGCCGATTCTGCATACGGTGCCGATGCAGTTGCTGGCTTATCACGCTGCGTTGGCAAGGGGGACGGATATTGATAAGCCTAGGAATTTGGCTAAGTCGGTGACGGTGGAGTGAAAGAGTGCGGCCGGTAGATCAGGATGTGGCAATCCGGATTAGAAGCATTTACACGTAAGCGCTTCTAATCCTGCACCATCAAATCGCCTGCGTTCGAGGGGAAATTCCGAAAAAGTTGCAAAGGAATGAATCCTTCCGCGGTCGTCCGGGGCTTCGGCCCCGGCCCTCCCTTCCACCGCTCACCTTCTCCTCGTTCTGTCCCCTATGGTTCGCCGCCGCAGCCCTTTAAACGGGCTGGCCATGATCAGATTTCCCGTCTTCTGCACTGGAGCTCTGCGCGGGCTTAAGCCGCATCATTTCCCCGGATTGGAGACCGCTACACATGCGTAGCGTCGTCGTCACATGTCTCGAGTCACGGACCGACAACGCCCGTTGCTGCTATTTCGCCGAGCGCATTCTTTTGGTCGGCGTACCACCGTGCGAGACATTCCCTGTCATGGCACGTCCTCTCCCGATAGTTCCATTGCGCGCGCGTTCGTTCACGGAACGCAGCTTGGTCCGTTACAGCAGCTCTAGCTTTTGCGTAGGCCGTGGCCAACTCGACATCTGCAGCGGCCAGCGTGGCGTCACTGCAAATCAGATGCTCGGCGTCCGAACGAGCCTGCGAGCAGTCGAAGCTCGTCGGATAGGTCGGCGACAGAGCCGCGGTCGTTGTGTCTCCTTTACCCGAACTCGATCTCGCCGGAAACGGGGACTCGTCAATCTGCTGTTGCTTCCAGCCTGCCAACGGCGTCTGCTCGACGGATAGATTCGCGGCTCCATACGTCGTGAAAACGGGAGTATTACCTTGCGTTTCCATCATCATAAGCACGCCTTTACCGGTGCTCTCGTTGATGGCGAACGCGGCTTTCTCAGAGCCGCACTGATGAGCTTTGCATCCCTCGCCAACGAGGAACCCGTCTTTCAACTCAATTCCGGATTGACTTGCCACCATGAGGCGGTCTGCGATTTTTTTCCAGCTTGCGCGCGCTACGCCCCGGAACGCAGCCTTGAAGCGGCGGTCGTTCACTACCTCATAAGGCTGCTTTCCGACCATCCAAGAGAATTTGCTAGCTGCCAGACTTCCGTTGACCTTCGACGCTTGAGAGTCGGCATCGTCGGTAGTCGCTTGTGCCGAAGATGCTGCGGCGTTCGTCCCTGCTGGTCGTGGATTCGACAGGTGCATTACGAAAGCGGCGAGCGTAGCGGCAAGTACCGTGGCGCCGAATCCAATGGCTTTCGGCTTTACAGTGTCGCGAGTTGAGCGCAGCGTCGGGCGGAGGGTGATTTCGGCCACCAGCAGCGAATCGAAGTGTCGGTCTCTTTCTTCGATGAGCGCCAGTGCGGCATCGCGCTCTCGAAAGTAACCCAAGGCCTTGCCACCACCATAGAGGAGCGCCACTGCGGCAACGAAAAAACCGGCAACGATGTTCACGACTGAGATGAGAAAGGCCCCGAACAGACCAATAATGAACGGCCCGACCAGAGAGGGTGTTGCCGGATAGCTCCGCACTGCAGCCAGCAGGGCAGATGCAGCGTCACTTAGGTCTCTTAGCTGCCCGTGATGCTCGGCGCACTTCTTTTCAATCTCGTACACCGCGCGCATCGCTTTCTCTTTCTCTGCAAGCGCGATTGAGCCGATGTCGACCGCGAGCCGGATTGCGTTCGTCGTTGTCTCGAACTCGCGCGAGAGCGATTCGAGGAAATGCTGGTGGTCTTCCAGCGTCACCGCTTCGCTCAAGTCTTCAGTGTGAACGTACACGCCATGCGAGGAGAAGTAGTCGACCAAGGCGGTGGTCGTGCGCGTTTTGACCATCACGACGAAGTCCCGCGTCGCTTGCTCCCGCTTTGACAGCCGCTCGAAGCCGTCGGGGCCTAGATTTCGGCTTCCGGCAACAACCGCACCGACCGGGCTCGACGTTCGCTTCGCGCTCTTCAACGAATGCGTATAGCGAATCCCCGTGCCGGGGACGCTTGCAGTGACACGGCCCCGTGTGTTGTAAGTGAATCCTTTGCCGCCGATTGACGTGCTGACTCCGCTCTTGCTGAAATTGAGGCGGATACCTGGTGCGACCTTGATGCTTTTACGAAATCCCCAGCCCATTTTTATTCTGCTCCACGAGTTCCAGTGGTGCCACGCCAAGTTGCATCGACACTGTGGAATTTGGTCAATAGTTCGTATTTTTCTTGAACGATAGTACAAGAAAAATTCTTCGCAAGAATAGCTTTGGCGAGATTACGCCCTAAGCCTTGTGGAGAGGGTTGGCTATGTGGGAACCGAATTCAAAGAGAAACTACAATAACGACATCTGGAAATGTAAGCATTCCTCGCGCACATCGCGCAGTTCTACGTCATCTGCGGTCTCTCGAGCTTTGTTTGCTTCGGCGAACCGGCTTGGCTGAACGTGATAATAACCAAGAACAAGGACCCGCCGATATCTACGCCGCCGAATAAGCTAACCGCACCGCAAGCCGCCCCCATCACGCGATATACCTATTCTTGATACGAATATCGCGTCCCTGAAATGGGCCGGTATCGTGATCGTGCACATGCACGATCACCTGCTTCGATTCGAACAACCTCGATACCTCGCGAAAATCCTGATTCACGCGCTTCATGCCTTCGAACATCTCGGCATGCAGCACTGCGTCGTCGAGCTGCATTTGCGCGCTTCCTGCGGCCCGCTCAAGATGGACGTGCAGGAAGCTCGTCAAGTGCTCATCCTCGGTCGCGGCGAGCTGGAACGTGCTGATCGCATCGTGCAGCACCGGCGAAGCGGACAGAACCTGCTCGATATCGGACGGGAACACCTTCGCGCCGTAGAACGGCACACTCGAATCGTTGCGGCCGTAGACAAACAAAAACGGGAAATGGCTGGTCCGCGACGCGAAGTCCGTCAGGCGCATGCCATGTGCCGACAGGCGCTTGTTCAACACCCGGAATTTATACGTCCCTCCCGAATCGCGAATGTTGTAGCGGATCTTCGGCGCCGCGCCGGACTGGCGCCCGATGGTCACCAGCAGTTCGCCGTCGGCATTCGTTTCGATCACGTAGTCGAGCGCGTTGTACTGGAAGATCATCGGCGGCGTATCGCGGCCGAACAGTTCGCGGCACAACTCGGGGCGACCCAGCAGCGCCCGCCGCAGGCCGATCGTCGTCGGTGTCTCGACGCCGATGTTGATCTCGAGGTCCGACGCGCCATACGACGAAATGACCGTGCTCGCCTTGCGCAGCAGATGGTCGCGCAGCGCTTCCGACAACCCCTCCCCGCCAACGATGAAATCGATGTGATAAGGCGTCAGGTCGAGATCGCATTCGTCGACCACCGAACGGATAAACGGCGGGTAGCCAAATATCAGGTACTGATATTTCGGCCCGAACAGTTTCAGCGTGTTGATCAGCTTGGCCTTGTCCGGTCCGATGGACTTCATGATGCCCACGTCGACGAGCGACATCGATACGTTCATGCCCGTCGCCCACGGCCCGAGCGCAAAGCAGTTCAGCAACATCTTGCCGGAGTGGCGAAACACTAGCTGATAGTTCAGTTGCAGGATGCGCTTGACGTCGCTGCGTTCGGCCGCGCTGCGCACCCAATTGTTGGGCTGGCCGGTCGACCCCGACGACTCGTCGATGACCACACCTGACTTTGGAATGGCTCCGCCATAGCAGCGCTGCTCGATCGAATAGAGCTTGATGTAGTTCTCCTTGGTCATGGCGGGCAGGTCCGCCAACCGCCACTTCCCGCCGGCCCGGTAGCCCTCGGCCTTCAGGAACTCGATGTACGCCGGGCAAGCCGTGCTCGCCTTGAGAAATGCCACGCGGGCGCGTATGCGGCCGACATAGGCCAGATAGGGCTGAAACACCGGTGCGTTGAGGAACACATAAAGGCGGCCGTCGACGCTGATCACGCGGCGAAGGAACCATAGCGTCCAGAGAATGGCCTCGAGAAACAGGCGATAGAGCGTATTCATGCGGATCTCGGAGAGTGGGACGGAACCGGCGCATCGACGAGGATATCGGCGAGCGCCCTGCGCTGGCTTTGCGGCGGCGTACGCGAGTAGCCGACCTTGAAAACGAGCCATGCCCTGTCTACCTGGGCATGCGCGTTGAACCACGCGGCGGCGTCAGGGTTCGTGACCAGGTTGCCGTACGGATGCAGATACAGGCCGAGGCTCGTCAGCGCCAGCCAGAAGCGCAGCAGGAAACGGCCCGACTCGATCGCATTCTCCGGGTTGAAGAAATCGCCGCTCAGCACGCCGATTGCGGGTACATGGCCCAGTTGCGCGCGATACCGGCGCTTGAAATAGAAACGCGTCGGCCTGAACGTCAGGATTTTCGACAGATGCGCGGAAAGCCAGAACTCCGCGCGCGACAGGTTCATGCAGCGCCAGTCGAGACCGTCGCGATGGCGGGTGGTCGAGCGTTCGGTGAAGCGAAACCAGGCGGTGATTTCGTCGTGGTAATCCGCGACGTTCATGTCGTGGAACACGGCGTCGATGTTCGCAGCGATGATCGGCTCGACAAGTTCGGCACCCGCCAGGTGCGTATATCGATGTCCCCATTCGTCGGCCAGCGCCGCCAGTTGCGTGACCGCCGCGTCCGGTACCGGTGTCGGATCCATCGAAATGCGCGACGTGCGGCGCGCGATCATCAGCGCGGACGGGTCGTCGCGCGACACCCCGGCGTTGGCGACGAGCCGCAATGCTGAAAACGGAATCAGCCCCGGCGGGGTCGGCCGGGACAGGATGGCCGCGAATTCCTGCACCGGACGATGCAGTTGCCATTCGACACGCAAGCCGTGCGGTGCCGCGAGCAGATCGATCGCTTCGATGAACATGCCCATCGCGGACAACAGGAACGAACCGGTCGCGTCCTCTTTCGGCAGCGTGCGCGTGCCATCGACGAAAAGCTCGGCGCAATCGTCCGAGATCAGTTGCACACGCCACGGTTGAACGTTATGGGGTGACGGTGCATGTCGGGCAACGGACAGGATCGTGTGCCAGACGGAAAAGGCTTCAGTGGAAATCCCCGGCATATCTCGTGGCTTCCTTATTGTTGTTCGGCGGATTGCCGTTGTGCGCGAGAACCCGGCCCCTCTCAAGACCGGGGTTAAGCTGTGGGCATCTTACATGATGGTCAATGTTCCTTCACGCGTGCCTTGGCGGACCACAACTGGGAGAAGGAGGCTCGCCTCCCACTTGTCCGGCCGATCAAACCTTTCCTAACTTTGCAATGAGGACCCAGCCGAGGTTCTTCGCGTCGCGAACCCGGAGCCACGCAACGCCCCCTCGACAGCGACATACCGGAACATGGGTGCATTTCGCGCACGGCCGTATTGTTCCGACCGGACGCCGACTACACCGCAGTCGCACGCAATCGTGCAGAGGATCGGCGTCGAAGCACGGGACATGCGTGCACTCCGGAAGCCGGTCAAGATCATCGCCTCGTAAAGAAAAACGCTACTTCGACAGACGCAGTTTCTTCGACAGCACGACACCGCTCGACGGACTCACCAGCCAGATGGCATGGAGATCCATGTGCAACCTGGAGATCCTGGTCGTAATGTCCGTCGGCTCGTCAATGCTCGGATCGACATGCTCGATCTGTTCGGTCAGGTAAGGCCGAACCAGGCGCCCGGAAAAAACGAGTGCGAAGTCGCCATGCGTTTGGGCGTACACGGCGGGTGAAAGCCGCATGCGGCTGCGAACCGTGGACATCTTGCCTTTCCCGGACTCGAGTTCGATGATGTCGATCTGCTGGATGTACCCTTTTGCCTTCGCTTCGGGTGCAATCACGAGCCCGCGCCCTCGTGGCCCCGTCGTGACCTTTCTGAGCAGGATGCCCGTCCGGTCGTCGCGCTCTGCGTCGAACAGGTCGACGTCCAGCGTCAATAGGTGCCGCTGTGACCGGTACCTCAGCCCGTACCGCACCGGCACCACGAACGTCACGTCACGATCCAGATCGACGGCCGCCAGGTCGGGATTCGGGCCATGCCGGCCGGCAGCGCCGGAGACCAGGCCGCGAACCCGGTTGCTCAAGGAAGGCGGGATGGTGCTGATGTGCTGCTTCTTCAGCGCATCCCGAATTGCAACCGGGTCGTCGCCGACAATCGGTCGCGCGGGTGACGTGTCGTGATTGACAGCGGGCGCGATGTGCGTCGTGCCGTCGACAGCCTCCGCCTCTGCATGCACCGCGATTGGCGCCAGCATCATCGTCAACGCGACAACGCACACGAAGTTCGAACGACCCAACTTGGATTTCCGGTGAAACACGGCGAACTCCTGATTTTCTCGCAGAGCGGTCAACGACGAGCACTATAGAGTGGAATGATCGGCAACGCATCCACTGCTTGAATTCACCGATGGCCGGCGCGTCTCATCGTAGGCTCATTATCGGCCCGGCAGCAGATCAACGGGCACACTACCGTGTTGCCCGGGCGACAACAACCGACCGGAAGCGAGCGGCGGCGGAGGTATCCGAAATTCCGTGTGTGAGGCGGGTCAGGACTCAGATTCCGATGTTGAATCGCTCTGGGTAAAGCAGCGCAAACTGCGTCATCGCGCTTTTCCAATCGTGCCGGGAGCCGATCCACTTGGCAACGACGTTGCGCAGAGCCAGCCAGATCAGCTTCAGCGTGGCGGCAGCCGACTTGCGATCTTTCCAGTTCGCGAAGTCCAGCGAGTTGCGGATCAAATGCACAATGCAGGTTTGAACCGTCGTTTCCGGGAACACGGTGTTGATCGCTTCCGGGCAGCACTTCAGGCCGTCGACCACGGCGATCAGGATGTCCTGCGCGCTACGCAGTTTCAGGTCGTTGACGACGCGCAGCCAGAGCCAGAACTTGGCGCCCTCGGTCTGCTCGATCCAGAGGCCGAGTACGTCACGTGTGCCGTCGCGGCGCACACCCAGCGCTAGGTAGATCGCCTTGTTGCGGACCACGCTTTCGTCGCGAATCCTGACGCGCAAGGCGTCGAAGAACACGACCGGATATATCGGCTCGAGCGGCCGCTGCTGCCATTCACGCACTTCGTCGATCACCGCGTCGGTCACTGTGCTGATGAAGTCCAGCGATACCTCGATGCCGTTCATCTCCAGCAGGATGCCTTGAATCTCCCGCTCGCTCATGCCGCGCGCGTACATCGCGATGATCTTGTCGTCGAAACCGGTGAAGCGCCATTCGCCTTTGGCAATCAGCACCGGATCGAACGTCCCTTCGCGGTCACGCGGGATCTCGACGTCGAGCAGGTCGTCGTCGGTCGCGACGCACTTGCGGCTCGTGCCGTTGCGGTGGTTCGTGCTGCCAGCCGGCTTGGCTTCGCCTTTCTCGTAGCCCAGGTGGTGAGCCGACTCGCCGCCCAGTGCGCGCTCGAAGATCGCCCTCTTGAGCGCGGCCAGCAGCTCGTTGATCGTCGCCCGGTCCAGCGTCCCGGGCACCAGTTGCTTGATCAGTTCCGGGCCCAGGTTCAAGCCCTTGCCCGGTTCAATCGTCACTTCTTCCTTGCGTTTGCGCGGCATAAAAGTGGCTCCTTGGCCGTCAGTTTATGCCTCACACACAAAAGACCGGATAGGCTCTGGCTGTTATGTCTTTATGGAGCCAAGAGTCTGAGACGCCACCAGCTTCGGCAGTGGCTCACATTTGCATTGGCACAAATCGTTCTCCAATGCGACCAGCTTACCCATCATCGTCATCGCACGAGGTGAGCCGTCGCTTATGATGGCGCCCATCGTGCCACAGGCGGGACACTGAACAGGGGCGCCCAGATAAGCGAAAGGTTGGCCTTGCAACGAGGTCCCAGCGATACCGCCAACCACAACACCGTTGCGGTCAGTCTTATCGCCCTGACGAATGAACCGCCGGCTCATGCTGTAAGGCCGTTGGACGGCGTCGCAGCATTGCACGCCCGCTCGATATCCTCCGGCCACACAGGTTCGCGGCAAGTCAGTTGGGCGAACCAATGCAATAGGGATTGAGAGAATGCGGGAAGTGCACCGACCGCCACCACCAGCCAAACTATCGGATTACCCGACTTAAGTAGACCCGAGGTGCCGTCGAAATTCAACCTCAGCGAATTGTGCAGGGAGGCTCCCTTCGGCAGAAACTCGGTCACCGGCGGCACCGAAGCGGCGCCTTCTTCCATAAATCGCCGGTAGAACTCGAAGTCCTGGTAGAGGACTTTCATGACCTCCTGTCCCCCGACACTTCCCTCATCGGACGACAGGACAACTCGCGTTCCCATCGAGAACGTATCCTTGACCATCCCCTTGTCGTCAAGAACCAGGCAACGAACCACGCGCGGCGCCGTGCGCGTGGGGCCGCTTCTGGGCTTGCGTTCGACGTACAGGAAGGCGCTATCCCAGGGTACCGATACAACCCCGCCAGGGCCATTGTGCTTGAACGCGTAAATCATCCGGTCACGCCGGTTAAACCGGACGGGCTTGCAGGTGTAATTGAAACAGTCGCGTGTCAATGCCCAAATGCCAATTCCCGAGAAACCGAGCGCGACAAACAAGAAAAAAGCAAGCACTCCATAAATGAGCCCCAGTTGTCCCCGCTGCTCGTAGATAGGAGGTACATGAGTCAGCATCCAAAGAAGGGCCGCCGTGAATGCCAACGAACCGAGCCCCGGTAACATAAACGCAAAGAGCCCCCAGCCCTTCTCCGAATAGTTTCCGTCTCGGACCTCTAGGCAAGTATCGCTCATCGAGAATACTGAACGCTCATCCTTAGGCGTGTCAGACGCAGGCTGTCCGATCGCGAGGCGGGCAGCCTGCTCTTCCTCGCTGACCGGCCGGTTCAGGCGGTACCACGAGAGTCCGTCAAATGCCATCTCTTTTCTCCATCACGAAAGCATTGCCGCAAATGCCTTTTGGTCTTCGGCCAGAGTGGGAAACCGCTCTTTGGCCTCTTTCAGCCCAAAAAAGCATCGTTCAAGCCACTCATCCACTTCCTTACCCTTGAAGTAGTTGATAAGGATACCAATAAGGGCAGCAATGAGCAGAAGCGGCAGGGCCACGACCGCTGCAGCGGATGCCGAAAGGAATATGACAGAGTAAGCAAGAGCAAGACCGACAACCGCTGACGCAGCATCCAGGATAAACATCGTCACATTACCTTCCTTGAAATCCTGCACGGCATGATAGATGTCAATCGCAGCAGACACGAGCCCAACCACCGCGCCGCCGTACTTCCCCGCGACGTTGAGGAAACGTTCTAGTCGAAGCCAGCCTGTACCCAACTGAGCACCAGCCTTTCCGAAGGTGTCAATTGCAGCCGAGCCATATTGAGCAACACTCGCCACGAGTCCACCAATGGCGTTGTTGAACTTGATGCCGGCCTCCGATTGATTGAACCGGTTCGCCTTCTTCAATTCCTCCCGAGCAAAGCGAAGATTGATGGCACTGAATATCGCTCCGATGCCCGCAAACCCAGGTTCCCCCTTCGTCATGAGTCGAAATTTCGGTATGTAAATCGTCTCGACCACGTCTGGCGTCAGCGTCGCGCTGGCCAACTTCTCGAAACCAGGTTTGGCCTTGACGCTTGCCAGGGCAGCGGCCTCTGTCGCCGGGCTTTCGACTGGCACGAACTGCTTCGCCTTGATTTCCGGGTCGGCGCCGCCACCTACGGTGGCCTTGTCCTGAAGCTGCTTTTTCAGGTCCTGCACGCTGATTTTCTGCCGGCCCGGCATCATTTCCTGCATCTGACGGGCGATGTAGTTCACCCACTGGTTTACCGAACCGTATACGGCCTTAAACTCGAACAACTGTTTCGTGCGCATGCACAGAGTCGCATACAGCACTTTGGCCGCAGCCGTATCTACACTCGCGCTGATAGCTTCAGCCACGGGCCCGCCTGTCTCATGGAGAAGCCACGCTAACGCCTTCGCAACAGCAACCTTGATACCCTTATCCTTCGACTCCTCAACCTGCTCTATCTTGCTGTATGACTCGATGAGCTTCGCCACAAACTCCCTCAGCTCCATATACGGATAACTGGAGACTTCTTTGACCTTCTCGGCCAGTACTGGACTATTCAGAACGAACGCCCGCAACAGCGGATTGCGGGTATCGGATACGTTGCCCTTAGCCCATTTGACGAGCACATCGACAGTTTCCTTGCGGTCGGCCGAGCCCTCGATGCATCGCGTAAACGTGTTGGTATAGTTCAGCCCGCATCGCCAGCTTCCCGACTCGTAATCCGACTCGAAAACATTCAGCAACGCTGGACTGGACAGCCACGCCTGATGGTCTTGAGACAGTGGTACCAGCGTGCTCGTCTGCTCCGACTTCATCGCCTGCGCCATCTTTTGTCGAAAGTCGACGATGGCCTGCTGCCGATAGTGGGTCGTATAGGGCTTCCACGCCTCCGGTCCGGCCGTTGCAAGTTCAGACTCCTTCTGCGCATCAATGCTTTTGAGCCGTTTCTCCAGCGCCTTGCCACCATCGAACAGAGAGCCGGCGCCCGAACCGTTATAGGCACTGACTTCTTGCAGGTAGGCAAAACGCTCGACGTCCTCTTTCGCCGACACCGCGACCGCCTTTTGCAGCGCGTCGATTGCGCTGGCAGCCCAAATGCCATGTTCATGCGGCGCAAGCGCCGCTCCGAAGGCGACGCGCTGCTCGAAGTTGAGTTCTTGCGTGATACCAACCGGGTCCCACAACGCAAAGAACAACCCCTTGTCCGGCAGGATGGAATCCATCGCCTTTTTCAAGGCCGGCTGCTGTCCGGCACGGTCGTGATATGGAAAGCAACCGGTGACGAGCGCATCGGGACTGCCTCCCTTGTATTCGCTCAGAAGCCCCTCAAGATGGTCCAGGCTGTCCGCATGCGACTGTTTCATGTTGCCGTTGTACCAGCCGGTCGCATCGAACTTCTGCATCCGTTTGTCACGACAGCCCATGAAGTTCTTCGCGTAGGTGTCGCGGACTCTCTGCGTCCAAAGCTCGTCGCTGAACGCCAGATACACGGTTCCGGCATGTTCGGCGTCTTCAATGGTGATGCACTGGGCCAGTTGCGCGTGCCCGGGTTGATGGCAGCTGAACGGTTTCTCGAAGCTACGGTCGAGCTTGATGCCGACCGGATAGTCATACAAGTATCCTTCCGCCGTAACTGCATATATCTGCCACCGCTGTGTTTTTGGATAGAAGATATACACGTAACCGTAGCGCAGAGTGCGCAGCGTGTACTTCGCCTTCTTGAGCGCAATGCCGACGACGCCGTCGCCAAACTTGCCGCCCATGAGCGACATCGCGCCAGCAGAGCTGTGAGCCTTCGAGTTGGCCACGACCCCATAGCGGACGGGCAGAATCGGCAATCCCTTCTTCTTGCACATGTTGCATGAATTCGGCGCGCGCGAGCTTGTCTGCATCGCGGACTGCGTGAGCTGGGAAATACTCGCAAAGTTCGTGTCGAGTGCCATTCTGTATCTCTCTCGTGCCGCCACTCGGGCTTATTGATATTGGATGCTCTCGCGCGCAATCGTTTCCCAGTCTGCTGCGCTCCAGTTCGAGACCGCTTCAGCGTACGGACCTTTCCGCGGTGCCTGCAAAACAGCCTGAACACGCGGGTGACGGTCGAAGTAGGGGGAAACGAGTGTGCCGTGGAGTGCAAAAGCAAGCAGGTCCCCGCCGGCGAGTCCATGTGCTTCGCCTTTTGCAAGCTGCGCATCGAGCAACCCCGGCATATCGGGACGAGGCACCGTACCGTTGCGCCGGAGCACATCAAGCGCGCGCTGAACCAGTTCGATGCGCGCGATTCGTGCGTGCTGGTCTGCCGTAACGGCGAAGACGGCTTCCGGTTCGGCTGCGCCGTTGACCACCGTCCAGCCGCTTATGAGGTCGAGGTACGTCCAGGATGCAACCGGCCCCAGAAGCGCGCCTATCTGCTCGGGCTTCAGGATGCGGCGCAGGTGCGGAAACACGCGCGGGTCGTAATAGCGGAAGACCGCATCGCCCGAAGTCGGCGCGGGCAGTATCAACCGGTCTGCCAGATGTTGCTGCAGCCGGCCCGTTACCTTGCCGCATTCGACAATGGCGCAAACGACCGGCGGCAAGCCATTCTTCAGGTCCCACTCGGCGCGTTCTCTCAACGCGGGCAATTGCAACTCGGGATGCTCGGCACAGTAAAGTACCGGAGCCACGCCCTCGAGCTCGGAACGCGCCGCCGGGACCAACTCACCGACTTCATAGACCGGGGGCACACCGGACAGCTCGAGCTTCCCGTTGACAGCCTCAACGATGACGTAATGAACCATACCAACCGCCCTACACGAGCGCCGAGCCGGCCTGCGCGGCGGCGGCGAACTGCTGGGCGCACGACTTCGAAGACGCGAGCTGTGCCGACGCGCTATCGCCTGCCGGGCCATCGAAGACGAGGGGACTGCCCTTGACCTCGACCGTACCCGGTGCATGGACGTAGATATTGCCCCCGGCGATACGAATGGTGGCGCCGCCGGCGCTCAGCGTGATTTCCTTCTCCGCCAGCACGTTGACGGCATCTGCGGTGGAAACGACCTTCACCGTCTTGTCGGCCGTGATTTCGATGTTGTCCGACTGTGCCTGCAATTCGACCTTGCCTTTGCCGGCAAACAGCTTGATACCGGCGTTCTGCACGAAGAAGCTCAATTTTTCGCCAATGCTGGCAATCCACGACCTGGCCGCCGAAACGTAGGTGCTCTCGCCGCTGACCAGATTGACGTGCTGGGTCGCTGCCGCGTGGAGCGACTTCTGCGTTGACAGGCCCATGTCCGCCGGGCTCGCGAGCAGCATGACGGGTTGCGAAAACGCATTGGCGCTTCCAGTGCCTCCCCCCGCTGTCCTGCCCCCCGCCATATTGCCCTGCGCATCGCTCTGCGTAGTCGCAGCGAAGTCCTTGATGGCGTCCTGTGCATCGTCCAGGGTCTCGGCCTTGCCGTCGGCTGCCGCAAGCGAGCGATGCTGAATCACGCCGCCGGAATCAATGAGATGCTGCGTAGCTTCCTTCACATCCAGCGGTTGGCTCGACGTCCCACCCCGAGCGTAGGTCGATACATAAAGTCCCCGCCCGGCCCGCAGCGCACCCGACGCTTCGGTCTTCAGCTCGAAGCCCGTGCCGAGGTAGTTGCCCCGCGTATTGCCGTTGTGGTCGATGAGATAGCCAATGTGCAAATAGGAATTTGCCGTCGAGCTGTAGAATTGCGCCCGGTTCTGCGACGTGGAGTCGTCGAAAACGAGTTGATTGAAACCTTGACCGCTGTACTCCTGGGACTTGAAACCGGACAGCAGGCCGTTCGAATGCCAATGCGGCGCGTTGGCAGAGTGGAAGAGCACCCCGCTCACGACCGGGCGGTCGCAATCCGCGTCGAGGTAGTTGACAGCCACTTCCTGCCCGATTCGCGGAACAAACACACCGCCGAACCCTTTACCGGCGTGCGGCAGTATCACTCGCATCCAGCACGATGATGTCTCGTTGTTGCCGCCCAGACGGTCCCAGTGCATTTGAACCTTCACGCGGTTCAACTCGTCCGTGTACACCTCCTCGCTCGCCGGTCCGACGACAGTGGCCGTCTGCATGTGCATGACCGGCTTTGCGTGTTCGAACGGGCTGCGGAACGGCACGGAGCGGCGCTGGGCTTCGATTTCGACCAGCACGAAGCTTTCGTTGCCTAACGGATCTTTGGACACGAACGCGGCCTGCTGGTCCCTGTATTCGGCACGCAGACGTGACAAGCGCCGCTGGAGACTGCCAGGAAACGGTCGGCTATTGCCCAGCGGCAGATTGTTCTGGATAGCCCAACTCACGCCGAGAATCGCGAATTCGCGGTCTTCGGGCTTGTCGGCATCGTGCTCGGGATGGTCTTCGAGCATGAACCACCGGCCGGCGTCCATGCACGGCACGCTGCCCACTCCGAAAAACCGTTTGCTGCGCGATGCCATTTCTTCAAGGCGGATTCGCACGGCACGCTCGCCACGGTCGTACGACTCGCCGGTAGCCGGGAAGCTGTAGTGGCCGGCGTATTCGTAGACCTCCAGCTGCTGCGGGATTTCACCTTGGTCGGCTGGTGAGCGGCCGGCTCGCTGCAAAGCGCGCGACGGACGCTTGTAATCGGCCGTGCTAAGCGCGTAGCCAACGCTTTGCGCCGTGCGTTCGCTGCCCCATTCGACGAGCGTACCGGCTTGACCGTCACGGTCCCCGCGATAGAACGATACCTGCTGGATGGCGAGTGCCTTGCAATTGAAGAGGTCGTCTGTCACGACAACCGTATGCGACTTGCCGTCCTCGCCATGCTCGACATACGTGAACCACCCCTCCGACTCCATCAGCCGATGGACGAAATTGTGGTCGGTTTCGTACTGGATGCAATACGATCGAACCGCCCCCGGATCCTTGACATCGACCCGGAAGTGGCCCCGTGCCTGCGAATGACCGTTGAATACATCGGTCAGGATGTCCGCGGTCGTCAGGTCCTGAAAGATGCGCGCGTCCTTCCGATACCGCAGAAAGCGCATCCATGACGCAAAAGAAAGCTGGTAGTAGCTGAGCCCCCCATCCGCCCCGAGGCGTCGCGTCGCATAGACGTAGCCGTGCCAGGGAAGGTATGACTCGTCGGCTTGACGCACCCATAACGTGACGGGTTGCGCCATCAGCTTCTTCAGTTGGAGCGCATGCTCCCTGGATACAACGTCGACCGTGAGCTCAAAATCCCTGCCCAACCGAGATTCGCCGATAACGCGCTGCGGCAAAAGTACTTTCGCCCCGAGGGGAGTGTCCAGGATGAGCGTCCGGTTCGTCTGCTCGATACCTGCGTCGAGCATCAACGAATTGGGCAACCTACCCATATCGAGTATCTCCTCAGGGGGTGAAATTGAATATAAATCGGGAGGAACGTAATGTCTGAAGAGATTTTGCCACAGTGATATACGCCGATTTCATAAGAAACGTCAAAATAGCAGCCCGGCAATTCGGAAATATTTTCCGAATCGACGTTTCTCAATCTCTTGTGTCAGCAATATTGGAATTTCTTACTTCATCCAATGCTAAAACAAGCAGTGGACCGACTTTGGCGCCATCCAGGATGGAAGCGCCTGGTTACCTCGCCCTCATCAGGAACATGTGCGATTGTAAAAAATGTGTCCTGAATCGACGTCCACAAAACCACGTTGAGTTACTCGATTTTTCTGATAAGCATTGCCTCCGAGGGGGAAAGTCTGTCAGAAATAACGGTTTAGGTCCATTTCGCAGAGCATTACCGTTTCCTCCCCGTCGGCACGCTTGGCCGCCCTACTGAAGGACGTTCTTTGAGCGTCTCCAACGATAACCGCGAACACATGTCGCAGAAGACGTGCGTCCGGTCTGGCGGAACTGGATCGACCGATCCGATTACACGAAGCGTGCCACCGCCCCCCCATTCAAAACACCGTATGCACCCCCACCCGCGCCACCGCCTGGCTCGCCGAACTTGAAGCCCCATTCGGATCCAGCACGCCATTGACCTGCGCATTCGCGCCACTATTCGCCCGCTGATAATCAGCCGACACATAAACCATCGTCCGTTTCGACAACAGGTATTGAAGCGCCACGCTGAGCTGATGAGCATGGTTGTTGTTCACCGCTTCATTCCCCTTCATGTACATGTATTTCGCGCCCAGGACGACATCCGGCCTGACGTGCCACACCCCGCCGCCTTCGGCCATCCACACCCCGGCATCGTTGAACGAATTCCGCACGGTAGTCACCAGCGCACTCGCCGTCACGACACCAAAGTCGTAGTGCATCCCGATGCCCCAATTGCGCACGCTCGTCGACGGCACGCCAGGCGCCGGGCCGTACTTCTCGTTCGTATAAGCGGCGCCCACGCCAAACGCACCCACCTCATAGTTCAACCCGGCGCTGACCGCATTGTCCGCGCCGATCGCGCCAGCAACCCCGCCGAACGCATACATCACGCCCCCAGACAAACCCGCAACCATCGGCGAACTGTATTTGACGGAATTCGCGATCGGCTTGCTGCCTGCCGTGCGGTCCCAATCGAACGCACCGGTCGGATTGCCCGGCAGCGCGAGACGCTGGAACGGGCCATTCCGGAAACCGTATAGCCCATTGATATCCCTCGCAATCGCGTTCCCCTTCGAAAAGAGGGAATCCACCATGAAGTCGTACTGATTACCCAGCGTGATGCTGCCGAACCGGTCGCTCTCGAGGCCCACGTATGCATTGCGCCCGAAAATTTCGGACCCGATGATGGCGCCGTTCGCCATCGAGAACTGGTTCACAAGTGCGAACGTCGCGCGATATCCGCCGCCGAGGTCTTCCGTGCCGCGGAGGCCGAAGAGGTTGGGTGCGAATATCCCGTCGTCGAATTTGACGTTCTTTCCGCCGCCCTCGTTGCTGACATACGTGATGCCGCTGTCGATAAGACCGAACATCGTCACGCTGCTCTGCGCCCATGCGCCCTGCGCTACGGCAAGAATCGCCACTGCTCCAAACCTGAGTTTCATCATGTCTCCGTCTTTTTATTGAAATGCGAGCCTGCTGCCCGCTACGTGGCGGGTTCTCGCTCAATGCTTCGTATAACAACGCCTTCACCCCGGAAGATATAACGACGCCGAGAATATGATTAGTTTTACTGATTTATAAAATCGAAGATCGCCGCATGGAAAATGGATTGCCCCGCCCGCACCGATCAGAACACTCGAATCAAGCGCCTCGCCAGACAACCCACGCGGCGGAATCCACCTCGACAGCCACGGCTTCCAACGTCGAACCCGAGCAAGGTCCGTCGATACACACACCGTCGTCGAACCGGAACAGCGCGCTGTGATGCGCACACATCAACACCTGCGACCGGTAGCAGGAAACATTGCCCGGCACGAAATCGAGCGGCACCGAGAAATGCGGGCATCGATTCACATACGCCCACACCTGCTCGCCTCGTCGCACGACGATCACGGGACGTCCGATGCAAGCTTCGTCGACAACCCGCGCGCCGCCATCAGGCACCTCGGAAAAGCGGCAGAGTTGCGTCGCGTCCATGATTCACACTCTCTGCTCGGGGTTTCCCAGGCTCCAGTCCCACGGACGCACTTCGACGCGCGAGAACAACCCCTCCTTCACGTACGGATCGTTTCCGACGAACTGCATCACCGCATGGATGTCGTCGGCCTCCACGACGAGCAGCGTTCCGTTCATCGCGTCACCCTGCGGGTCCAGCGTCGGGCCGCCGAGCCGCACATACACGCCGTGCTGCGAAGCCGCGCGCAGGTAGCTCCGATGACTGGGCCGCACGCGGTCGCGCACGTCGCGCATACCGGGCTGGTCCGTCGCAAACACCGCGAAAAATCGAGCCATTCGATCAGCTCCGGTCGAGGACGAAGTCGTACGTCGCTTCGCGGTACGGGCCGTTGAGGCCGATCTGACGGGCGAGCTCGTCATCCGCGGCGCGCGGGCGATACGCGACCATCAGCGACGGCTTCACGCCGAAGACGGCATCCGATTTCAGATACGGGTCATCCTCGTCGAAGACATGCGTGACGAGCGTACGGAAGCCCGGCGCGTCGATCATGAAGTGCAGATGCGCGGGCCGCCACGGATGGCGGTCGGTGGCGTCGAGCATCTTCCCGACCGGGCCGTCGGTCGGAATGGGATAGCTGACCGGCAGAATCGTCGTGATCGCGTAACGGCCTTCGGCATCGGTCCGGTAGCGGCCGCGCAGGTTGCCGTGCGGTTGCGCCGTGTCCTGCCCGGAATACATGCCGTTCTCCGCGGTCTGCCATACGTCGAGCACGGCGTCCTTCACGGGAACACCGTCGGTGGTCAGCACGCGCCCATGCACGACAACCGGTGCACCCGGCGTGAGCGCCATGTTCTCGCCATACGCACGCTCGGGCATCCCCTTGATGTAGAACGGGCCGAATACCGTCGTCTCCGTTGCGCCGGTTGCGAAGCGATGGTTGATCGCATCGACGAGCATCGAGACGCCCAACGTGTCCGACAACAGGATGAACTCCTGGCGCACCACGTCGTCGCACATCTTCCCCGTCTCGGTCAGGAAGCGAATCGCCGCCATCCACTCGGCTTCCGTCAGTTCCGTTTCGCGTACGAACGCATGAAGATGCCGCACGAGGCTCTGCATCAGCACGCGCAAGCGCGGGTTCGGCGTGCCGTCGAAGCTGGCGACGACCTGCTCGGTCAGCCTCGTGTCGCCGTCATGGTGGTCATTCATGTCTGCCTCCCTTTCCCTTTGCACGTCAGGCCGTTCAATGCGGCGCGCGCCCTTCCCACGCGTCCTGAAGCAGCGCACGTATCGCCGCACGTTCGATCGGCCGCGGGTTCGCATACGGGTTCCGGCAGGCGAGATCGGCCGCTTCGTCGAGGCCCTCCTGCGGCATCCCGATGTCGGCGAGCGCCGGCGAGATGCCGAGCTGCTCGTTCAATCTGAACAGCAACGGGCCGGCTTCGGCCGCGTCGTTCCCGCCCAGCGCCCGCGCGACGCGGCGCAGCGCGTCGGGCGCAGCTGCGTGGTTGTAATGCGCGGTATGCGGCAACATGGCCGCGTGCGTCTGCGCGTGCGGCAGGTTGAACGTGCCGCCGAGTGTGTGACAAAGCTTGTGATGCAGCGCCATGCCGACCGCGCCCAGGCAGGTTCCCGCGAGCCACGCGCCATACAACGCGCGGCTGCGCATCGCTCGGTCTTGCGGATCGCGCACCACGACGGGCAGCGCTTCGCCGAGCGCGCGAATCGATTCCTCGGCCATCAAACTGATCACCGGGTTCGCGTCTTCCGAATAGAGCGCTTCGACGGCATGCGCCATCGCATTGACACCGGACGCCGCCGAAATGCCCGGCGGCAGCGACAACGTCAACGACGGGTCGTAGAGCACGGTACGCGGCAGCACGCGTGCGTCACGCCCGGTGCGCTTCAGCCGGCCTTCCGTGAGACCGTAGATCGGCGTCATCTCCGAGCCGGCGTAAGTCGTCGGCACGGCCAGGATCGGCAGCGACGATTCGAGCGCTATGGCCTTGCCCAACCCGATCGTCGAGCCGCCGCCGATCGCGATGCAACAGTCCGCGCCGAGCTCGGCGGCCATCTCGCGCGCGGCGCGCGCGACTTCGACCGGAACGTGCATGACCGCCTGTGCGCACACGCCGGCCGCACGCTCGCCCAGTACCTCCTTCACGCGGTCGGCAAGCGGCCGCTGCTCGGGCGTGGACAGGATGAGCGCGCGGTGCGCGCCGAGCGCCGACAGCTCGTCCGGCAGCCTGGCGAGCGCACCCCATTCGAACACCACGCGGGAAGGCGTACCTTGATAGACGAAGCGTTCCATGAAAGCCTCAGCGCTTGAAGTGCGGCGGCACGTTGCCGTCGACATTGACCCAAACCGACCGAGCTTCAGTGTAGTCGTGCATGGCCTCGAAGCCCATCTCGCGGCCATAACCCGACTTGCCCACGCCACCGAACGGGCTGCCCGGATTGACGCGCTTGTAGCAATTGATCCAGCACATGCCCGCATTGATCTGCGACGCCATCTTGTGTGCACGCGAGAGGTTCTGGGTCCAGAGGCCGCTGCCCAGCCCGTATTCCGTCGCGTTGGCAATGGCCAAAGCTTCCTCGTCGCTGCCGAAGCGCAGCACGGTGACGAACGGACCGAACACTTCCTCCTGCGCGATGCGGTCGGTCGCGCTCCTCGCTTCGATGACCGTCGGGCGCACATAGTAGCCGTTGGCGAGCGCCGGATCTTGCGGCGCGCTGCCGCCGGTGAGCACGCGGCCGCCCTGCTCGCGCGCGACGTCGACGAACGACAGCACCCGCTCGAGATGCTGCTTCGACGTCAGCGGGCCCATCTCGGTATCGGCGTCGAGCGGGTTGCCGATCCGGATCGACGATGCGAGCGCAACGAACCGTTCGAGGAACGCGTCCGCGATGCGTTCGTGCAGCACGAGGCGCGACCCCGCGATACACGCCTGCCCCTGGTTGTGAAAGATCGCCCATGCGGCGCCGTTGATGGCCGCGTCGAGGTTGGCATCGTCGAAGACGATGTTGGCGCCCTTGCCGCCCAGCTCCAGTTGAACGCGCTTCAGGTTGCCCTGCGACGCTTCGACGATCCGGCGGCCCGTTGCGGTCGAACCCGTGAACGCGATCTTGCCGACGCCCGGGTGTTCGGCGAGCCGCTGGCCGGCCGTATGCCCGTAACCGGGAACGATATTGACGACGCCCGCGGGGAACCCGACCTCGGCCATCAGTTCGACGATGCGCAACGTCGACAGCGGCGTGATTTCCGACGGCTTGAGCACCACCGTGTTGCCGGCGGCCAGCGCCGGGCCCATCTTCCAGCTGGTGAACATCAGCGGGAAATTCCACGGCACGATCTGGCCGACGACGCCGATCGGCGCGCGCTGCACATAGTTCAGGAAGCCGGTTTCGACGGGAATCACCGAGCCCTGCAGCTTGTCGGCCATGCCGCCGAAGTAGCGGAAGCAGGCGGCCGTGCGCGGCACGTCGAGCGCGCGCGAATCGCGAATCGGGTGGCCGGTGTCGAGCGATTCGAGCTGCGCCAGCTCCTCCGCATGGGCCTCGATCGCATCGGCGAGGCGCAGCAGCAGCCGGCCGCGTTCGGCTGCCGGCATGGCCGACCATTTCGGGAACGCGCGGGTCGCCGCTTCGACGGCCAGGTCCACGTCCGCCGCGGTGGCCGCGGCGATCTTCGTGATGACGGAGCCGTCGTGAGGATTCAGCACGTCGATCGTGCCGCGGTCGACGGCGTCAACGAAGCGCCCGTCGATGAAGAGTTGGGTTTGCATGAATCGTCCTCGGTATTTTGCTGAAGCTGAAGCTGAAGCGCTGCTCAGAACGCGATCGGATACGGCGCGAGCTCGCCGCTCTCGTAGCGTTGCGGCAGGTCCGGCGTCGCGTTTTCCCAGACCAGCAGCATCGAACGCTTCGTCGAATAGCCCTGGTGCCGGATGTCGGCGGGCATCGCGCAAATGTCGCCTGCGCGCATCGTGACGCGCGCCCGCGGTGCGCCGGTGTTCTTGTCGCCGATGTCCCACACGATTTCGTCGGACAGTTGCAGGAACCATTCGACGCGGTCGTTGCCGTGGAACACCGGCAGGATGAATTCCTCGGTGGTCGGGCAGAACAGGCTGCGCCCGCACACCGACGTGACCGACGGATTCCACGTCACGTCCGAGCGCGACAGATACTTGAACAGGTTGAACGCGTGCAGTTCGCCTTCGAAGCCCGGCTCGACATGCACTTCCGGCTCGTCCTGCGCGACGTCGAGAAACGCGCGGTTGACCGGCAGTTCGTCGCGCAGCGGCGAATCGCCTTCGAGGCCCGGCATGCGGCGCGTCGCGATCCGCGTGCGCTCGATGGCCGACCCGTTGTCGCCATGCTTGCGCCCGAATGCCGTGCCCGTTTCCTCGGGCGCCGCGAACGGGTCGAATCCCTCGTTCGTCCAGTCGTGCAGCATCGCCTTGAAGGTCGCCATGATCGTCGGCGTTTCGAAGGTCTCGGTGTAGTCGACCCCGGCGTCTTTCAGGATGCCGTTGAAGGTGCCCGCATACATGTCCACCTTGCCGTAGTGATTGCGCGTGCCGAACACGTGGTCGAAATTCACCCAGCCGTAGAAGAAGCCCCACGCCACGTCGCGCATCATCGCGCGCAGGAACGCGTCCGCCGGCATCGCATGCGTGCGGGTCTGGCCTTTCGCGGGCCAGCTGATCTTCACGAAATACTCATCGCGCTGGAACGCGAACTCGCCGAGCTGAAAGCGGCGGTAGCCGGTGACGGCATCGGCTTCCGTGGATCGCACCAGATCGGCGGCAAAACCGGCGGAAGGGTCGAGGGTCTCGAGGGTGGCCATAACGTGTCTCCTGGAATATTCGAATATGAGCGGTCGGAACGGTCAGTGCAGGCAGATCTCGGCCCACTTCTCGACGGACAACTCGCCGAGGATGGTCTGTACGAGCGCAACGCCCGGCTTGCCGGCGACGAAGCGGTATGCACAGCCGGCCGGCAGCAGCGCTTGATGCCCGTTGCGCAGGACGACGTACCCCATCTTGCGGCCGGCCGGTTGCGCGCCGGCGCTGACGGTGCCGCGGCCCGACGCCGGCGGCGTGTCGAGCTTGATGAATTCGATCCGGACTTCGCCATCCATCTGGATCGTGAATTCGTCATGGGCACATGCGAACCAGGGCGACTCGCCCTCGGTCCTCAGCACTTCGATCACGTATTCGAGATTCTTGCCGGCGACGACCTTTTCGTAAGGGGCCGACTTCGATGCCACCTCGAAGACGTTCGAGAAGGCGTAGTGCTGCGCGCTGCCGCTGGTGATTTCGATCTCGCCCTTCTTGTAGTTATCGAGCGAGCCAAAGACGGTGTGGAATGCCGTGTCGGTCATTGCTGTCTCCTGAGTTGAACCGCTTGTTGGATTCCACTCTAGGGGCAACGGACAACGGCAACAAGACAACGGATGGCGATTACGGCATTTGCGTTTCGCGAATAATCCCGCGGCTCACCGCACCCAGCCATGCTCCAGAAGCGGAAGATCCCACGGGGGCTCATCGCCGATGTAGTCGGCGAGGAATTCGACCAGCGCCTTCACCTTCAACGCCTGTCGCTGCGTTGCGGGATAAACGGCGGCAAAGCTCAGCGGCGCGAGTTGATAGTCGGTCAGGATCGGCACCAGCCGCCCCGCGACGAGCGCGTCGCTCGCCACGAGCGTGGGCAGGCAAACGACGCCGCCGCCGGTCAGCGCGTACTCGCGCAGCAGGTGAACGGAGTTCGAGCGAATCATGCCCGGCAGCTCCATTTCGACGACCTCGTCGTCGCGCGTCATCGTCCAGCGATTGCGCGACGGATAACCTGAATACAACGCGGTGGTGTGCTGCAGCAAATCGCGCGGATGTTGTGGCGCACCATGCGCTTCGAGGTAAGCGGGTGACGCGCAGAAGAGACGCCTGACCGTGAACAGCCGTCGCTCGATCAGCGACTCGGAAATCGGCGGAAAGATCTGGAACGCGATGTCGAACCCTTCTTCGACAGGGTCGACGACGCGATCATTGACGATGACGTCGAGCTGGATGCCCGGGTAGCGCCGATTGAATTCGACCAGCGGCGCGCCGAAGTGATCGAGCGCGAAGCCGGGCAGCATCTGGATGCGCAGCCGCCCGGTCGGCGTCGCGCGAAGCTCGCGCATCTGGTCCGTCAATTCGTTGACGCGCCCCACCACCTCCGCGCACTCGCGATAGAACGCCTCGCCCACTTCGGACAAGCGCACGTGGCGCGTGCTGCGATGGAACAGCGGCGCATTGACGAACTTCTCGAGCTGCTGGATGCGGTTCGTCACGACCGAACTCGTTACACCAAGCTGCCGCGCCGCCTCGGCGAAGCTGCTCGCCTCCGCGACTCTTACGAATGCCTCGATGCTCAGAAACCGGTCCATACCGCGCCCTTTTTCGACAGCGAAATCGGCAGTCTACCCGCACCGGGCAACGGGCTGTGTCATGCGGAATGCGTCACTGTGTCGCCGAATCGATGTCAATCGCGGAGCGCACCGGCATGGGCGTTCGCCTGCGCGCTCGCGCGGGCATTACCTCGGTTGCTCGCCGGCTGCCAGTTCCGGTTGCACGACCACGCGACGCTGCAGCACGGCAGGCGCGGTTTCCTTCAACAGCATGCTGACCACGATGCCCAGCATGACCGCGCACATCGGCAACCACATAATGTTCTGGATGCCGAAGTGTGTGGCAACGTAGCCGCCCATCGCCGGCGCGATGCCGCCGCCGAAGATCTCGCCGACGCCGACCACCACGCCGATCGACGTCGACACGAGGCCGACGGGCGCAGCCTCGGTCGCGACCGGGCCGGACAGCAGCGACACCAGCCCGAGCGTGAAGAACGACGCGACGAACAGGACCCCGAACAACGCGAGCGGCTGCGGGCCGAGGCCGCGGAAGATATAGAGCATCACGGCCGTTCCCGCGAAGCCGACGATGCTCGCGAGGCGGCGCCCAACCAGGTCGGAGAGGCCGGGTAACCCGAACTGCCCGAGAAAGCCGCCAAAGCCGATCGCCGACACCACGAGGCCCATCTTCTGCGTGCCGAGCGACAGGTAATCGGTCAGGTACAGCGGCAGCAGCGCGCCGAGCACGAAGACGCCGGTCATCGCGCAGCACAGTGCGGCCATCGCGACGAGGATGTTGCGGCTCTTGAGCACGTGGCCGAGCGACGCCGGCGCGTGTTCCGACGCGACCTCCTTCACGACCTTCGGCTCACGGATGACGAAGAACATGATTGCGCCGAGGATCAGGCCGGGAATCGCCACCAGCGCAAAGACCCAGCGCCACGACACGAAGCCGAGCAGCTGCGTGGCAATGATCGGCGACAGCGCCAGGCCGAACAACGCGAAACCGCTTTGCTGCAGGCCGAGGTTCAGGCCGCGCCGCCGCGGATGCGACGCGTCGGCCGTCGCCGCGAAGCTCGTCGGGCAGAACGAGCCCTCCGCGACGCCCATCAGCCCGCGAATCGCCATCAGCCCGAGCAGGCCGCCCGCGAGCCCCGAAAAACCCGACAGCAGCGAGAACGCGATGATGGCGGGAATGAGCACCTTCCTGCGGCCGATCTTGTCCGAGATGCCGCCCATCAGCGCCGCGAAGACGCCCCATGACAGGCCGAGCACGCCGATGCAGTTGCCGACGTCCTGCGCGGTCAGGTTGAGGTCCTTCATGATCGAAGGGAACAGCGGCGCGATGAGCCAGCGGTCGAGGCCGACCAGCCCGAAGCCGAGCGCCAGCAGCGTCACCGCCTTCCACTCATAGGAGGTATCCCACTCGTTTGCTTTCATTTCTGTCTCCGTGGACTGGTCCGCCTGCGCGCGCCGAAGCGCCTGTGCATACGCCAGGTCCGATGTTTTTTGTGTGCGATGTGAATCGCGACGAAGTGTTGGCCGCCTTTTCGATTCGACGCATCGAACCCGGCCAGCCGACGCCACAACGATAGGTGCAAGGCCGCGGATCGGGTATGGAACAACCGGCGAACGCGCCATTCGCGAAATGCAAATAATCGGGAGCGGCGGGCGGGAAGTGTCTGCGGGAAAGCATCGGGCGAATCGCCGCAACGCTGGAATGACGCTGACGCGTGCGACACGGGGGAATCCCTCATGGACATCGAGGAAGCCGCGAGCGGCCTGGCCCGGGCCACCGAGAAACTATTTCCCCAATTTCACTCAAGAAGAAAACGTTATTCCATATCAAGCGGGTTTTCCAAGCAATTTTGGATCCATTTTCCCTCCTGTCCCCCGTATCATTTCTCCCATTCGGAATCAGCAAGAAACGGACATGAGCGACACCACCACGCTGCACTACCTCGACTACGCGGCAACGACGCCCGCGGATCCCCGCGTGATCGAAGCGATGACGGCCTGCCTCGGCTTCGACGGCATCTTCGGCAATCCCGCATCGAGCTCGCATGCCGCCGGCCGGCTGGCGCGGGAACAGGTCGAGCGCGCTCGCGCGCAAGTCGCCGCGCTGATCGGCGCGGACGCCGACGAGATCGTCTGGACGTCGGGCGCCACCGAATCGAACAACCTCGCGCTGAAGGGTTATGCGGACACCGCGACCGACAAGCGCCACCTGATCACGAGCCGCCTCGAGCACAAGGCCATTCTCGACACGATGGCGAACCTGTCGAAGCGCGGGATGTCGGTCACCTTCCTGACGCCCACGCGCGACGGCGAAATCACCGCCGACGCGGTCGCCGCGGCGATCGGCCCCGATACCGGCCTCGTGTCGCTGATGCTCGTGAACAACGAGATCGGCACGCTGACCGACATCGCCGCGATCGCGCGCATCGTGCACGCCGCGGGCGCGCTGCTCCACGTCGACGCCGCGCAAGCGCTCGGCAAGACGCCGATCGACGTGCGTGCGCTCGGCATCGACATGATGTCGATGTCCGCACACAAGGTTTACGGTCCCAAGGGCATCGGCGCGCTGTTCGTGCGCCGCGACATCGCCGATCGGATCGCCCCGCAAATTCACGGCGGCGGACACGAGCGCGGGTTGCGCTCGGGCACGCTCGCGACGCATCAGATCGTCGGCATGGGCGTCGCGTGCGAACTCGCCGCCGAAAAACTCGACGGCGAAGCCGTGCGGATTGCTGCGCTCGGCGCACGCCTGACGGACGCGCTGTTCGCGCTCGGCGATGTCACGCAGAACGCCGCCGCTGCGCGCCGCATTCCGCACACGTTGAGCCTGACGGTGAATGCGCCGGGCTTTTTCCCGTTCATGCTCGGCGAAGCGCTCGCCGTGTCGTCGACGTCCGCATGCAACTCGACCAGCGGTGCACCGTCCCACGTGCTGACCGCGATCGGCCTCGATGCGGAGACTGCCGGCCGCACCGTGCGTGTGAGCTTCGGTCGCTTTACGACGGAGCAGGACGTCGATTTCGCGATCGCCTGTTTTCGGAAAGCAATCGAGCAATGTCGCGCGACGGCGTCGAACGGGTTTTCCGCTTCGCGGCAGATCACGCCGGCCGACCTGAAAGCGATCCGGAACGCGGGCTTCCGCTCGGTCATCTGCAACCGTCCGGACGGCGAAGGCGACGACCAGCCCGCGTTCGAAGAGATCGCTGCGGCTGCCCGCGAACTGGGCCTCGAAGCGCGCTACCTGCCGGTCGAGCGCGATCGCATCGGCGACGCGGAAGTCGATGCGTTCGGTGCGTTGGTCGATTCGCTGCAGAAGCCGGTGCTCGCGTATTGCCGAAGCGGGAGCCGCTCCGGCATGCTGTGGAATCGTTTGTCGAGCCGGCGCACCGCCTGACCCGGAACACTGCCCGAACACGCTGCACCACCCGCCGTCGCACGCAAAGGATGCCGATGCGTTGATACGTCGCCGGGTGGTGACGCAGGCCAACCAATCAAGCCTCGGCCACCCGGCTGACGACTGCCGTTGCATGACCCGCCGGCAATCCTGTCGCTCGCGCGCCGCTATTCGCCGACGCCCCCATCGCCGCTCACCGGCGTATAAATCGCCAGCTTCAACGCGGGATCGTCGTTCGCCTGAAACGTCGCGTATTCGTAGCGCTGCGTGCCGCGTTGCGCATGCGCGAACACCTTCTGGCCGGACACCCCGCTGCGCACGTCGTGCGCATCCCACCATTTCGCGAACTCGTCGCTGCTCGCGCGCAGGCGCTCCACCAGCGCAATGAACGCCGGATCGTTCGCATGGAGATCATGGTTCGTGCGAAACAGCGCGATCATCCGGCGCGCCTCGTCGGCCCAACTCCCGGCGAAGAGCCGACGCGCGTGCGGCTCGACGAACATGTAGACCAGGATGTTGCGGTCGGCTTCCGCGAGCCGATCGAAGTCGAGCAGCTCGGCTGCGGCGGCATTCCACGCGAGGATGTCCCAGCGCCGCCCGGTCACGTACGCAGGCAGGTGAAGATTCGCGACGAGCCGCGCGATGGTGGGCGGCACGCTCTCCCGCACGAACGCACGCGACGTGTCGCGCCGCGCGAGCGCGCGCAGATGGGCGGCCTCGGTCTTGTCCAGTCGCAATGCGCGTGCCAGCGCATCGAGCGTCGCGTCCGACGGGCTGACGTCGCGCCCCTGCTCCAGCCGCACATACCAGTCGACGCCGATGCCCGCCAGTTCCGCGACTTCCTCGCGCCGCAGGCCGGGTGTGCGCCGGCGCGGGCCGTCGTGCAGGCCGACGGCATCCGGTCGCAGCCTCTTGCGCCGCGAGCGCAGAAAATCGCCGAACGGGGTTCGCGTCGTAACGGTCATCGAGGTCGCTCCGTGCAGGGTGGTATCGGGCAATCCTGGGCTCGTGCCGGGCCTTGTTGCGGATTCTAAGCCTGCCAGAATCGGCGCGTCCCCCACCCTCTGGAACTGTCATGAAAGCTGCGATTCTGAAGTCGCTCGGCATGCCGCTCGCGATCGAAACGATGCTGGATCCCATGCTCGGCACCGGCGAGGTCATCGTGGATGTCGTTGCGGCACCGGTGCTGTCCTATGCACGGGAAGTGTTCAGCGGCGAGCGTCAGTACCCGATCGAACTGCCGATGGTGCCCGGCTGCGGCGCAATCGGCCGGGTCCGGCAAACCGGCCCCGACGCGACGAAGTTGCAACGTGGCGACTGGGTGTTCTGCGATCCGACCGTGCGCTCGCGCGACGATGCGCTGATGCCCGACATCGTGCTGCAGGGCTGGAGCGCGCGCGGCGAAGGCGGCAAGCAATTGCAGCGCCATTTCCACGACGGCCCGTTTGCCGAACGACTGCGGGTGCCGACCGAGAACGCGGTGCGCATCGGCGACATCCCGCCGGCCGACGCCGCACGCTGGTGCGCGCTCAATACGCTGCTCGTGCCGTACGGCGGGCTGCTCGCGTCCAATCTGCGCGCGGGCGAGATCGTGCTCGTCAGCGGCGCGACCGGCAACTTCGGCAGCGCGGGCATCGCGGTGGCGCTGGCGATGGGCGCGCGGTGCGTGGTCGCGCCCGGCCGCAATGCGCGAGCGCTCGCGGATCTCGAACGCCGCTTCGGCGAACGCGTGCGCACCGTCGCGCTGACCGGCGACGAAGCCGCGGATCGCGCACGCATGCAGCAGGCGGCGCCGGGGCCGATCGACTGCGTGATCGACCTGATGCCGCCGTCGGTGCCCGCGACGACGGTGCGTGCCGCAGTGATGGCGGTGCGCCCGTACGGGCGCGTGGTGCTGATGGGCGGCGTCGGCATGCTCGGCGGTGCGGGGCTCGAACTGCCGTATCCGTGGATCATGCGCAACGACATCACGCTGCGCGGCAAGTGGATGTGCCCGACGGAAGCCGTGACGCTGATGACGGGGCTCGTCCGCGGCGGACTGCTCGACCTCGCGCATTTCGACGTGACGGTGTTCGCGCTCGACGACGCGAACGAAGCGGTCGCGCATGCGGCGGCGAACGGCGGGCCGTTCAGGATGACCGTGATCGCGCCATAACGCGTATATCCGGCATCGCACCGTTCGGGGGCGTGACGCCGCGCCACGCCCCCGAACGGTGCAGGCATCCGGATTTTCACTACGTTGCCGAAATCCGATATTGCCCGGAGTTTTGGTTTCATACCGTTCACGCATCGGACCGGAAAGCGATTGCCGTTCAGCCGCGGCATCGCGTGCCGCCGACGAATTCCAGGAGCGGGCCGTCACACAAGGCCCGGGTGGCGATGACAGTCCTGCCACGCAGGACATTCGTGACGGAGCGAACATGGATGCAAAACTCGCGCCTGATTCAGGCACCGACAGTGACGTAAGCCTCCTGCACAAGATGGGCTATGCGCAGGAACTGTCGAGACGTATGAGCGGTTTCTCGAACTTCGCCGTGTCGTTTTCGGTGATCTGCATCCTGTCGGGCGGCATTACCGCGTTCCAGCTCGCGTTTTCCGCCACCGGCGGCGCATCGATCGGCCTGGGCTGGCCGTTGGGTTCGCTGTTCGCGCTGATCGTCGCCGTGTCGATGTCGCAGATCGCATCCGCGTTCCCGACGGCGGGCGGCCTCTATCACTGGGGCGCGATCCTCGGCGGGAAGAAATGGGGGTGGATGACGGCGTGGCTCAACCTCATCGGCCTCATCTTCGTGATCGCCGCGATCAACTTCGGCACCTACGATCCGTTCTTCAAGACGCTGATCGCGCCGATGTTCGGCGTCAGTCCGGACAGCCTGACCTGGTGGCATCAAACGGCGTTCATCACGTTCATCACGATCTCGCAAGCGATCCTGAACGCACGCGGCATCAGGATCGCAAGCAGGATCACCGACCTGTCGGGCTATCTGATTTTCGTGGTGACGATCGCGCTGGTCGTTTCGCTGCTCTACTACTCGCCTGTCGCGTTCGATGTGCATCGGCTTGTCACCTTCACCAATTTCACCGGTGTCGACGGCGGTGCGTGGCCGAAGCAGGCCACGCCGCTCGCGTTCCTGTCGGGCCTGCTGCTGGTGACCTACACCATCACCGGCTTCGACGCTTCCGCGCATACGTCGGAAGAGACGCACGATGCGGCCAAAAATGTGCCGCGCGGCATCATCGGGTCGGTGTTCTGGTCCGCGATCTTCGGCTACGTGATGGTGTGCGCGTTCGTGCTGGTGATGCCCGACCTGACCGCCAGCATGAAACAGGGCACCGGCTTTTTCGAAGCGATACTCGCGCCGATTCCGAAGACCTTGCGCGTCTGCCTTGAACTCGCGATGTTCTTCATCAACTACGTGTGCGGGCTCGCCGCGATCATGTCGACGTCGCGAATGGTGTATGCGTTCGCACGCGACGGCGGGCTGCCGGCGTCGAAACTGCTGCGCAGCGTGAATCACACGCACCGGACGCCCGGTCCCGCGATCTGGACGTGTGCGGTGCTCGCGATCGTCGTCACGTTGTATGGCGATGCGTTCTCGGTGCTGAGTGCCGGAAGCGCCGTGTTCCTGTTCATCTCCTATGCGATGCCGCTCGGCTCGGGGATGCTGGCCGAAGGCCGCACGTGGACCGAAAAAGGTCCGTTCCAGCTGGGCATCTGGTCGAAGCCGTGTGCGTTGCTCGCGCTGGTCGGCGCCTGTGTGCTTGCGTATGTCGGCATCCAGCCGCCGAATGAAAAGGTGCTCTACGTGCTCGTCGGTTTCGTGGCGGCGCTCATGGTGATCTGGTACGGCTTCGGGGTGCGCAATACCTTCGCGGGGCCGCCGGTGCTGAAGGACACGCGCAACCTCGAGCGCATCCGCGAACTCGAGGCGAACGTCGATCCGTCCGTCTGAAGCCCGTCGAAACATGCTGAAACCGCCGACTCGCCGGTGTCATGCCGCGAGCCGGCTTTTTTCGACATCGATGCGGAACGACCTTGATCCGGCAATCCAACCCTTCAGGCCGTCGAACTCTCGACTGACGATCATGCCCGTGAACTTCGCGAGGGTCGCGTTGCCGGTCACGACCGTCCTCGCGTGCAACCAGCGCACCGACCACGCGGCCGCCGATCATCCGGGCGGCCGCGCCGGTTCGTCACGCCCCCCTAATCCCCGCCGCCGTAGAACTGATTCATCCGATCGAGCTCGCCCGACTTCTGCGCGCGAATCAGTTCCTGCTTCACCTGAGCGCGCGTGATCGCCGCGGGGCCGCCCGCCTGTGACCCGGCACTGGGCATGGAGCCCACTGCGGTGGCGCTGATCGCTGCATCCGAGGGCGTGCCGGGGCCCGCGTCGGCTCCGCCGTCCGCCCGGGCAAGCCCGGCCGCACCCAGCATGCAAACGACGGCCAGCGCCGCCTTGTACATCGTCTTCATCGTGGCACCTCATCTGAAAAGACACTGCGACTCATACAGCGGGGACGGAGCCGATGTCCGGCCGCCCGCACGATTCGACACACGTCGCCGATGCGACAACATCGGCCGTGACGGCATGCACCGCTCGTTGCGAATCGCGAGCAATCTGCTGCGTCACTCCGGTCATCGGCCGGCTTCGCACGTTCGAGGTTCCATCGAGCGACCTTCGCGTCCTCCTGTGACATCCCCCGGACCAGCGCATTCGCATGCGAATGCGCAACCTTGCCTCACGGCAACTGGCGCAGGCTCTTGCCTGCGCGTCGTGCCGCAACGCGAATCGAACGTTCCTGTGGCGCGCGCCCGCGATCGGGCAAATCTCGCGCTTCGAGCCACCGCGCACCGGGCGGGGCAACCGGCAGGAATGGATTAATGATAGGGATCGGCCTGCCGGTTTAACGCCCCCTGACGAGGGGGCAATTGTGGAATTCGTCGACATGCCGACCTAAACTGGACACCGTATGCGCAAGGTGCACGCGGCCCTCGTTCGACGCGGTCGCGTGCAAGCCCGTCGTAGCTCCAGGGGCGCACCATGTCCGACAAATATGTCGCGCTAGCGGGCCACATCCGGCGACTGTGTTCGTTCGGCATCGAACCGCGCCTCGTCATTCCTCATGTGGTTGAAGCGACGCGGCGCATCGTGGGCGCCGACTGGGGCATGTTCTTCTATACCGACGAGCACTATGCAGTGTCGGACGTATACAGCGAAAACGACACCGTCTATCAAGTCCTGCCCACCTACTTTGCCGAAGTCCACAACACCGAAAAACAGGAAGTGCTCGGCGTCACGTTCTCGGATGCGATGCGCCGCGGCCGCGGATTCGAAAACAGCGCCCGTTACGACGCCGCGCTGCTGAAGAGCGCCATGTATGCGCAGCTGTGGCGGCCGGTCGGCATGCGGCATTGTCTCGAGCTGACGGCGACCGATGGCACCCGTGGCTGGGGAAGCCTGAAACTGTGCCGCGCACCCGGCGGCCACCCGTTCTCGGAAAAGAATCATCGGGACATCGCGCCCTTCGCGCGACATATCGCGCATGCGCTTTCGTGCCCGATACATCCGCCGTCGCGCGAAGCGGAAGGCAGCCAGTCGTCGATCATGGTCATCGACAACACCGGGAAGGTCTTGCTGCAGAGCGAGGACAGCATAAGAATGCTGGCGCTCGCATCCGGCGAACCGCTTGCGTTCTATCGTCGCGACTGCTTTCCGAACTGGCTTGCGCCGCTGCTGACGAACGTCAATCGCATCTGGTGCGGCCTCCCGGTGGCTCCCGCCACGATGGAACGCCGCAATGCGGCCGGCCGCTTCCGATTCAACGCGTATCGCTTTGCGCACGCGAGCGCGATGCACTGCGAACAGGCGATCGTGATCTACATCGAGCATTTCCTCCCGCACGAACTGGAAATCGAGCGGCTCGGCTTCGAGTTCGGTCTGACGGAACGACAACGGCAGCTCTGTTCGCTACTCGTCCTCGGCCACTCGCAAACCGCAATCGCTCGCTCCCTCGCGCTGCGCGACAGCACCGTCGTCGATCATGTTCGAAAGATCTATCGCAAGCTCAACGTCCACAACCACGACGAATTGCGCAGCGTCTTTCGCGTTGGCCGGCACGATTAGCGTCGCATGCCGTGTCGCGTCGAAAGCGCAGTCGCCACCGGACGGCACGGCACCTTCTCTCGCCCTGATATCGCCCGGCATCATCGAGTCAGACGGCCGAAAAGCAGTTGTCGACGAACAGATGGGTGCCGTTGACGAAACTCGACTCGTCGGACGCCAGGAACAGCGCGGCCGCCGCGACCTCCGACGGCTCGCACAGCCGACCCTGCTGAATCGCGATCGCCGCTTCGGTCGCGTCGACACCCATCGCCTGCAGGTCCTTGAGTTCGCGCATCCCGTGCGGCGTGCGGATGAACCCAGGTGCCAGCGCGTTGCAACGAATCCCGCGGTCGCGGTACTCGACGGCTATAGCCCGCGCGAACATGTGGCACGCGCCCTTGGTCGCGTCGTAGAGCACTTCGCCCGGCGTCGCACAGACCGCGGAAATCGACGACGTACACACGATGCTGCCCCGCCCCTTCTCGAGCATCTGCGGCAGCACCGCCTGCGTCATCAGGAACATGCTCTTGACGTTCACGCCCATCAGCCAGTCCCATTCCGATTCTTCGATGTCGAGGAACGGTTTGACGATCAGCGTCCCGGCGTGATTGAACAGGATGTCCGCATTGCCGTACTGCTCCCGCGCCGCATCGACGGCCTGCCTGACCTCCGTCTGTTTCGACACGTCGGCGCCGAGGCCGATCGCCTGCAGGCCGGCATCGCGCAGCCGGGATGCGAGCGCTTCGGCGGCGCCGCCGTCCCGGTCGACGATCGCAACCTTCGCGCCCTGTACGGCGAACAGTTCGGACGCAGCCGCGCCGCATCCGCCGGCGCCGCCGCTCACGATGGCGACCTTGCCGGCCAGGCGGCCGTCAATCTTGACACTCATTCTTCGTTCTCCTGCCTGGTTCGATCGGCGCGCTCAACTGAACAGCGTCCGAAGATGATCGTTGAGGAAGTAGCCTTCGGGGTCCACGCTGCGGCGCAGTGCGCGGAATGCTTCGGCCTTGGGGAACCAGCGGTCCACGTCTTCGCGGTTCGTGAAGTGCAGCTTGCCCCAGTGCGGACGCGAGTCGTAGTCGCGCAGGATGTCGTCGACGTCCTTCAGGAACGGCCAGTAGTCGACACCGTTCGGGCCGCCCGAGCATGAAATGGTGACGCTGTCCTGGTGGTTGAACGGGCTGATCCATGCCGGATCGCCCTTCGTGAAGCGGTACTCGACCGGGAAAATGCAGTCGCGGTGCTTCGTGAGAATAAGGTCGCGGACGCGGCGCAGCGCTTCCTTGCCGTGTTGCGCGGGCACCGCGTATTCGAGTTCATGGAAGTTCGGTACATAGTGGATCGCATACACCTCGGAGCTGTATGCGATCTTCTCGTGTTCGCCCTCATGGAACGTGCGCTCGGCGGTGACATCCATCACCTTGATCTCGCACACGTCGTAGTCCTTCTTCGAATTCGACACCTTCGCGGTGTCGGGCAGGCAGTACAGGTGGCGGCTTTCGGACGTCGGGCACCAGAAGAAGCCGAAATGGCGATGCTTCGCCGCCAGGTCGTCGTATTGCTCCATCAACGCTTCGAAGTCCTCGCGCCAGACACGGTCGTGCAGCCAGAACGCATCGGTCACCTGCAGCGTCATCTCCGAGACCACGCCGAACATGCCGATATTCACCTGCGTCGCATGGAGCAGGTCGAGGTCCTTCCGGTCGCTCACTTCCATGATCGAGCCGTCCGGACGCACGATGCGCATCCCGACGACCTGCGACGACAGGTTGCTCAGCGTCGTCCCCGTGCCGTGCGTGCCGGTGGCGAACGCGCCGGCGATCGCCTGCGAATCGATGTCGCCCTGGTTGACCAGCGACAGGCCGATTTCCTTCAGGTGACGCGTCACCGCATTGAGCTTGGTGCCGGCCTTCACCGTCACGCGCTTGCGCGCTTCATCGACATCGACGATGCCCTGGTAGTCCTGGAGCGACAACAGCAGGCCGCTCGTCGCCACGACCGGCGTGAACGAGTGCCCCGACCCCGAGCATCGGACGTGCTTGCCCTGGCGCGTCGCGGTGCGCACCAGTTCCGCGATCTCGGCCTCGCTGGTCGGCGACGCCAGGTGCGCGGCCACGCACGACTGATTGCCCACCCAGTTTCTCCAGAATCCGCCACGGGGAAGTTCCATCAACGTCTCTCCAGATAGGCACCGCGGTGCGTTGTCGGCATGGTTCGGTGAACTGCGTCGCATTCGTGCCAAAGGTAGGGCGCCGAAACGCTTTTCACTATCGGATTTCGGCAAGCGAGGGTTTCCACGAGGCTGCGCTTTTTGACCGGCTCGCCGAGCGACTACAATGATTCGACCCGGCCCGCCCCTTCCCGCCCCCGATGACGCCGTCTGCCCACCCGAGCGATTTCTCTGGCGCCCCGTTGTTCGCGCGAACGGTCGCGTTCTGCGCGTTCACCGACGTGGAGGAACAGGCGCGGTCGTTCGAAGGCTGGAACCTGAATTACACGCAGATCTCGGGCGGCCTGTTTCATGGCTCGTCGTCGATCGTGTCGCTGGGCGGCATCAAGCTGCTGGTCGAGGACCTCGACAAGGTCATCCTGCAGCGGGGCGCGGTGCCGTCGGACCGGATCGCCGTGGCCGTGCCGCTGGAACTGGAAGGGCATGCGCGCATGTGCGGCGAGAAAAGCGGGCGCGACAGCCTGCACGTGTTCTCGAGCCTGCCGGAATTCGAGTTCTACTCGCCCGACCGGCACGTGCTCGTGAATGTCGAGATCGAGCCCGACAAGCTGTCGACGCAGGCGATGCGCACGGTCGCCGCGTCGCTGCGCGCGCGCACGCTCGCGCCGCTGATCCCGATGCCCACCTACGTCGCGGACAATCTTCGCGATCTGCTGCGCCGAACGCTGGCCGCCGCGGCGAAAAGCGCCTCCGTCGAAGACGTGACGACGCAGGACCGGATCGAACTGCTGGAGCGCACCGTCCTGTATGCGATCTCGGAAGTGTTGACGGCGGCCGCGCCGGAGGCCGGCGCGCAAGCCGCACGCCCGACGAAGTACTGGTCGCTGGTCAACGCGGTGCAGGAGCGGCTTCAGGACGCATCGACCTGCCCGCTGTCGATCGCCGAACTGTGCGTGCAACTCGGCATCAGCCGGCGCACCGCGCAGTATGCGTTCCACGACGCGCTCAATCTGAACCCCATTGCGTATCTGCGGGCCGTTCGACTGAATCACGCGCGCCGCGAGCTTCGGCTCGGCGAATCCGTGACGTCTGCCGCAACCAAATGGGGCTTCTGGCACCTGAGCAGTT
This sequence comes from Burkholderia sp. BKH01, assembly GCF_025685725.1. Classification (NCBI taxonomy): domain Bacteria; kingdom Pseudomonadati; phylum Pseudomonadota; class Betaproteobacteria; order Burkholderiales; family Burkholderiaceae; genus Burkholderia; species Burkholderia sp. BKH01. Next base: position 241,896 of record NZ_JAOTQT010000003.1, on the reverse strand, counting down.
TCGCGCAGGACTATCGCGCGATGTTCGGCGAGTTGCCGTCGGCCACGGCCAGACGCTACGCGGCGCGCCAGGCCATCTGAAAGCCTTGCGCGGTTCGGCGGCCGATGCCGGACCCCACACCGGCCGCCGTCCTGCTCACGCCATCACTCGTCCTGCTGTTCCTGCTGCGCCTGCACCTGCCGCTGCTGGATGAACTGCCGTACATCGCTCATCGTCACGCGGCCCGTGTGCTTCGCATCGATCTCGTCGAAGTGCTTCGACACGAAACCGAGCCCGCCGCTCTGCGCCTGCGCCTTCGTCACGGCCGCGCCGTTGCTCAGCACCGTATTGGCGCCGAGCCTCGCGTCCACACGCCGCTGCGCCTGCTGCTGCAGCGTCGCGCCGGTCGACGGCAACACCGGCGCCGCACGCGTGGCAGGGAAGAACGGACCGTCGACACCGCGCCCGCCATGCGGCAGCTTCACCGGCGCCACCGCCTGCGGCGGCAATGCGTAGGCGCTGCTCACCACGGCACCGAGGACGATCACCGCAGGCATACGCCGAATCAATTTGATTAGGGACATGATCACTCGCATTCAATGGATGAATAGAGGGTTCCTTTGACAAGGAGTCCGTCGCTCAAGGGGCCGCCGCCAGCGTCGTCGCGGCCGTCGCGCCCGGCACGCTGCCGGTCGGCACGCTGGGCGGGTTCTCGTCCGGCCAGGGCGGCGGCAGCGTGTGCAGCGTCAGCGCCGTCGGAATCCGCGCGCCCTTGTAGAACGTCTTCAGGTCACGCTTCATCTGCGGACGCGCGACATCGTCCAGATAAGTCATGTGACCGCCCTGGAAGAAGTTCACCTGCAGCTTCGGATTCAGGCCCTTCACCGTCTGCAACCGCGCGAGTTGCTTCTCGGTGTTGAAGAACGGCGTCGCGAGATCGTGGAAGCCATTCTCCGCGAGCACGCGAAGCTTCGGGTTGAGCTGCAGCGCACCGAGCAGATCGGGGATCGTGTCGGGCATCGGCTGGCCGTCGTGCGAGAAGTCCCATACGCCGATGATGTTGTCGTTCAGCGGCAGGTAGGTTGCGTTCGGCGCGGTGTAGCCGAGGTAGTCCGGCATCTGCGTCGCGAGCGCGTTCGTGAACGGCTGCGAGATCAGGATGTCGGACGGGTCGCCGTCGTTCTGCAGCCGCGGATCGGAGTTCGGCAGCGACACGCGCCCGTCATACCGGCCGACCGTCGTGCCGGGCAGCAGGCTCGTGCCGAACGGGTTCGCGTTGAAGTAGCCGCGCAGCGCCTGTTGCGTCAGGCTCGACGGGATCGACCACAGCTGGAGTGTCGCATCGCTCGGGAACACCGGCGTGCCGAGCGCATCCGGAATGCCGAGCTGGCTCAACACCCACGACTGCGAGTACTTCTGCAGCTGGTTGTAGATCAGCGTCGTGAACAGTTCCGTCTGCAGTGCGTACAAAGCCTGGTTCACCGGCGCCGGCGATACCTGGTTGAAGTACGCCGCGACCGCCGCATAACCGGGCAGATAACCGGCCACCGTATCGGTTTCGAGCAGCAGCCCTTCCGTCGACTGCGTGATCGCCACCGCTTCCACTGCATCCGCGAAGTAGTTCAGGATTGCCGACTGCAGCACGATGCCCGTCAGGTGCACGCCGGCCGATTCGAGCGCGAGCGCCAGCATGTCGGTGCGCGGCGTGCCGTACGATTCGCCGTACAGGTAGATCGGCGACGTGCTGCGGCTGTTGACGTTCAGGTAGCGCTGGATGAAGTCGCGCATGATGTTCACGTCCGCATCGGAACCCCAGTACTTCTGGTTGGTGTTCGGCAACACGGCTTCCGACAGCCCGGTTCCCGGCGGGTCGATGAACACGAGGTCGGTGGTGTCGATCAGGCTTTCCGCGTTGTCGACGAGCGGATAGTTCGGCCAGTTGCTGCCGAACAGCGGATCGGGCGTGGCGACGCGAGTCGGCGCGAACGAGCCGAGGCGCAGCCAGATCGACGACGAGCCGGGGCCGCCGTTATACACGAACGTGACGGGGCGCGGCTTGCCGTTCGTGCTCGGCGCGGTGTACGCGACATACGACATCGACGCTTCCGCATTACCGTTCGCGTCCTGCGCGGTCAGGTGGCCGGTGGTCGTCGTGTAGTTGATGGTCGTGCCGCCGGACTTCCACTGGTAATGCATGACCGCCGCTTTCTCGGACACTTGCGCGGCGGCGAGGCCGTCGGTCGCATTCATCGAATACGCGACCTGATCGACGTAAGGCTGGTTGGCCGCCGGCGTCTGGCTGCCGGCCGATTGTTGCGCGCTGGCCTGCTGGCTGGCTGTCGCCTGCGCGAGGCTCGACGCGCCGACGGACGACGAATCGTCGCCGCCGCATGCCGCGAGAGCCAGTGTCATGACGGTCAATGCACCTAGCCCGGCCAACCGGCCGTGACGACCACGGCGACCTTGGCGGCTGCCGGTACAGCTCCTGTCTGGTTTCATCTCTATCCTTGTGCTGGGTTCGAATACCGCTTCACAAAGGCCGCCTTCGCCGGCGAGACGCGCAGCAACACCCGCCACTCGCGCATAAGGCGGTTGGGATCGGACTGCTTCAAGAGACTGAACGTGATACAGACACAGCAAACTGCCGGCGAGAATCGTGCTTGAACCGCCCCCTGCAGTTTGGACTTCTTTTCTGATTACCGAAATTTACGACATCGACAAAATAGGCGGTGCTGCGCCGCGTTGTCAAAGATCATTCCGATATTAAAAATCCCGTAATGATGCGAAGGCCGGCCAGTGTTTGGGATTTGAAAGAAAACGGGACTATTCGCGCAAGGTGCGTTTTATCGGCAATGCTCCGCCGAATATTTACTTTTCTCGCACAACGCAGAAGCCTTTGCTGTATTGATACAGCACCTCATAATCCTTCATATCGACAGGATTTTTCTTTCATTTTTATTATCTTCAATAGATTAAAGCAGTGTAGCGGCATGCGTACGCGATCCGATGATTTGATTCACTTCTAGCGTTATTTAATCATGGTGGCTTATGCACACCTCGCCATCCACAAAATACCGATTTTGCTAATTCTCATCGGCCGCGGCGGAATTATTTACCCGATATCCGACCGGGTTTTCCGCAGCACGGGCGGCGCGCGATACATACGCCGCCGCCCGCGTGACGACGTGCGGCAGTGCCGCACGTCGCCCGTCACAAACACTCAACCCGCGATCAACGCCCGCCGCCCGGCAGCGCGATATCGATCAGCACCGGATCGTGATCCGACGACCGATACGCATCCGGCGCGTAGTACGTCTTCTGCTGCTCGGCCGACTTGTACGCCATCGTGTATTGCAGCGCGAGCGGCTCGTCCGCGTTGATGTGCCATTCGTGCACGGCCTTCACGTGCGACGCGAGCGGCAGCGTCGCGAGCGCGTGGTCGAGATAACCGGCTTCGCCGTTGTACACGTAGCTGTACGCGTTCGCGCCGATCCAGCGCGCGACGAGGTTGCGGTAGCCGCGCGATTCGAGCGCGCGGATCGGGTCTTCATGCGTATAGCTGTTGAAGTCGCCGATCAGCAGCACGCCCTGGCCCGCGACACCGGTCGGTGTGCCGGCGAGCCAGTCGGCGACCTTCGCCGCCGCACGCGTGCGCGTCGGGTTCCAGCAGCCCTGGCCGTCGCCCTGGTCGAGATCGTCGTTCGCGGCGTCCGGGCAGTTCTTCGACTTCAGGTGGTTCACCGCGATCGTCAGCGCCTGCTTGCCGCCGATACGGCGGAACGACTGCGCGAGCGGCTGGCGGTTCTTGTCGTCGATCGCAAGCGTGGCCGCGCGGCCGATCGGTTCGACCTTGCGGCTGTCGTAGATCATCGCTACCGCGATCGCGTCGCCGCCGAGGCGCGACGTGCCCGGATCGACGACGCGCCAGTTGTTGCCGAGCTTCGCCGCGAGCTGGCGCACCGCGCTCAGTTCGCCGTAGCCGTTGTTCTGGATTTCCATCAGGCCGATCACGTCGGCGTCGAGCGCCTTCAGCGCGCTAACGATCTTCGCTTCCTGACGCTGGAATTCCTGGTAGTTCTTCGCGCCGCGGTTGTTCGGATCGTCGAAGCCGCCGCCGAGACCGTTGCCGTTGAAGTAGTTGAGGACATTGAACGACGCGACGCGCAGGTTCGATTTCGGATCGCGCGCGGGCGCGTTGGTGCGCGGATTCGTGCGCGCGTCGAATGCCGGCACGGCCGCGCCGGGCAGCGGCTGCACGCGCCAGGCGCCGTAACGCACTTCGAGCACGCCTTCGACGTCGCGCACCGTGTAGCCCGCGCGCAGCGTGTTCGCGGCCGACAGGCCCGGCGCCGGATACGGCACGGTCGCGGGGTTCTGCTTGTTCGAGCCGTCGTCGAGGACCAGCCGGTTGCGTGCGTTCGCATCGATCTGCGTCTGCGCCTGCGCGGGCGGCACGACGCTCGTCGGCGTGCGCAGGCGGCCGTTGCTGAGCAACACGCTGCCGTAGCGGCCGAGCTCGTAGTTGTCGGTGACGTTCAGCGTCTGCGGCAGGCGCACGAGCATCCCTTCATACGCGGCGAACGCGTTCGGGCTGTCCACCGGCAGCGTGAGCGTCGCGGGCGTGACGGTCTGGCCGTTCGCGCACACCGCGATCGCACCCGACTGCGTGAGCTGCGTCTGCCCGTATTTCTCCTCGACCTTGCCCGTCACGTGCACGAGATCGCCGACCTTCGCACGCACTTTCGGCGCATAGACGAACAGGCCTTCGGACACGCCCGGCTGGTTGCGGCGCTGCGCGTCGGCCTGCTGGACGAAGAAGCCGCCGAAGCCGTCGGTGCCGCCGAAATCGGCAGTGACGACGGCTTCGATCGACACGTTCTGCCCGGCGAGCGGCGACGGCGCGCCCGGCCCCTGGATATCGGCAATGGGCGTCGCGCTGCCGCCGCAGTTCGCGCTGACGGGCGCGGCGGTGGCGGCGATCGCCGGCGCGGCGAGCGTGGGCAGAAGCAATAACGGGGCAAAAAGGCGGATTGTCGAGCGCATGACGGGGAATCCCGGTTGTGAGGGTGGCGAAAGCTTAGCGGCGCTCAATGACAGTTTTTGGTAATCGACAGACAGGCCGATGTAATTATCGATATCACGCCGCGATCGCAACCGGCCGCGCTGGTTGTGCCTGAAAACGCCGGGGAATCGTCTGACAATAATCAGCCGTGCTCAAGACGATTCCCCTGCGTGACCTTCGGCAACGCATCACCGCGTTAGACCGTCCCCGGCAACGCGCTCGACACGAGCACGGCCGCCACCATCAGCACGCCGGCCAGCACGACCGCCTCGATCCGCAACACCGCGCCGAACCGTCGCAACGGGCCGGCCGGCATCGTGGCGGCCTGGTCCTTCAGCGCGGCCAGCAGCTTCGGCATCCCGAAGAAGCGGTTGTGTCCGCCGAGCGCCGCCGCGGCCAGCACGAGCGCGAACTTCAGCAGCAGGATCTGCCCGTACGTCGACGCGAGCAGGTTGGCGGGCGTATCGACACCGCGCCACCCGTTGTACGCGCCGGTCGCAAACAGCACGATCAGCGCATAGGTCGACGCATCGGAAAGCGACTGCACGAACGACGCGCCGGTCGCGCGTTCGCTAGCGGGCATGCTGGTGAGCCGCGGCATCACGCCGAACGCCGTCACGAGCACGAGCCCGACCCACGCGCTGATCGCGAGCAGATGCAGCCAGTCGACCCACACCGGCACGCTGAACAGCCCCGCGTCGACCGGATGCCCGCCGTTGCTGCGCGCGAGCGCGACGCATGCGAGCGCGGCCCACATCGCGAACGGAAAGCGCGTGTCGTTCGCATGCCTGACGAATGACAGCAGCACGACGACAACCATGAACACGGCGCCGGCCAGCCACGCATGCCCGAAGCCGGTGCCTACGAGCATCGCGCGGACGGACGGCCCGGCGTCGAGCATCGACACTTCGCTCATCAGCGCGCAGTGCGCCCAGAACGCGGTGATGCTCGCGAGCAGCGACACGACCGATGCGATGCGCAGCGTCGCGACGAGACGCCGCCCGATGCCGTGCTGCCACGTCGACGCGCCGCGCGCGAGCCAGTGGCTGCCGAGCAGCGCGCCGACGATCACCGCGAACCCGGCGTTCTGGATCGCCACCGATACGAGCCGCAGCAGGCCGACGAAACCCTCGTTCACCCTTTCACCTTGAACGTATAGGTGCCCTTGGTGCGATGCGCGTCGGCCGTCATCGCCGCCCACTGCACCGTGTACGCGCCCGGCGCGAGCTTCGGCATCGAGATGGTCATCACGCGCGGGTTCGACGCATCGACCTTCGCCTTTTCCTGCGTGACGGCGTTGCCGTTCGCGTCCGACACCTTCACCGAACTGAACGTCGGTTCGAGGTCTTCGTTGAACGTAAGCCGCAACGTGTCGGGCGCCGTGTCGACGGTGCTGCCTGTCGCGGGCGCGGCGCTTTCCAGCTTGCCGTGCGCCGATGCCGCGACCGGCGCGGCCGCGAGAATCGCGCCGGCCGCGGCGAAGGCGGCCAGCCGCGTGAGAGTCGTGATCTTCATGTTCATGCCCGGCGTCACGGCTTCTTCAGCTCGACGACGGTCAGCGCGCCGCCCACGTCCTCGGCGACGAAGTCGATCTTGTCGCCCACCTTCACCTGCGACAGCATTGCAGGGTCCTTCACCTTGAACACCATCGTCATCGCGTCCATCCCGAGGTTGTCCAGCGGGCCGTGCTTGATCGTCAGCCTGCCCGCGGCCGCGTCGACCTTGCGGATCTCGCCGTGCGACATTCCGTGCTTCGCGTCGGCGCCCTGCATCGCGCCGCCGCTCATGTCCATGCCGGCCATGTCGCCGGCCGCGTACGACGCTGCGGAAAACGCCAGCGCGCAACCCATTGCAATCGACACCAGTCCCTTCTTCATCATGCTTGCTCCCGAGTGAGTGAATCGAAACCGGCGGCCGCATCGGCACGGCCGCCGCGTGCTGCTACTGCTGCTCAGCCGTCCGGCAATTCGCCGGTGTATTCGTATGCGACGGTGCCCTTCGGATGCCGGAACCAGCCCGGGTCGCGATAGTCGTTGCGGCCGAGCCCCTGCCGCACCTTGAGCACCGTGAACATGCCGCCCATCTCCAGCGGCCCGAACGGGCCCGTGCCCGTCATCATCGGCAGCGTGTTGTCGGGCAGCGGCATCTCCATGTTGCCCATCGCGCCGCCCGTGCTGCCCATCGCCATGTAGTCCGGCACGAGCTTGCCGATCTTTTTCGCGAGATCCTTCTGCGGCACGCCGATCAGGTTCGGCACCTGGTGGCCCATCGCATTCATCGTGTGATGCGATTTGTGGCAATGGAACGCCCAGTCGCCCGGGCGATCGGCGGTGAACTCGATCGCGCGCATCTGGCCCACCGCGACATCGGTCGTCACTTCCGGCCAGCGCGCCGCCGGCGGAATCCAGCCGCCGTCGGTGCCCGCGACTTCGAAGCTGTAGCCATGCAGATGGATCGGATGGTTCGTCATCGTCAGGTTGCCGAAACGAATCCGCACGCGGTCGCCCGCGCGCACCGGCAGCGGGTCGACGCCCGGGAACACGCGCGAGTTGAAGGTCCACATGTTGAAGTCCGTCATCTCGTTCACGCGCGGCGTGTAGCTGCCCGGATCGATGTCGTACGCGGCGAGCAGGAACACGAAGTCGCGATCGACCGGCATCGTGCCGCGATCCTTCGGGTGCACGATGAACATGCCCATCATCCCCATCGCCATCTGCACCATCTCGTCGGCATGCGGGTGATACATGAACGTGCCGTGCGATTCGAGCTGGAACTCGTAGACGAAGGTCTTGCCGGGCGGGATATGCGGCTGCGTGAGGCCGCCGACGCCGTCCATCCCGTTGGGCAGCCGCAGCCCGTGCCAGTGGATCGTCGTGTGCTCGGGCAACCGGTTGGTCACGAAGATGCGGACCTTGTCGCCTTCGACGGCCTCGATCGTCGGCCCCGGTGACTGGCCGTTGTAGCCCCACAGGTTCGCGTTCATGCCGGGCGCCATCTCGCGCACGACGGGCTCGGCCGTCAGGTGGAATTCCTTCCAGCCGTTCTTCATCCGCCACGGCAGCGTCCAGCCGTTCAGCGTCGCGACCGGCGTGTACGGCCGGCCGTTGGGCGGCACGAGCGGCGGCTGCGTGGCGGTTTTCGCCATCGTGGGCGCTTCGGGCAGCGACGCGGCGCCGGCCTTGCTGACCATCGCGGCGCCCAGCAGCGCGGCACCCGAGCCGCTGAGAAATTGTCGACGGGACACCATGTCAATGACCTTCAGGATGCGTTGCGGGCGCCGGTTGCGCCGCGGGTGAGGAAGCCGGCTGCGGTGCAGCGTCGGTTTTGGGTTCGGATTCGGCGGCAGCCGCCGCGCGCGGCGCGGGGCCCGAGGTCGGCAGCCGGCCGCCGACGGCCATCTGCAGATCGGTCTCGGCGAGCCAGTAGTCCTTCAGCGAATCGATGTAGCCGTTCACCGCGCCGACCTGTTCGCGCGCATCGGTCAGCAACTCGAACACGCTCGCGAGCATCCCGTTGTAGCGCAGCAGCAGCTCGTCCGAGATCGTCTTGCGCAGCGGCACGACTTCGTCGCGATAGTGTTTCGCGACGTCGTAGCTCGTCACGTACGACGCATACGACTCGCGCACTTCGGAGCGCGCATCGATGGCCGTCTTCGCGAGCCGGTTCGCCGACTGCATGTAGACGGCCTCGGCCCGCGCGACCTTCGCGCCGCCCCAGTCGAACAGCGGAATCTCGACGCTGATCTCGTAGCCGTGCTCGTGGCCCTTGCCGGTCTCGTAGTTGTTCACGTAGCCGAGATCGACCGCGTTGACGAAGCGCGTGGCCTTGCTGAGGCCGAGCGACGACGCGACGCCCTGCGTCTGCAGCTTCGCGGCCTGGATGTCGAGGCGGTTGCTCATCGCGAAGCGTTCGAGATCGGGCAGGTCCGGGCGCGCTTTCGGCAGGTCGGGCAAACGGTCGGGCAGCGCATACTGCGTGCGCTCGCCCCACAGGCCCATCGCGCGCGTGAGCTTCTCGCGCGCGGCCACGGCCTGCTGGCGCGCCTTAGCGTGCTGCGCGACCGCGTCGGCATGGAACGCCTGTTCGCGCGCGTAATCGAGCCGGCTGAAGTTGCCGGCCTGCCGCATGCGCTGTGCGAGTTCGGCGGCCGCGCTCGCCGAGTCGCGCACCTGCCGCGCGTAGTTCGCGGCCTGCTCGGCCGCGACGGCCTCGACATACGCACGGCGCGCGTCGGCCGCGACCTTCAGCATCGCATCGGCCGTTTCGAGCTTGGTCTGCTCGAAACGGCGGCGTTCGATGTTCGTCGCGAGCGGCATCGTCAGCAGCGCGAACACGTTCGCCGAGAACGTGCGGCCGAGCGTCAGCTCGCCGTCGCCGGCGCGCGTGCGGCTGAACGAGAAGCGCGGGTTCGGCAGCCGGCCGGCCTGCACGAGGTCGGCCTCCGACAGCCCGAGCTCCGCGTACGACGCCTGCAGGCCGCGATTGTTCAGCAGTGCGACCTGCACCGCGTCGTCCATCGACAACGGTTTCGCAAGCAACTCCGTGGTCCGCTTGTCGACGGCTTCGCGGTCGGCATCGGTGCGGACGACGACGGCGTCCTTCCCGATCCGTTCCGACGCGGTGGACGAAACGGTGCCGAAGCCGCCGTCCTTCGAAAACGTCGTGCAGCCCGCGAGGAATGCCAGCACGATTGCGGCCGCGCCGATCCGCGGCGATATCGCCAGGTTCTTCATTGCGCGGCCCCTCCGTGCATCGCATGGGCGCCGCCGCTGCCAGCCGGGTTGCCGGGCTTCGCGTCGGCGGTCGTGCGCCCCTTCGCGGGCCGTTCCAGTACGTCCCGGTTCAGTTGTTTCCAGCCCGGGCCTTCGTCGTCCCGATACGGCCGGTAGCCGTCGAACGCGGACGTCACGGTGACGTCCGGCACCGTCGCGGCGGCGTCCGCCGGATCGGGAAACGGGGTTTGCGCAGGCGCGAGCGACGGCACGATGGCCGCCGCGCTCAACAGCGCCGCAGTGATCAATCGCATGAACAAGTCTCGTCGTGAGTCGTCCGGCGGACCGCGTACGGCCGCCAGCGTGGATTGCGGGTCGCGGCCGGTCGGCCGCGGGCAGGGACTAGACGGGAATCCGGCGAGGCGGCCGCTCGATGCCGCCGGTCAGGAACGACACGACGACGGCCGAGGGCGGATACGACGCGATCGCGATCCTGGCGTCCGCCGCAGCCGGCACCGCCGGCACACCCGACATGCCCGTGCCGATGCAGCAGGACACACAGGCGGCACACGACGCCGCGTGGCTTTCGTGATCCCCGTGGTTCCCCCGCGCGCCCTGCGCGGTCGACATCGTGTGCGGCGCCTCTTCCGCATGCGGCACCGCAGCGCCCGCGCACTGCATCGAAACGGTCGCGAACGACTGGATCGGCAGGCTCAGCGCCAGCAGCACGACGAGGATGAATTTGCGCCAGTACGACATGGAAACGGAATCAGGCAGGCAACGATCGGATCGGCCGGCGCAGCGCCGCGACGGCGCGCTCCGGGGACAACACGGCTGCAGCTTATCGCCGCGGCGGTGACGACGACATGGTCGAAACATGACGGGATTTTCATGAAACGCGGGCGAAGCGGCGAGTAAGCGCTTCATGAAATTTCCGTCATCCGGCGGTCATCTTTCGCGCACGCGCGGCGCCGTAAGCTCAGGCGTTACACTGACCGGCTGGAACCACGGACAGCCTGCCTCACCATGCGGATACTGATAGTCGAAGACGAACCCAAGATGGCGTCGTACCTCCGGAAGGGGCTGATGGAGGCGAGCTACACGGTCGACATCGCGGAGAACGGCAAGGACGGGCTGTTCCTCGCGCTGCACGAGGATTTCGATCTCGTCGTGCTCGACGTGATGCTGCCGGAGATGGACGGCTTCGAGGTGCTTCGGCGGCTGCGCGCGCAGAAGCAGACGCCCGTGCTGCTGCTCACGGCCCGCGAGGCGATCGAGGACAAGGTCGCCGGCCTCGAACTGGGCGCCGACGACTACCTGCTCAAGCCGTTCGCGTATGCCGAGTTCCTGGCACGCATCCGCTCGCTGCTGCGGCGCGCGCCGCGCAACGTGCGCGACATCCTGCATGTGGCCGATCTCGAAATCGACCTGATCAAGCGCCGCGTGCGGCGCGCCGACAACCGCATCGACCTGACCGCGCAGGAATTCGCGCTGCTGCAACTGCTCGCGGAACGCGAGGGCGAGGTGCTGACGCGCACGTTCATCACGTCGCAGATCTGGGACATGAATTTCGACAGCGACACGAACGTCGTCGATGCGGCGATCAAGCGGCTGCGCGCGAAGATCGACAACGCGTACGACAAGAAGCTGATCCACACGATCCGCGGCATGGGTTACGTGCTCGAGGATCGTTCGTGACCGCCGACCCGGCTTCGTATTCGCTGCTGCGGCGCCTGACGCTCGCGTTCGCCGTCGTCGCCGCGCTCGTGTTCGCGCTGACCGGCGCGTACCTCTATCGTTCGTTGTCCACCGAACTGACGCGGCGCGACGACATCGAGATCTCCGGCAAGCTCAACCAGTTCCTGCAGCTCGCGCACGCGAGCGGATCGACGGCCGCGCTGCGCGCCGATCCGGCCGTGTTCCACGAGGTGCTGCTGTCGCATCCGGGCGTCTATCTCGGCATCTACGACGGGCAGAACCGTCCGCTCGTCGAGCACACCGACGAAACCGGCAACACGCTCGCCACGGTGATCGCGGCGCCGCATCCGGCCGGCGGAACCGGCAAAGCCAGCGGACCCGGCGGCCCGTTCACCTGCTCGCCGCCCGGGATCGGCACATCGCGCTGCGTGTATGCACGCGCCACGCTGCCGTCAGGCGAGGCGATCCAGGTCGCGCTCGCACGCACGGCGACCGATCGCCAGTCGCTGCTCGAAAGCTATCGCGTCGACATCTGGCTCGCGGCGGCCGTCGGCGCGCTGCTGGTCGGCGCGCTCGGTCATGCGGTCGCATCGCGCGGCCTGCGCCCGGTCGAGAGCCTCGGCCGGCAGACGTCGCGCATCGAGGCGCACAACCTGAACGCGCGCCTCGACGCCCGCGGCGGCCCCGTCGAACTGCGCGAGCTAGCGACATCGGTCAACCGGATGCTCGACCGCCTCGAACGCGCGTTCGTGCGGCTGTCGCAGTTCTCGTCCGATCTCGCGCACGACATGCGCACGCCGCTCGCCAACGTGATCAGCTCGTCGCAGATCACGCTGTCGCGCGCACGCACGACCGAAGAATACGAAGCGCTGATCGATTCGAACATCGAGGAATGCGAACGGCTGCAGCGGATGATCGAGAACATGCTGTTTCTCGCGCGCACCGACAATGCGCGGCAGCATCTGAAAACCGCCGAGCTCGACGCGGGCAGCGAGCTGCGCCGGCTCGCGTCGTATTTCCAGGCACTGGCCGACGAGGCAGGCGTGCGCATCGACGTGCACGGCGAGGCACCGGTCGTTGCGGACGCAATGTTGTTCCGGCGCGCGGTCAGCAATCTCGCATCGAACGCGCTCGAACACGCACAAGCCGCGTCGACGATCGAGCTGGCCGTATCCGCGCAGGCCGGTTACGCGGTCGTCGAGGTCACGAATCGCGGCGCGGCGATTCCGCCCGAACAGGTCGACCGGATCTTCGAGCGCTTCTACCGCATCGATTCGTCGCGGCACGGTGCGGCGCGGAACGCGGGGCTCGGGCTCGCGATCGTCAAGTCGATCATGGAGCTGCATCGCGGCAAGGTCGAGGTCGTGAGCCGCGACGGACGCACGACGTTCGCGCTTTACTTTCCGAGCGGCACCGATAGTTAGTTGGACCGTTCGCTGCCGGCTCGCGATCACCGGGCCTGCTCGGTGCCGAACGATCCGCGCAAGCGGACGAGCAGCACGATGGTCGCCGCGCTGAACACCGCCCCCGCGTAGAACGTGGCCGCGGCGCCTACCCTGTCCCACAGGATGCCGGCGACGACACTCGATACGAGCGTCGCGACGCCGCTGAGCAGATTGAAAACGCCGAACGCCGTGCCTCTCAACTCGGACGGCGCGGCATGCGCGACCATCGTGGCGAGCAATCCTTGCGTCATCCCCATATGGAGCCCCCACAACGCCACGCCGACGAGTACGGTTCCCCAGTGCGTGCCGTGCGCGAGCACGAGGTCGGCTGCGATCAGCATCACGAGCCCGGCCACCATCAGCTTCGTGTGGCTCGTCGTGTCGGCGAGCTTGCCGAACGGGTAGGCCGACAGCGCGTACACGATGTTCATCGCCACCATCACGAGCGGAACGAGCGCGACGGGTACGCCGCCGCCCATCGCGCGCAGCACCAGGAAAGCCTCGCTGAAGCGGGCCAGCGCGAACACGGCGCCAACCGCGACGACCCACCAGTAGCGCGCGCCGAGTTGCTTCACGACGTCGCGGCGGATCGGGTTGATGCGCTTGTCGTCCGACGCGCGCGCCGGCTCTTCGATACCGAACGCGAGCAGCGCCACGGCCAGCATGCCCGGGATCACGGCCAGCCAGAACGCGAGGCGGAAGTCGTCGCGCCACATCAGCATGATGGCGACGGCCAGCAGCGGCCCGAGAAACGCACCCACCGTGTCGAGCGACTGCCGCAACCCGTACGCGGCGCCGCGCAGGTGGACCGGCGTGACGTCGGCCACGAGCGCATCGCGCGGCGCGCCGCGGATCCCCTTGCCGATCCGGTCGACGATCCGCGCCGTCACCACGACGCCGATCGTCGGCGCGATGGCGAACAGCGGCTTGCTGAGCGCGCCGAGCCCGTATCCGGCGACCGCCAGCCACTTGCGATTGCGCAGATAGTCGCTCAACGTGCCGGAGAACACCTTGACGACCGGCGCCGTCGCCTCGGCGATCCCCTCGATGACGCCGATCGTGGTCGCGCTCGCGCCGAGCCCCGCCATCAGGAACATCGGCAACAGGCTGTGGATGATTTCCGACGACACGTCCATCAACAGGCTGACGCAGCCCAACACCCAGACGCTGCGCGGAATCTGACGAAGAATGCGGGTCGACGCTTCGGTCTGCATGGGTCGCTCTCGATTCGGGAATCCTGATACGGGACGCCACCGATACTACTGCAACGCACGGGTTGTCGCGCGCATCGTCGAGCGCACGCTCGATCGCGTCGACCTGCCCGTTGACACGGCGTACGCGGTTCAGCAGCTTCTGGTTTTCATGAACGGCATGACTCGTCGACGGCTCCCTGCATAGGGCAATCGAATGACGCATTTTGAGGGTTATACGACCTTTGAGCCATCCAATTCAGATTCCATAATTTGCTCAGGAATCAAGCCGGAACACGAGCACAAACGCGATTGCGGCTTGTGCCTCCGGTTTGATCAATCTCGAGCAAAGAAAGGAACGGAAGATGAGGCTCAAGAACAAGTCAGCTTTGATTACGGGCGGTACCAGCGGCATCGGTCTCGCGACCGCCAGGCTTTTCATTGCAGAAGGCGCCCGAGTTGCGGTTACCGGTCGCGACGATGCAGTGTTCGAGCGCGTGAAGGCCGAGCTTGGCGAGAATGCGTTGGTTCTCAAGGGCGATGTACGTTCGATCGAGGACATGCGAGCGATTGCCGCAGAGGTAAAAGAGCAGTTCGGCGGACTGGATGTCGTGTTCGCCAACGCTGGTTGGGCTTTCCCGTCCGCGGTCAACGACATCGACGACCACCTCTACAACGAGATCATGGACATCAACGTCAAGGGCGTGGTGTTCACGCTTCAAGCGGTGCTGCCGGACTTGCGAGAGGGCTCCTCGGTCATTCTCAACACATCGTTCGTCGCCCAGACCGGCAAGCATGGCATCTCGTTGACTGCGGCGGCGAAGGCCGCCGTGCGATCGCTTGCCCGTAGTTGGTCCTACGAGTTTCTCGATCGCAAGATTCGGTTCAACGCGATCGCGCCTGGCGGCACGGACACGCCCCTGCTCAGCAAGTGGGGGATGTCGGACGAGGATGTCCGCAACTTCAAAAGCGAGTTCGCGAAGACCATCCCGGTAGGCCATCTGGGAAAGGCGGAGGACATTGCCTACGCGGCGCTCTACCTCGCCAGCGACGAATCCTCCTACGTTGTCGGCAGCGAGCTGATTGTCGATGGCGGTGCCTCGCAGCTTTAAGCCCGCGCGTTCCGATTCAAGAGCCCCGCACGTTCTTCCGGCTCATCCACACCTTGATCACACGTCCACCCGCATGCTTGTCGTGGTGGTTTTCAATCCGGCCCCCCCCGTTGCGCACGGAGGGGCCGAAGCGCAAGGAGAAATGATCTTGACCGATAGCAACGATAACAATGCCAACGGAAAGGCACTCACCGGAGCAGGTCGCTCGCGCCGCGATATTCTCAAGTTCGGCAGCATCGCCACGCTGGGCGCCGTGCTGGGTGGCGGAGCCCTGCTTGGCCACACCACGCCTGCGCTTGCGCAGGCAGCCAGCAAGGGGGAACTTGCTCCGGATGTCCCGCTCAACATCTTGATTGTCAATTACGACGGCGGGACGCTTCTCGACTTCGCCGGCCCCAGCGAAATTTTCCACCGGTTACCGAATACGAACGTTCGCTATGCGAGCCTCGATGGGGGCAACGTGACTCTCGAATTCGGGGTCGTGTATGGCAAGACTGAACGACTGGCCGATATCGAAAAGACAGACCTGATTCTGGTGCCCGGCGGGTCCGATTTGACGGCGCCGATGCGGCCCGAGTATCAAGCGCAGATCCGGCGTTTGGCGGAAAGCGCCAAACATGTAACGTCAGTTTGCAACGGATCGCTGGTGCTCGCTGCGACGGGCGTTCTCAAGGGCAAGCGAAGCGCCTGCCATTGGGCCTTCGTCAACAAGCTGTCCGAATATGGCGCGATCCCCGTGCCGGATCGGTTCGTGGAAGACGACAACGGCCGCTTCATGAGCGGCGGCGGCGTGACGGCGGGCATCGATTTCGCCCTTCGCGTCGCAGAGAAGCTGCGCGGTCGGCAGGCCGCCGAATTCACGCAACTCGTGATCGAATACGATCCCGCTCCGCCGTTCCATTCCGGTCATCCCAGAGACGCACGGCCGGAACTCATCGCGATGGTCGACAAGGAACTGCCTGGTGCATCCAGGGGGCTCGCACGAATCCCGGGCGTTCGCTGAGATGCCCGCAGCCAATGTCGGTGGGACTTGCACGCGTTTCGATGAAGCCGCGGCCGACATCGCTTGCCTCACCTGCCCAAGCTGGCGCAGCCCCTTCGATTCAAACCCTGATCGGAAATCCTCAAATGCAACAGATTCGTCGTTTTACTGCAGCCCTTGCAGCCTGCTTTTCCTTTTTCGCGTTTGCGGCGCCAGCCATTGCCGGCGGCCCGCAACCTCAAACCGAAGCGGCCATCAAAGCCGAGAACGCGCGATGGGCGGATGCCTTTGCGCGAGGGGACTACGACGCGATAGGCCGTCTATATACGAAAGACGGCGCACTCCTGCCGCCCGGCGGCGACAGGGTGACGGGGGGCAGCGCGATTGCCGCGCACTTCGCGAACGGGTATGCCGGGGCAAAACCCGACACCGTATCGTTCAGCAATTACGAGTTCTACGGTAACGACCGGGCCGTGACGGAGGTTTCGGATGCGGAAATCCGTGACCCTGTTGGAAACCTGAAATACCGCGGCAAGCAGATCCTCCTCTTTCTGAAGGAGGGCGGCGCGTGGAAATTGCATCGCGACATCTGGAATGATTACGCTGCCCGGAAATCCGATGGCCATTGAGCGCCCCGCGATCCAGGTAGTCACGTACCGCGAGCGCCAATAGCCCGGCGCTCGATCAGCGCGCACTGTTCAATCTGCTCTCGCGCCGGATCGCTTGCGGAGGGTGGCCATACAGTTTGATAAAGGCCCTCCGCATGCGTTCCGGATCAGTGAATCCCACGGCCAGAGCAATTTGTTCGATGGGTTCACTACCGTCCTGCAGGCGCAGCCTCGCAGCTTCGACGCGCAAACGCTCCACCGCCTTGGCAGGCGTTTCCCCGGTTTCCCGACGAAACG
This sequence comes from Burkholderia sp. BKH01, assembly GCF_025685725.1. NCBI lineage: Bacteria > Pseudomonadati > Pseudomonadota > Betaproteobacteria > Burkholderiales > Burkholderiaceae > Burkholderia > Burkholderia sp. BKH01. The sequence goes on along the minus strand of NZ_JAOTQT010000003.1, from coordinate 224,811 downwards.
CTCGTCCGAACTGCCTCGGGCTCAATCTTGCCGCATCGGCGAGTCGTTCCACCGGTAGCGCTTCGGCCAGATGTTCTCTCGCGAAGTTCAGCGCGATGCGGATACGATCCGATTCAGGCTCCATTTGCGACATGGCGGAGAATTGGGACTGCCCGCCCGGTCGACGGTACGGAACAACCAGAAGCCTGGAAACAGCGCGCGCGACTTCCGCACCCATATCTCTTTCAATCAAGCCGAGCGCCAGGTCAATTCCGGAGGCAATGCCCGCCGACGTCCAGATGCGGCCGTCTACGATATAGATGCTATCGCCCTCGACCCGGGCGCGAGGGAAGCGGGATTGCAACAGCGCAGCGTATCGCCAGTGCGTGGTTGCTCTCAAGCCGTCCAGCAAGCCGGTTTCCGCAAGCAGAAACGCTCCGGTACACACGCTCGCCACCCGCGACGCCCTGGCGCACAATTTCCTGGCAGCGGCGATGTTCCCCGGTGTCTGCATCGGGCCGATATCACCGCCCACGAAAACGACGGTGTCAAACATGCGCCTTCCGACCGGCGTTGTCTCGATCGAAAGGCCGGTATTGCCACGTACCGGGCCTCCAGACTGCGAGATGACATGAAGATCGTACGGAGTATGGCCAGCGGCTCCGGCCACCTGATTGAAAGCCGACAGCGGCCCGCCAAGATCGAGCGCGTCGTGGCCACTGCAAACAAAAAACCCGATTCGATGCATGACGGAGTCGTTAGCCGAATACCCTGAGAAGGCGTATTTTACGGATATCCCTCAAATCGTGTCATGCAGGCGAAAATGACGGCAAATCGTCATTTGCCCCTCATCCACCAGCTGAAGTGTCATTGGAACGGTAACGACTTCGACCGGTTACGTGCCGCGCGGCAGCCGGTCCGCGCCGCATGCGTCAGTCAACCCGCCGGCGCGTGAACGCGCCGCGGCGCGCCCGCGACCGGCTCACTCCGCCAGCAATTCAGCGCCGCGACGCGACGAGATGCCGACCAGCTGGTCGGCGGGCTGCGGCCGCGCGAACAGGAAGCCCTGCCCCTGGTGGCAACCGATCTCCTGCAGGAAGGCCAGCTGCTTTGCCGTCTCGACGCCCTCCATCACGACATCGAGCCCCAGTGCGCGCCCCATCGCAACGATCGCGCGCACGATCGCGTCGTCCGTGCTGCCCGAACCGCAGTCCGCGAGGAACGACTGATCGATCTTCAGCGTATCGACGGGCAGATCCTTCAGATACACCAGCGACGAATAGCCCGTACCGAAATCGTCGATCGCCAGGCTGATCCCCCGCGTCGCGAGTTCGCGCAGCAGGATGCCCATTTCCTCGCGGGTGTTCATCGCCATGCTTTCGAGCAACTCGAGCTGCAGGTATTCGGCCGGCAATGCGGTTTCGCTGAGAATGGTCGTCAGGTCGCTGAGGAAGTGATCGGTAAAGCACTGCCGTGCCGACACGTTCACCGACACACGCCCGAACTCGAAGCCCTCGTCGAGCCAGCGGCGCGCCTGCCGGCAGGCTTCGTGCAGCACCCACCTGCCGATCGGGACGATCAGCGCGGACCGCTCCGCCAGCCCGATGAAATCGCCCGGCGGCACCAGGCCCCTGCGTGGATGCAACCAGCGCAACAGCGCCTCCACGCCGACGATCCGGCCGCTGGCCAGATCGTATTGCGGCTGATAGAACAGGCGGAATTCATTCTGCTCGAGCGCGCGGTGCAACTCGCCGAGCGTCTCCAGCTGCTCGATCGCCGACGACGTCATCTTGCTCTCGAAAAACTGGAACACGTTCCTGCCGCGGCTCTTCGCGCCGTACATCGCCTGGTCCGCGAGCAGGATCAAGTCCTCCGCCTCGGTGCCGTCGTCCGGATAGATGCTGATGCCGATGCTCGGCGTCACGAAGATCTCGCGATCGCCGATATCGATCGCCCGTCCCACTTCGTCCAGCAGCTTGCGCGCAACTCGCCCGACGTCGCGGACATCGTCGACCTCCTCGAGCACGAGCGCGAATTCGTCACCGCCCATGCGCGCCACCGTGTCGTTCGCGCGCACTTTCGCGACGATGCGCTCCGCGACCATCTTCAGCACCTCGTCGCCGGCGTTGTGGCCGAGCGTATCGTTGACCAGCTTGAAGCGGTCGAGATCGAGGTACATCACCGCGACCTTGCGACCGAGCCGCTTCGCGTGGACGATCGCGTGCGCGAGCCGCTCCTCGAACAGCATCCGGTTCGCGAGATTGGTGAGCACGTCGTGCGTGGCGAGATAGCCCAGCCGCTCCTCCGCCTGGCGCCGCTGCGTGATGTCGGAAAAGATCGCCGCGTAGTGAGAGATCTCGCCTTCGCTGTCGCGAATGCTGGTGATCGTCAGGTATTCGAGAAACAGCTCGCCGGTCTTGCGGCGATTCCAGATTTCGCCTTGCCAGTGGCCATCGGTCGTCAGCGAATGCCACAGCTGCTTGTAGAAATCGGGCGTCTGGCGCCCGGAACTCAGCAGGCCCGGGTTGCGCCCGATCACTTCGTCCTCGGTGTACCCGGTCAGGCGCGTGAAGGCCTGGTTGACGCGCTCGATCTTCGCGTGCCGGTCGGTCACCATGATGCCTTCGAGTGCCGATTCGAACACCCGATCCGCCATGCGCAGGTTGAAGCGCGCGAGGCCAAGCGCTTCGTCGCGCTCGCGCAAGGCGCTGCGCAGCTCGTTCGCGTATTCGTGCTCGATGCTCTGGAGCACGTCCGCGAAACAGAGCAGCCCGGTCAGCCTGCCATCGTCGTCCTGGACGCCGACATGCCGCATATTGTGCTCGGTCATGAAGCGCTGCGCCGCATACAGGCTCTGCTTGGCGGTCAGCATCTGCAGCGGCTTGCTCGCGTAGGCCCCGACCGCGCCGTGGGCCCCGCCGTCTGCCAGGAGCCGGACGATGTCCCGTTCGGTCAGGATGCCGTGCTCGCCGTCGTCGTAGCCGACGAGGATCGCATCGAGCCGTTGCGCGCGCATCCGCGCGATGACTTCGTGCAGTGCGGCCTGCTCGGGCACCACAACGGGCGGATGGACGCAGATCGATTCGATCGGCTTCAGGTGCAGGAAAAATTCCGGCCCCTGGTTCACGACGACGTCGGTCTGCGTCAGCACGCCGATCGCGGCGCCATCCCGGACCACCACGAAGTGCCGCACGCCCGACTGCTTGAACTTCATCGCGGCTTCGCCCAGCGGCGTATCGGCCTCGAGCGTCAGCACCGGATGGCTCATCACCTCGCTGACCGGTCGATCGAGTTCGCGCGAACTGTCGCCGGCCGACAGTGCATCATGCTCGGTCCAGATCCCGACGACCTGTTCATCATGCATCACGACGATCGAGCTGCAACGTTCGGCGAACATGCGTCGCGCGACCTCCCGCACCGGCGTGGCGGGCGCGCAGGACAGAATCTGACGCGCGACGAGGCGCGCAATCGGAACATCGTAGCTGTTCGGATACATTCTCTAACCAAGACGAAAAATCCTCGCCGGCGCACGTCGATCCGGCAACCTTCGGGCTCGCCTGCGGCGGCAGGCAAGATACGATCTCACTTGCCTCGAATGGTTGCGTACTCATCGAACTCGCAAACGGGGAATTGACCCATCGCTTGAGGCGTCGTGGCGACGCGCGCGGCACTTTGGCCCCGAGGCCACGGTCGACGCCCCCTTGTCCGGCGAATCCACATGCCGGAGCACCGCCCTCTCAGGGGCAGCCGCCCTGAGTTAACGGCAGATTCGGACAAGAGTTGAGTGCCACGACGACATCCGGGTTGCGCGGCGGCAAGTCGAGCGGCTGCGGGCAGGGTGAGGCCGACGGCGCGGCCATCGCCCCCCCTTATTGCGAGGCTCGCTGCGGGCGGTGTGCGGGTAGCCCACGCACCTGATCGTCGTACCAGGCAGCGGCGGCAAGCCAGAGCATGGTCAGGTCGTTGGGGGTGAAGCTCGGCAATCCATTGCACGCTGCGCGGATTGCGTTGAACTCCCCCGATTCGGCCGCCTCGCTGGCGTTCAATAGCAGACCCAGCTCGCCATGCCGTTCGAGCAGTGCCCGCCGGATATCGGCTTGAATCGGCAGCGTAGTCACGACGTCCTCGATCGTGCTGCCGAACAGCACATGAACCAGCGAGAACACGCCCGCAATGAACGCGGTCTCGGCAGACCGATCGTCATCGGGCCACAGCCGGCCAGCGGCAAGTTCCATGAATCGCGCACGCGTGCCACACAGCTGCGCCAGCGGATCGGTGCGCAACGCGTCCAGACGTTCGTCTGCAAACAGGAGCAACTGTGCCCAGCGCGTGATTTGCCGCGTGCCGACCAGCATGATCGCCTCACGCAGTGATGAAACTGCCTGGCTAAGCCCGACCGCGCTCGAATTGAGCAGCATCAGGAGTTGAATGACGAGGTTCGGAATCCGCTTGAGTTCGGCTTCGAGTTCGACAATCTCCGGTTCGCCGCCCAGAAGCACGAGCAGCCGCAGCAGCGCGTCGCGCGATGGCTTGATGCGCCGCGATGTCAGCACCTGCGGCTTCGCAAAGTAGTAGCCCTGAAACAGTTCGAAGCCGGCGCGCATGGCGGCACCATGGTCCTCCGGTGTTTCGACTTTCTCGGCGATCGAAACCTTGCCGTGCTGCCTGACGGCGTCGATCAGCTCGGCAAGGTGTTCGTGCGGGCATTCGAGAAAATCGATCTTGACGATATCGACGTAAGGCAGAAACTCGAGCAGGCGCGGGGAAACCCGAGAAACGTCATCCAGTGCGAGCCGGTAGCCCGCGCGCCGCAGTTCGTTACAGCGCCTGACGAGCGCCTCGTCGAACGTCACGGTTTCGAGGATTTCGAGTACGAAGCGTTCACGCGGCAACAACCGGACGATGTCGGACATCAGCACCGTCCGGTCGACGTTCACATAGCCGGTGCGATCCCCCAGTGCGGCGTTGAGGCCAATATCGCCGATGAGTCTCTCGATGACCTGCGCAGTGGCAGCAGCGTCATCCGTGATTCGGGCGAGATTGGCTGTCCCGGAGCGGAACAGCAGTTCGAATGCGTTCAATACTCCGCTGCGGTCCAGAATCGGCTGCCGCCCGAGGTAGACGTATTCCGGTGTGGCGGCTTTGCTGTCCGACGTCGGTTGATCGTCGGCGGGCCCGGGCAACGGTGCTCTTGTATTCAATCTTGAACGATTCCCTTTGAGTTGAGGTCTCGCGGATGCCAAGCGGGTATCCGTCGCATCCGGGGAGTTCGTTGCGCTGATGGCTGGCGTCGTCTCCGGCTTCTTCAACGCTCACGAAGACGCATCATAACCTTCCGTGCCGGCGCCGACCCGTGCGGTTTGCTCCGCCTGTCGGTCACTCGTGACGCGGATGGCCGCCTAAAAGCTGTCCCATTCTCCAGCCGCGGCGGTTTGCGCTGCCAGAACGGGCTGCGGTGTGGGCCGATCCGGAGCTGACCTTGCCGGGGTCCGGGCGCGCGTCGGAGCCGCGGTCGTGTGCGTTTGCGTGACGGGGCGGCTGACTTCGGCGTCGCGCGAGGCGTTCAGTCTGAACATCGAAACGGACGCTTTCAGATCGTTCGCCTGCAACTCGAGCGAGCTGGCGGCGGCCGCCGCCTGTTCGACCAGCGCCGCGTTCTGCTGCGTGACTTCGTCCATCTGCGTGACGGCCTGGTTGACCTGGCCGATACCCTTGCTCTGTTCCTGCGATGCGGCTGTGATTTCCCCCATGATGTCCGTCACGCGCCTGATCTCGTACGTAATCTCGCGCATCTTCGCACCCGCTTCCCGTACATGGCCGGCACCTGCCTGCACGCGCTCCACGGAATCGTGGATCAGCTCCTTGATTTCCTTGGACGCCGCCGAGGAGCGCTGTGCCAGCGAACGTACTTCCGAGGCGACCACCGCGAAACCCCGTCCCTGCTCACCCGCCCGCGCCGCTTCGACAGCCGCATTCAGCGCGAGGATATTGGTCTGGAACGCGATGCCCTCGATGATACCGACAATGTTGGCGATCTTGTCCGAGCTGGCGTTGATGCCATCCATGGTTTCCACCACGCGTGACACTACGGTGCCGCCCTGCTCCGCCACCTGGGCAGCCTGCGCGGCGAGTTGGCTGGCCTGACTGGCATTGTCGGCATTCTGGGTGACGGTAGAGGTCAATTGCTCCATGCTGGCCGCCGTTTCCTCGAGCGAGGCGGCCTGCTCTTCGGTGCGCTGCGACAGGTCCTGGTTGCCCGCCGCAATCTGGTGCGTGGCGGTAGCGATCGAGTCGGCCGAAACCTTGATCGTACCGATCGTCTGCGTGAGCTGCTCCTGCATGCGCTTCATCGAAAAAAGCAGGCTCGAGCGGTCGTCCGCTGCGGTCTTCACCACGGCGGTCAGATCGTTGCCGGCGATCCGGTTTGCAATCTCGGCGGCATAGGACGGCTCACCGCCCAGTGAGCGCATGATGCCGCGGTTGAGCAGCAACACGACAACCGACAGGGCGACGGCCAGTACCACCAGAATCCCGAGACTCTGGTACAGCGTCGAGCGGAATGCGGCATCGAGGTCGTCGACATAAAGCCCCGTCATGAGAATCCAGTCCCACGGCTGATAGGTCAGGTTGTAGACGATTTTCGGAGAGGCTTCGGTTCTCCCCGGTTTCGGAAAGGAATATGCAGTAAAACCCCGGCCGGCATGCTTGATGACGGCGACCGTGTCCCTGAAGAAGTAGACGCCGTTCGGATCCTTGAAATCGCCGACGTCCTTGCCTTCCAGTTCCGGTCTTGCAGGGTTCATCAGCGCCGTCGGCTGCGAATTGAGGATCACGAAATAACCGTCTTCGCCGTACCGCATGTTCCGGACGCTGTCCAAGGCCCGCTTCTGGGCTTCCGCTACCGGCATGGCGCCGGCGGCAGCCTGATCGCCAAAGGTCTTGACCACGCTCACGGCGATCTCCGCTGCATGTTTCAGGTCCGCCTTGCGCTCCTCCAGCCGCATTTCTCGAGTCTGGTAAGCGTTGTAGACCGATATGCCGGCGAGACACAGCAGGCTCAGGATGAGTGGCAACCAGAGTTTCTGCGCAAATGACAGCTTCATGTGCTTACCGACCTTGCAGATTGACCAATGGGTAGGAGAAGGTGCGAAGCCGCACTCTGCAGAGTGCAGCTTCGACGGAATACTTGCAGATAACGGCCCGAGATCGATCGCGATTAGCAGTCGATTCTGGAGCAGTCCCTTCTGGAAATTGCAAAATTCCCGTTGCCGATATGTGATATGAGCCGGCGCGGGCGCCGCGGAAGAAAAATGCCGGGCGCCGGAACTGGAGCTCGCTCGAGGGAGCGGACAGGAGACGATCAGCGCCTGGTGGATTCCTGCACATTCTGCGTGACAAATCAATGCGCCAAGGACCAATAGGCGTGCCGACGGCCGTTCACGATCGGGTAACGGTCATGCACGATAGTTGGCATGAAGGGCGGCTCATGGTCGGACGGCGACATCCACGGAAATCCGCGAAGAAACATTTTTCGAGACGAAGGCTTGTCGAAAGAAATCCGCTCCGCTAGACTGCCCTTCGTCTTTGGGGAGTAGCCTGCTTTCCGCCCCGCGGAAAGCGAACGCGTCAACACACTCGGCTTTCGGCCGTGGCGCGTTCGGCCGATTCGGTCTGGCGAGACCATGGGCACATCGCGTCGTTCCTGGTCGGACGTCGGCGGATGTGCCATGGTTCGTCAGCGTCCGACCACGGAGTCCCCATGTTCCTCCCAGCCGTTCCCCCGCGCCCCATCGCCCGCTACGCACCAGCCTGCGGAGGTGCCGCATGACTTTCATGTTCGTCGAACTGGCGTTCATGCTGCTCGTGATCCTCGTGGCCGCCGAAGTCTTCACCAATGCGCTCGAACATCTCGGCGAACGTCTGAAGATTTCCGAAGGCGTGACCGGTTCGCTGTTCGCGGCCGTCGGCACCGCGCTGCCCGAAACGATGGTGCCGCTGCTCGCGCTGGCCGGCGGTACGGCGAACCAGGCCGTGAACGAGGAAATCGGCGTCGGCGCGATTCTCGGCGCGCCGCTGATGCTCGCGACGCTGACCACCTTCCTGATGACGCTCGCCGTGATCCGCTCGCGCGGGCTGCGCGGCACGATCGCGCCCGAGCGCACCGGTTTCGTGCGCGACATGAACTACTTCCTCGCCGCGTTCTCGCTGGCGACCGCGGCGATGTTCGTCCCGCATCACAACTGGGCCGTGCGCGCGCTGCTTTCCGCGATGCTGGTCGGCATCTACGCGATGTACGTCGTGATGACGTTCCGCGCGTCGAGCCAGCTCGTCGATGCCGGGCACGGCACCGAGGCGCCGCACACGATGTTCCTGGCGCGCACGGGCCTGCCGACCAACCTGGCGACCATCGCGCTGCAGTTGCTGCTCGGCGTCGCGCTGCTGGTCGGCGGCGCGAAGGGCTTCATTCACGGCGTGGAGGGCGTGTCGCACGTGCTCGGCATATCGGCGCTGCTGCTGTCGCTGATCATCGTGCCGATCGCCACGGAATTGCCGGAGAAGGTCAACAGCGTGCTGTGGATCCGCCGCAAGAAGGACACGCTCGCGTTCGGCAACATCACCGGCGCGATGGTGTTCCAGGGCACGCTGCTGCCGGCGATCGGCATCATGCTGACGCCGTGGGAGCCGCGCCCCGAAGTGCTGACCGGCGTGATCGTCACGCTCGCGGCGGCGGCCTGGCTGCGCATCAATGCGCGCAAGCGCGGGCTCGCGATCTGGGCGTTGCTGGCGAACGGCGCGGGTTATGTGGTGTATCTGTTCCTGACGCTGGCGCGCTGAAGCCAGGATCGGGCGCATTGCCCGACACGCACACGCGCGCGGACGCGGCAACGTCCGCCGCGTCCGCGCGATGCGCTTCACTGCATTGACGCGGGCTAAAGCAACGCCCGCATCCGGACGATCAGGATGCCTTCACCAGCTTGACGATCGTCATCGTGCCGTTGACGTTCTCGATCCGGACCTTGACCTTGTCGCCCACATGCACCTGCTCGAGCATGGCCGGGTCCTTCGCCTTGAACGCCATCGTCATCGGCGGCATCCCGACGTTGTCGAGCGCGCCGTGCTTCAGCGTGACCTTGCCGCTCGCGGCATCGACCTTCTTCACTTCCGCATCGGTCAGCGCGGCATGCGACTCGGCCGAACCGTCCGACGACATCTTCATGCCGGACATGTCCATGCCCGACATGTCGCCGGCGGCAAAAGCGGGGGGTGCGGAAACGCCGATCGCGAGAACGGCAGCGGCGGTAGCAATCAATTTCTTCATCGGGATTCTCCGGTTTGGGTGGATGGCACGTTCATGCCGTGAGGAACTGCATCGGAATGCCGCGCATCGCTCGCGCGCCGCACACGACGGCGCTGAAGCAGAAGCCACGCGGCGGGAATGACGAACATCGACAGCAGCGGCGCGGTGACCATGCCGCCGACCATCGGCGCGGCGATGCGCTGCATGACTTCGGAACCGGCGCCGTGCCCGACCATGATCGGCACGAGGCCGGCGAGCACGACGGCGACCGTCATCGCCTTGGGTCGCACGCGCAGCACCGCGCCTTCGCGAATCGCATCGAGCAGCAGCGCGTCGGTCAGCGGTTCGCCGGCGTCGAGCCGGCGCGTCAGCGCGCCTTTCAGGTACAGCAGCATCACGACGCCGAATTCGGCGGCCACGCCCGCGAGCGCGATGAAACCCACCGACGTCGCGACGGACACCGCATGGCCGAGCCCCCACACGAGCCAGAAGCCACCGACCAGGGCGAACGGCACCGTCGACATCAACAGCAGCGCGTCGGCCGCCGAGCCGAACGTGAGAAACAGCAACACGAAAATCACGACGAGCGTCACCGGCACGACGGTGCGCAGCGTCGCCGCCGCGCGTTCGAGATACTCGAACTGCCCCGACCATGCAATCGAATAGCCGGGCGGCAACGCGACCTGCTGCGCGACGGCCTGTTGCATCGCACGAACCGCCGTGCGCAGATCCGTGCCGCGAAGGTCGACATACACGTAGCCGGACAGCCGCGCGTTCTCGCTGCGGATCATCGGCGGGCCATCGGCGATCGCGATGCGCGCGACGTCGCCGAGGCGGATCTGCGCGCCGCGCGCCGTGACGACCGGCAGTTGCCGCAGGTTCTCGAGCGAATCGCGGATCTCGCGCGGATAGCGGATGCTGATCGGAAAGCGCTCGCGCCCCGCGATCACTTCGCCGACATCGTCACCGCCGACCGATGACGACACCACCGACTGGATATCGGCGACCGACAGCCCGTAGCGCGCGGCGGCGAGCCGGTCGATATCGACGTCGATGTAGCGGCCGCCGTTCAGCCGCTCCGCGAGCGCGGACGTGACGCCCGGCACGCGCTTCACCGCCGCCTCGACCTGCGTCGCGATCGCGTCGATCCCCTTCAGGTCCGGCCCGGAGATCTTCACGCCGACTGGCGTCTTGATGCCGGTGGACAGCATGTCGAGCCGGTTGCGGATCGGCGGCACCCACACGTTCGACAGGCCCGGCACCTTCACCGTGCGATCGAGTTCGTCGACGAGCTTCTCCGGCGTCATGCCGGGCCGCCATGCGCTGCGCGGCTTGAAGCGGATCGTCGTTTCGAACATCTCGAGCGGCGCAGGATCGGTCGCGGTATCGGCGCGGCCCGACTTGCCGAACACGGTGTCGACCTCGGGCACGGTCTTGATCAGCCGGTCGGTCTGCTGCAGCAGCTCGCTCGCCTTGTCGGCCGAGATGCCCGGCAGCGCAGTCGGCATGTACAGCAGGTCACCTTCGTCGAGCGGCGGCATGAATTCGCCGCCGAGCCGCGACAACGGCACGGCCGTCAGCACCAGCGCGACGACGGCGACGCCGATCGCGAACCACGGGCGCCGCAGCGTCGCCTCGAGCAGCGGCCGGTACACGCGGATCAGCACGCGGTTGATCGGATTCGCGTTCTCGTGCGGAATGCGGCCGCGCACGAGATAGCCCATCAGCACGGGCACCAGCGTGACCGAGAGCCCGGCGGCGGCGGCGATCGTGTAGGTCTTCGTGAACGCCAGCGGCGCGAACAGCTTGCCCTCCTGCCCTTCCAGCGAAAACACCGGAATGAACGACAGCGTGATGATCAGCAGCGAGAAGAACAGCGCCGGCCCGACTTCCGCGGCCGACGCCGCGACGAGTTCCCAGCGGCGCGCGGCCGTGATCGGTTCGCCGGGATGCGCGTGGTCGTATGCTTCCAGATGCTTGTGCGCGTTCTCGATCATCACGATCGCCGCATCGATCATCGCGCCGATCGCGATCGCGATCCCGCCGAGCGACATCAGGTTCGCGTTGACGCCCTGGTAGCGCATCACGATGAACGCGGCCAGCACGCCGAGCGGCAGCGACAGGATCGCGACGAACGCGCTGCGCAGATGAAACAGGAACACCGCGCAGACGATACCGACGATCACGAATTCCTCGATCAGCTTGTCCTTCAGGTTGTCCACCGCGCGCTCGATCAGTTGCGAGCGATCGTAGGTCGTGACGATCTCGACGCCGGGCGGCAGCGAACGCTTCAGGTCGGCGAGCTTCGCCTTCACCGCGTCGATCGTCGTGAGCGCGTTCTTGCCCGAGCGCATCACGATGACGCCGCCCGTCACCTCGCCCTGCCCGTTCAGCTCCGCGATCCCGCGCCGCATCGCCGGGCCGACCTGGATCCGCGCGACGTCGCCGAGCAGCACCGGCGTACCAGCGTCGTCGGTGCGCAGCACGACGTGCCGGAAATCGTCGAGCGTGCGCAGGTAGCCGGACGAACGCACCATGTACTCCGACTCAGCCAGCTCGACGACCGAACCGCCGGACTCCTGATTGGCCTGGCGCAGCGCGTCCGCAACCGCCGCCTGCGTGATCCCGTACGCGCGCAGCTTGTCGGGATCGAGCACGACCTGGTACTGGCGCACCATGCCGCCGATGCTCGCGACTTCCGATACGTCCGGCACCGCCTTCAGCTCGAACTTCAGGAACCAGTCGTTGAGCGCGCGCAGTTGCCCGAGATCGTGATGGCCGATGCGGTCGACCAGCGCGTACTCGTACACCCAGCCGACGCCGGTCGCATCCGGCCCGAGCGACACGGTCGCGCCCGCGGGCAGCCGGCTCTGTACCTGGCTCAGGTATTCGAGCACGCGCGAACGCGCCCAGTACGGGTCGGTGCGATCGTCGAACAGCACGTAGACGAACGCGTCGCCGAACGACGAGTACGCGCGGACGGTTTTCGCGCCGGGCACGCCGAGCAGCGTCGTCGTCAGCGGATAGGTCACCTGATCCTCGACAACCTGCGGCGCCTTGCCCGGATACGACGCCTTCACGATCACCTGCGTGTCCGACAGGTCGGGCAGCGCATCGAGCGGCGTCTGCCGCAGCGAATGAACGCCCCATGCGGCGATCAGCACCGTCGCGAGCAGCACCAGGAAGCGATTGTGGATGGACCAGCGAATGATGCGCGCGATCATCGTTCGCCTCCCTGCGGCTCGACCTTCGTCAGCCGGTAGCCGTCGTCGGTCTGTGTGAACGCGAAGCGCACGGTCTGCCCTGGCTTCACGTCCGGGAACGCCTGTGCCGACGGCTTGCCGAACGCCATCGTCATCGCGCCCCAGCCGAGCGCCGGAACCGGCTGATGCGAGAACGTGATGTCGTCGGCCGTGACCTTCTCGACCTTGCCGGTGGTTTCGTAGATCGGCGCCGCTGCTGCTGCGGACGATGCCGCCGCGCTTGCTCCCGCGGCCCGCTCCAGCTTCGGCAGCACGCTTTTCAGGCTGGCTTCCGAATCGATCAGGAACTGCCCCGATGCGACGACCGTATCGCCTTCGTTCAACCCGTCGAGCACTTCCGTGTCGCCGCCGACGTCGTTGCCCACCGTCACCGACACCGGCTGAAGCCTGCCGTCGCCGTTCTTCACGATGACGATCGTGCGCTTGCCGGTCGCGATCACCGCTTCGGACGGCACGAGCAGGCGCGACACCGTCTGTTTCGCTTCGACACGCACGCGCATCAGCATGCCGGGCGTGAGCTTCAGCGCTGCGTTGTCGATCTCCACGCGCGCCTGCAGCGTGCGGCTGCCCGTGCTGATGCCGGGCAGCACTTCGCGGATGCGCCCGGTGAAGTGCCGCGCCGGATCGCCCGCGAACGTCGCGTCGACCGACATCCCCGGCTGCACGTTCAGCGCGAGCGCCTCCGGCACCTCGACGATGAGCCACAGCGTCGATAGCCCGGCGATCTTCGCGAGCGTCTGCCCGGGCGCGACCATCGCGCCGTCCCGCACGTTCAGCTCGCTGACAACGCCGTCTTCCGGCGCGCTCAGCACGACGTGCGTCTGCGCGCGGCCGGTGCGATCGAGATTCGCGATCATGCCGTCGGGAATCGACAGCGCCCGCATCCGCGCACGCGACGCATCGAGCAGGCTGCCGTCCATCCCGCCGCGCTTGAGCGCGAGATATTCCTCCTGCGGCGCGAGCCAGTCCGGCACGAACAACGACGCGACCGGTGCGCCCTTCGCGATGCGCTGCATCGGCGCGCGTGCATAGAGACGGTCGATGTAACCGGTGACACGCGACTGGACGACGTCCGCGCGCGATTCGTCGAACTGCGTGGTGCCCACCGCGTCGAATCCGGCCGCCGTCTGCTGGCGTCGGACGGTCGCGTAGCGAATGCCGAGGTTCTGCTGCAGGCCCGGATCGATCCGGATACCTGAAGAACCACCGCCTTCGTCCGCATAGACGGGCAGCAACTGCATGTCCATGAATGGCGATTTTCCCGGCTTGTCGAAGTGCTGGTTCGGCACCATCGGATCGTGCCAGTACAGCACCTTGCGTCCCGTCTTCGGATCGGTCTCGGCCGCAGGTGCGGCAGCGGGTGCCGCGGCCGTTGCGGCCATCCCCGCGCCGCTCGCCGCATGGCGGACGCCCGCGAAATAGCCGGCGCCGAGCAGCGCCGCGGCAGCGAACGTCAATAGCGCCGCACGCGCCAGTGATTGCTTCGTCATGAGGTTCTCCTTCACTGCGCGGCGGCCAGCATCGCCGGCACGACCTGATATTCGAGCTGCGCCCAGGTCTGCGACACGTCGCGCCTGAGATCGAGCACCTGCAACTGCGCTTCCAGTTGCGCACGCCGCGCGGCGAACGTGTCCGCAAGCGAACCTGTGCCGGCCCGGTACGCGGCGTTGGCGAGCTGCACGCGCTGATCGGCGGCGGGCAACAGCGCCGCGCTCAGGTTCGCGATGCGTTCGCGGCCGTTCGCCAGCGTTTCGGACTGCGTGCGGATATCGGCCTGCACCTGACGCAGCGTGTCCTCGTACATCAGTCGCGCCTTCGTCGCGAGCGCGGCCTTCTCGGCAACGTCGCGGTTCTGGCGGTTCTTGCGGTTGAGCGGCAGCGGGATCGAGACACCGACCGACACCATGTTCGAATACGCGCCGCCGCGCTGCTGGTACGCGATCTCCCACGTCCAGTTCGGGCTGCGCTCGCTGTTCGCGACCGCGGTGTCGGCTTCGGCGACCGCGATGTCGTCCGCGGCGGCGACGAGCGCCGGTTGCGACAGACGAAGCTCGTCCGGCGGCAGCGACGACACGAAGGATTCGGGCGCGGGCGGCGTCCCCGTCACGTCCGCGACCGGCGTGGCCGTCCAGCGGGCAAGCGCGATGAGTGCGGAGCGATACGCCTGCTGCGCCTTGAGCACCTGATCCTGCGTTTGCGCGAGCATCGCGCGGGCCTGCACGACATCGCCCGCGCCCGCCTTTGCGCCGCGATATGACGCCTGCGTCGCGTCGAGTTCATGGTTCATGTGCGCGAGCAGCGCCTGCTGAAGCGCGAGCGCCTGCTTTGCGTAGACGGCGTCGAGCCAAGCCGTCGCGGTCTGCCTGCGCACGGCGGCGAGCTGCACGAGATACCCCGCGCGTTCGCGGCCGACCTGCTCGTCGGCCAGCGCGGTGCGCAGCCGCCGCTTGTCGCCGGACACCCATTCCTGCTCGATGCCGATGCGGCGCATCGTCATGAAGTCCTGGCCGACGGTGAAGCGCTGCCCGCCGTTGACCGGCAGGTTGTCGATGCCGGCCTTGAGCATCGGGTCCGGCAACTGGCCGGCCTTGACGGCTGCTTCCGAACTCGCGTGCACCGAAGCCTGCGCGGCCTGCATCGAAGCGGAATGATCGGTGGCGGACTGCAGCGCTGCGTCCAGCGTGAATGGCGACTGCTGCGCGTGAACGGCGCTCGCCACCAGCAGCGCGGCCCACAGCACGGGCGCGCGCCGACACGCACGCCGCGTGCGCGGCGTGCCGAAATCGAATGACATGGTTTAACCCCAACATCGGAACCCAAAGGGATTCCACGTCCTGAGCACAGGACGAACCTCACCGTCTGGGCGGTGAACCGGTCGAATCGGGATCAGCTAATGCGTGGAGGGCGCCACAACCCGCTCGGGTCGCGGACCGGGACGGACTGCGTGTAGTGGAAGACGATCGTGCTGGCGAATGCAGCGGGGCGGCTGACGTCGGCGCGGGCGGCCGGGTGATAGAGACTGCCGAACTGGCATTGGGCCGTCACCTTGCAGGCCATGGCCTTGGCTTTGGCCTTCGCTTTCGCGCTGTCGGCGGCGGGCGACTTCATCGAGTCGCAATCGCTCATGTCGGCGGACATCTTCATGCCGGTATCCGCTTCCATCGACATCGTGTGCTGCATCGGACATTCACCGGTCAGGCCGCTGGCTGCCAGCCCGCTGATGGGCAGCACCGCGCAAAGCAGCAGCAGGATGAAGGTCCGAAACAGTTTCATGGCGGCGATTATAGCGCGGCATTTTGCTGCGTGGCGGCGCCTCGATAGCGCAAAACGGTCGCGGTGCGGCAGGATGACGCGCCATATCCGCGACCGTCGCCGCGCGCTACCGCGACAGGCCGTCCGCCGCCAGCACGGCCTGCACCGCCGGCCGTTCCAGCACGCGCTCATACCATGCCCGCAGATGCGCATACCGGCTCAAGTCGATATCCGCGTTGTACACCGAGCGCATCCAGTCGGCCTTGCCCCAGCCGGTCAGCGCGAACAGGTACGCATCCGCAACCGTGAACGTGTCGCCCGTAACGAACGCCTTGCCGTCGAGCTGACGGTCGATCCATGCAAAGCGGCTGTCGAGCTTCTGCCGCGCCGGCTCCACGTACCTCCCCGCCTGCACCGCATACAGCAGCGGGATGAAACCCTTGTGGATCTCGGTGCCGAGGAAGTTGAGCCATTCCATCAGCCGGTAGCGCGCGAGCGTGCCGTACGCGGGCGCGAGCGCGGCTTCCGGGCGCAGATCCGCGAGATACTGCGCGATCACCGGCCCTTCGCGCAGCATCGTGCCGTCGTCGAGTTCGAGCAGCGGCACGTAGCCGAGTTCGGTCATGTCGTAGTAGTTGCGGCCGCCTTCGACGACATGCTTGCGCGCGTCGACGTTGACGATCTCCGCGTCGATGTCGCCTTCGTGCAGCACGATGCGGATCGCCTGCGAACAGCTGCCGGGAGCGTGATAAAGCTTCATGCGTTTCCTTCGTTGGTTGTCCGTGTATCGATTCGTCGCGACGCGGGCGCTAATATCTCGCATCGGCGCATGGCCGGGAAGACGGCAGTCGTTTGTGCCGTAGTCACAAAAAGTTTACCGACCGGGGTTCAGCAGGATGAAAACGAGTGCGACAGGATGTTCCGTTGAAGAAGCGATGCGCATGCTCGGCGGCCGCTGGCGGCTGTTGCTGGTGTCGTATCTGCTCGACGGGCCGCGGCGCTTCAGCGACCTGCGCCGCGACATGCCGGGCATCTCGCAGCGCATGCTGACGCTCGACCTGCGCGCGCTGGAAGACGCGGGCCTCGTGCGGCGGACCATCTATCCTGAAGTGCCGGTGCGCGTCGAGTACGATCTGACCGCGGACGGCGACCGGCTGCGGCCGGTGGTCGAAGTGATGCGCGAATTCGGGCTGTGGCTGAAGGCGCGCGATGCCGATGCGTCGTGCGATAACGGCGCGACGCCCGAAGCGGCGGCGGCAATTGAAACGACAAGCCGATAACCCCGACAACCTATTACGCAGGAACCTACGTTCATGGACCTTCACGCTACCGTCGGCGCGGCAACGTCCGACCTCGACGACGACGAAAGCTTCGCCAACATCTACTGTCACGACGCGGAGCAGGATTATTGCTTCGCGCTGTCGCGCTTTCCGGACGACACGCTGATCGAAGTGATGGTGCGCGACCAGATCAACCTGCGCGTCAAGGATCTGTCGGTGCGCCTGACGGACGACACGATCGACGTCGAGATCGAACCGGGCATCGCCGCGCGTCTCGACGGCGAGACGCGTTACGTGATCCATCTCGCAGCCGGCCAGTACGATCCGGTCGCGCTGCGCGCCGCACTGAAGGAGATCTTCGTCGGCAAGAGCGGCTATCGCGACGAAAGCGCGCACGGTTAGTCGATCGCCTGTACGCCGGCGCGGGCTTCTCGCGCACAATCACCTACATCGCCGCGATGACGCTCGCGGGCAGCCTGTCATACGGGCTGCTGGTCGGCAAGGTCGAGCGCATCGACGCCTGACCGTTACGCGGGCGGCACGCGCGTGCCGCGCTGCGCGTCAGAACCTCGAGAACCCGTCGCGCGCGAGGTCGTGCGGATTTCGTCCGCGCCGAAGTCGAACTTCGTGAATTCGCCGATGCCTGCGCCGAGCGGCAGGATATCCTTGATCAGTTCGGTCATCTGAATCTTTCGTCTCTCGATTGAACAAAGCAGAGACAAAGTTACTCACTTACACTGCCTCGGCATGTCCCCCTTCGGGGGCCAAACGATGTTTCGCGGGGCGCGACGTCGCAAGGACACCTGCCGGTGTTTCCCCTTAATGACGTTTTTCACCGCAATCGCTACAATCCCGCCGCTTCTCACCGGGGAACCGCATGCCGCTGAACGTGAACCCCCTCCACCGCGACAACGACCGCTTCAACGTGTCGTTCAAGGCGCTGGGCGAGCTGATCGAGACGGTCGGCACGCCGCACTTCGTGCCGCGCCTCACGCAACTGCTGAACGACGTGGTGCCGCTCGACGTCGCGCACGTCGAACGCTCGCGCGTCGACGGCACGATGCCCACCGGCTTCCGATGCGAATGGATCGGCAGCAGCGGCATCGGCACCGCGACGTCGGACATCTCGGACGTGATGACGCTCTACTACGAGCGCTTTCTCGACAGCGACCCGCTGTTCGCGGGGCTGCGCGGCAAGACGGGCACGATGCTCGTCGTGCGCGACATCGCGGCGATCCCGCCCGGCGAATTCCGCCAGCGACTGTTCGACGACGTGCATATCGGCCACGAATGCGTGCTCGCGCGCGGCACGCGCTATTCGCAGCATTCGATCGCGCTGGAGCGCGGCCGCGACCGGCCGCCGTTCACGCTTGCAGAGATGAATCGCTTTCGCAGCATCAGCGACGTGCTGTTCCCGCTGCTCGAACTGCATGCGTCGACCACCGCCGTGCGGCGCGTCGCGCACCCGACGCCCGAAGTCCATCCGCTCGCGCAGTTCGATGCGCGGATCGCGGCCGACGGCGTGAAGCTGTCGAAGCGCGAATACGAAACCTGCAAGCACCTGATCTCCGGCAAGACGGTGCCGGAAACCGCCGGGATCCTCGGCGTGCGCGTCGCGTCGGCCGAGTCGTACGTGAAGCGCGCATTCGCGAAGCTCGGCGTGCGCACGAAACGCGAACTCGCCGCGTGGGGTTCGGCCACCACCGCGCTCCCTTCCGCCGGATCGCACGGCGGCGCCGCGCCACCCGCGATCGCCCGCTGACCTGGCCCGGCCGTGCGGCCGCCTACGGTTGCGCCGCGTCGATGCGCCGGCGCCACTCGCATCGGGACCTGTCGATGTAAGCGTTGCGACTTCAAGATCTTCGCGCGGGCGTTCTCCTCGACCAGCGGCCGATCGCTTCACACCAGAAAGAGGAGACGGCCCTAAGCCCGCGAACTGAACCAGTCGATGGGCGGCAACGAGGTGCCGCGCTTTGGCGGCATCGCCACGATGATGCGGCTGCCGCAGGCCGCGACGCCCGACGGCCACGACGCGTGCTTCGTCGGCGTGCCGCTTGACCTCGGCTCGTCGAACCGCTCGGGTTCGCGCTTCGGCGCGCGCCAGATCCGCACCGAATCCGTGCTGCTGCGCCCGTACAACCTGGCCACGCGCGACGCCGTCACTGTCGATGTGCCGCCGCTTCCGCCTCGGTATCGTGATACTCGGTAAACGCCGTAATCTTGCCGTTTTCGATCGTGATCAGATGCACCCACTCGTCCTCGTACGTGCGCCCGGTCGAATGGACATACCAGCGTTGTGTGCCGCGCACGACGACCCGGTTGCCGCTGGCAATGAATTCGAGCGGCTCGAACCGTTCCGCGGTCTGCGTCGACGCAAGCGCCCCGAAAAACGCCGCGACCTCCTGAGGCCCATGTCTTCTGCCGGCGAACGGAATGAAGCTGGTCGGCCCCGGTATGAACCAGTCGACGCTTTCGGATAACGTCTGCAGGATGCCGTCGATATCGGCCCTGCCGAACGCCGCGTACGCCTGTTGCACCAGTTGAATGTTGCTTTGCTCGGTCATCGTGACCTCCCGTCATCGCCGGTTCGCAGCGTTGCGACGCGAAGCGCGGGCTGCAGTCAATTCAGCATAGTCGAACCGCAGCGCGACACACTTAGGGTTGGCGAGCAATCGAGCGGCACGGATTTGATATGAGCAATCCGGGACGCCACTATCCCGCCGCCACGATGACATGCGCCCGAATCTTGCCGGCCACCGGCGACCATCTGCGAAGGTGGTCGCGCATGCCGACGCGAAGTCGGCTCGATACATGATTGGCTTCGGAACTGGCGAACGGCGCGGGCATCGGGCGTATGCCGAAAAACGCCGTTTCCGCGGCGGGGACGAACGGCGACGACGGGTCGATCAGCGGCATTTACCGAGATTTGCGAATGTGCCGTTTTGTGCGACCGATATATCCCATAGAATATATCGACATCTGCACCACCGGAGACACGCCATGCCCCGCACGCCGACGGACCGCGCACCGCTGCGCGCCGCACGCGACCAGACGTCGGCACCGACTTGCAAGATCAGCGCGCTCAGGCCGTTGCCGAGCGACGGGCGCGCGCAGCAGGTCACGGATGTCGTCGATACGTTCCGGCGCCTGCGCGGCAGCGTCGCGCGCTTCATCCGGCTATTCTCGGCCGCCGCGGACGAAACGCTGTCCGCGATGAGTCTGCGCGAACTGCTGTCGATGCTCGAACGCGACGCGCGCACCGCGCGCTTCACGCGCCTGCCCGAACTCGAACGTGCAATCAGGCAGGCGCGCGGCCTCGAACGCACGCGCGACGATGTGTTCTCCGATTCGTTCAGCAACGATCTGGCCGCGATGCGCGACGCGGTCACCGCGCTGGAGCGCGTCGACGTGCTGCTCGTCGGGCTGTGCGTCGAGTACGTGATGGCGTGCCATGCGCCGGCATCGCTCCCGGTTTCGACCGCGGCGCCGGCCGCACTACCTCAACCCGACCGCTCCGCCACGCTCTGCTGACCGGGGCACCTCGCATTGCTCCGCGATTTCCGCGGAATTTCCACCGTTATATTCCGTGGTATATTTCGCGAATCTTTCGCGCATCCATCTCCGGTCCGACAGTTCCGGATAGAGGTCAACATGCACGCTCCGCCCTTTCGCCTTGCCCGCACGGCGGGCCTTTCGTCGTCCGGCGGCCGTCCGTCCGCGGCAACCGGCGCGCGGATCGACGCATGCTGCGCGCCGTCCCGTGCGCAACTGGCCGAACTGACGCGCCGCGCGCGCCTGTCCGAACTCGATGCGAACCTGCACTGCTCGATCATCGGCACCTGCCTGACCACGCACGAACTGCGCCGGCTCGTGCCGAAATTCACCGATCTCGACCGGCAGCGCGCCACCGATCTCGAAATCCATCACGCGGCCGTCGAGCTCGCGATCGACGGCGCGGCCGGTGCCAAGGCATTGCACAAGGCGCTCGACGAGCGTTATGCCGGTGCGATACGCGCGTTCGACAGCGCGAAGGACGCGGACGAACTCCTCGCACGCTGGAAGGAAGCGCTCAAGCGCGGCGACATTCCGCCCGCGTACTGGGCGCTGATGACGCATCCGCGCACGACGATGGGCGTACGCCAGGCCGCGTTCGGCGACTTGCACATGCTGTCGCACCTGGTCGGCGCGGCCAATCGCGCCGATATCCGGCGGCTGGTCGCGCTGGAAGAAGAGAATGCGGCGCTGCATGCGAAGATCGAACGGCAGCAGGTACGCCTGCACGAGATGAGCACGCAGCGCGACGCGGCACTGAAGGAACTGGAGGCGCTCAACGCGCGCCGGAGCGCGCAGCCGCCGGCTGCCGAAACCGTGTTGCGCGACGAAGTGCACGCACTGCGCGAAGCGCTGGCCGCGCGCGACGAACGGCTCGCGCTGCACACGAGCCGCCGCGAGGCGGCCGAACAGCGGATCGCCGCGGAACAGGCAAGCGCCCGCGCGATGCGCGCGCGGCTCGACGACCTGATGGCGATGGTGAAGACGCTGCGCGCCGAAGCGAGCGCGATCGAACAGGCGGTGCAGGCATCGACGGACGATCCGGCCGAACAGACGGTGGACCTGCTGTCGATGCTTCGGCACAGGCGCGTCGTCTATGTCGGCGGGCGGCCCGGTTCGAACCGTGCGATCCGGCGGATCGTCGAGACGGCGGGCGGCGAGGTGACGATGCACGACGGCGGTATCGAGGATCGCAAGGGCCTGCTGGCCGCGGCGTTACCGGGCGCGCACATGGTCGTGTTCCCGGTCGACTGCATCGATCACGATTCGATGAACCTGCTCAAGCGCATCTGCGAACGCCATCACATCGCGTACTACCCGCTGCGGACCGCCAGCGTCGCGAGCTTCGTCGAACTGATCGGGCGGCTCGATGCGCTGGCGCGCGATGTCGTCGCACCGGACGCAGCCGCGGGCGACACGCCGCGCTTTTGCCTGCGGCACGGCTAGGGCCTGTTTCCGCGAATAACTGGCTCGCGCTGGCCCCACGAACGATTTTTCCAAACAGGGGAGCGTGCCCCAAGCAAGCGTCAACCTGAAGAAGCCGTCAGCGGCGCACCATTTTAGTGAGCGCGGCGATCTCGTCCGCGCAGGCCGCGTACGCGCGCTCCTCGATCCCGCGATAGAGGCGGATGATCTCCTCGCCGACCGGCGTCAGCACGCTGCCGCCGCCGCTCTGTCCGCCGTGCTCGGACACCGTCGCCGGCGATTTCAGCGAGCGGTTCAGTTCATCCATCAGCAGCCACGCGCGCCGGTACGACATCTTCAAACTGCGCGCCGCCGCCGAAATCGAACCATGCTCGCGCACGGCCTCCAGCAGCGCGACCTTGCCCGGGCCGAGCGCGATCGTATCGGCCTGCTGGATGCGCATCCTGAACCGCACCTCTGGCTTGGGGTGTGCCGAAGTCTTCATGTTGTTTGCCGTTAGAACGATGCGGGCAAGCATACACGATGGCCGGCGCGGCAAACGCCGGCGGCACACGTGCCTCGCTCAGATCTCGAGCACGCGCGCGACGATGCCGGCCAGCCGCTTCACGTGGCGCGGCGCGGGCAGGAGGTCGGCGCCGGAAAACAGCAGCGGCGCACCGTCGTCGATCGACAGCGGTGCATCGCCGCACTCGAACGCGACGATCACGTGTTCGCCGACGGGCGTGTTGAACAGCTCATGCCATGAAAACGTGACCGCATAGCCGTCGTGCGCATGCACGGCATAACGGCGGCCGATCGTGCCCCGCGCGTCTCGCGCGCTACGCCAGCACGATGTTCTTGATGACCTTCCTGATGCTCTTGAAGCTGTCGACCGATTCCGCCTTCTGGTCCGTCACGAGTGCGCCGATCCGCGCCGGTTCGCAGAAGCTGATCCGGCTGTTGGTGCCGAGCTTGCTGAAATCGGCCAGGATCGCGACCTCCGCCGCATTGCTCACCATCGCGCGCGCCACTTCGGTTTCCATCCGGTCGTAGTTCGTCGCACCGCGGACGTGATCGACGCCGACCGGCGACAGCAGCGCGAGATCGGCACGGTAGCGAAAGATTTCGGCGACCGTGCCGTCGCCGACCGTCGCGGCCGCACGGCTGCCGATCATCCCGCCAAGCAGGATCGTTTCGTTCTTCGCTTGCGCCGGGTCGCTCGAACGCATCTTCAGCGCGACATCGATCGAGTTCGTGACGATCGTGAGGCCCGACAGCTTCGACAGTTCCTCGGCCAGCAGCGTGGTGGTCGTGCCCGCGTCGATGAACAGTGTCTGCGAGCCCGTGACCAGCCGGGCCGCCGCGCGGGCGATCGCGAGCTTCGCCTTGACGTGCGTCTGCGCGCGCTCGGCGATCGGTGCTTCGTCGCCCACCTGCACCGCGCCGCCATGCACGCGCTTCAGTTCGCCCAGCGCCTCGAGATCGACGAGATCGCGCCGCACGGTTTCCCGCGACACGTTCAGGTCGGCCATGATCCGGTCGGTGGAAACGCGTTGCATCTTCGATAACAGAAGTCGAATCCTCTGATATCGCTCTTCTTGCCACATGAAATGTCCTCGGAGTGAACGTCAATGTTATTCGAACGGCGATCTATGCTGCGCTCTCCTCCATCTTTTTGATGCCGACGAGGGTCTGCAGGGATTGACGGACAGCCTGGAACTCGGCGCTCGTCATCTTCGAAAACACCACGTGGATGCGGTCGTCGTCCGGCTCGGCGTCGTCCTGTTCGATGATGAACTGGACGATGCGCGCCTGGTCGATGCCGGGCATCGCCTGCAGCGACGTCAGCTTCACCGCGCCGCGGCTCGCGAGGATGCGCACGCCCCGCCGCTGCCGCGCGGCGAAGAAGCGTTTCTCGATCGGCTTCAGCCCGGCCAGGATCGCCAGCACGATCGCCGTCGCCGCGATCGCGGCCACGTACATGCCGCCGCCCACGGCCAGCCCGACTGCAGCCACGACCCACAGGCTCGCCGCCGTCGTCAGCCCGCGGATGATCTCACCGCGCAGCATGATCGACCCGGCGCCGAGAAAACCGATGCCCGACACGACCTGCGCGGCGACCCGCGACGGGTCCAGCGACACGTTCTTCGCGTCCTGGATATCCGCGAAGCCGAACGCCGACACGACCATCACCAGCGCGGCGCCCACCGCCACCAGCATGTGTGTGCGCAACCCGGCCGCCCACGACAGGCGCTCGCGCTCGATGCCGACGATGCTGCCGAGCAATGCCGCCAGCAACAGGCGGGAAACGATTTCCAGTTGACTGATCATTCGAGGCTTCCTTTCTTTTACCTTACCGATCCGCTTGATGAAGCGCCGCCCTTCCGGACCGCCGCCCGATTCTTCCTTCCCTCGTCCGCTCGCCGTCGCATCCGGCGAGTTGTATTTTTGTGCGATCTTGCGATTTTGTGCTTTCTAATATACGGTACGAAAAACTGCAAATCCAGACCCAAGTTCGTTTGTTTCATCCGATCAATACGATCGATCGTCGGACCATTCAGGCAACCCGTTCCGGAATACTTGCTTAGGAGACCAACATGATGAAGAAGGCATGGATGCTGGCTGCAACACTGCTGGCGGCGATTGCGACAGCCCCCGTTCACGCGGCCGAAGGCGACGTCTGCAGGAAGGTGACGCTCGGCGATGTCGGCTGGAGCGACATCGCGGCCACCACCGGCGTCGCGATGATGCTGCTGGACGGGCTCGGCTACGAGGCGACCAAGACGATCGCGTCGCCGCCGATCGTGCTGGCCGGCGTGAAGAAGGCGCAGATCGATGCGTTCCTCGGCTACTGGGATCCGAGCATGACGCCGACGGTGAAGCCGTTCGTCGATGCCGGCGCCGTGCACCAGTTGCCGCAGCCGAACCTGATCGGCGCGCGCTACACGCTGGCCGTGCCGCAGTACGCGTCGGACAAGGGCCTCAAGAGCTTCGCCGACATCGCCAGGTTCCGCGACCAGCTCGACGGCAAGATCTACGGGATCGGCGCCGGCAACAACGGCAACGCGCTTGTCCAGCGGATGATCGACCGGAACGAATTCGGGCTCGGCGGCTTCAAGCTGGTCGAATCGAGCGAGGCTGGGATGCTCGTCCAGGTGACGCGCGCCGTGCAGGAGCACCGGATGATCGTGTTCCTCGCGTGGGAGCCGCACCCGATGAACATCAACTACAAGATTTCCTATCTCGACGGCGGCGACAGCGTATTCGGCCCGAACTACGGCTCGGCGAAGGTCTATACGCTCGTCACGCCCGGCTATCTCGAGCGCTGCCCGAACGTCGGCCGGCTGCTGACCAACCTGAAATTCACGACCGACGAAGAGAACCAGTTGATGGTGCCGATCATGAATCACGCGGATCCGGTTGCAGTTGCGAAGGAATGGGCGAAGAAGAATCCCGGCGTGCTGTCGAAGTGGCTCGACGGCGTCACGACCATCGACGGGAAGAACGCCAAAGACGCGATCGAGAAACTCATCGGCGCGTAAGCATGCAATACAAGGAACCACCCATGCACAAGAATCTCGCGCTGTTCGACCTCGACCACACGCTGCTGCCGCTCGACAGCGACCAGGCCTGGAGCCGCTTCATCACGCGGGTGGGCTGGCAGGAGGACGACGCGCACACGGCGCTGATCGACGAGCACTACGGCCACTACGCGGCCGGCACGCTCGACATGGACGCGTATCTCGCCGTGACGCTCGCGCCGCTCACCCGCTACTCGCGGGAGCAGCTCGAACGCTGGCATGCGCAGTTCATGAACGAGGTGATCCGGCCGGCGATCACGCCGCAGGCGCGTGCGCTGGTCGACCAGCATCGCGAGAACGGCGATCTGTGCTGCATCGTCACGGCCACAAACGTGTTCGTCACGCGGCCGATCGCGGCCGAGTTCGGGATAGAGCACTTGCTCGGTATCGAGCTCGATACCGACGACGGCACGCCCGGCGGGAAATTCACCGGGCGCAGCACCGGCGTGCCGAGTTTCCGCGAAGGGAAGATCGTGCGCACGGCGGCGTGGCTGGATTCGCTCGGCTACGCGCCGGCGGATTTCGAGCGGACCTACTTCTACAGCGATTCGATCAACGACGTGCCGCTGCTCGACTACGTCACGCATCCGGTCGCGACCAATCCCGACGCTCGGCTTTCGCAGGTGGCAGGTACGCGCGGGTGGCCTGTCATGAAGTTGTTCTGATTCGGGCGATATGCTCTGCTGTCCATTTCATGTTCGGAGGGGAAATGAAATCCGGAGTAAACAGCAACGATCCTGATCAATCAGGAATCCGATTCGAATCGGATCGAAAGGATGTCGTACCGCCGCCACGGTCGGAAAGCCGCTTTCCGCACTGGCGCGGCGTTTTCATGATCGCGTTTCTTTGCACGCTGGCCGCTTGCGGCGACGGCGGCTCGGGTGCGGCGGGCAATGTCGCCGCCGCCCGCGCGTCGGCACCGGATTCGGCCTCCACGCCGGTCCTGCACTGCGCGAGCGCGTGCCACTGACCGACGCAGGCCCCTCGGCCGGCCGACTGCCCGCGCGATGCGCGGCGAACCGCAGCGTCCGGCAAGTCCGACCGGCAATCCAAGACAGAGAGCGATCATGCAAAACCAACCCAAGACACGACGTCAGTTCCTCGCCGATGCGCTGAAGCTCGCCGGCGCCACCGCGGTCACCGGCATGCTGCCCGAGAGCATCCTGCGCGCGCAGTCGATTCCGGCGGCGACCGTCACCGGCACCCTTCAGGACGTCAAGCACGTCGTGATCCTGATGCAGGAAAACCGGTCTTTCGACCATTACCTCGGCACGCTGCGCGGCGCGCGCGGCTTCGGCGATCCGCGGCCGGTCGTGATTTCCAGCGGCTATCCGGTATGGCGCCAGCCTTCGCTGCTGTCGTACGTGTTTCCGTTCAACCCGTCGCCGCCCGTCTCCGGCGTCGCGAACGGCGACACCTATTACAACGATCTCGATCACAGCTGGAGCGGTACGCACAGCGCGTGGAACAACGGCCGCTACGACAACTGGGTCGCGGCGAAGACCAGCGGCACGATGTACTACTTCACGCAGAACGACATTCCTTTCTATTACGCGCTGGCGAGCGCATTCACCGTGTGCGACAGCTACCACTGCTCGATGCTCGGCCCGACGGACCCGAACCGCCTGTATCTGTGGACCGGTTGCTGCGGCAATGTCCCCGGCTATTCGCCGTACACGACGAACACGATGACCGGCACCGGCTGGACCACGATGCCGGAGCGACTGAACGCGGCAGGCGTCACGTGGAAGTTCTACCAGGACAAGGGTAACGGGCTGGATTCCAGCCACGGCTACGGCGAATACAACGGTTCCAGCAAGGATCTCTGGTGGAACGGCAACTACGGCGACAACGTCATCCTGAACTTCAGGCAGTACCAGAACCTCGGCGCCGGCGATCCGCTCGCGCCGGCGCTCAACGGCACGCAGATCGATCCCACCGGCGGCGGCAAGGAATACGATACGAACCTCTTCAGCCAGTTGCAGACCGACGTCGCGAACGACACGCTGCCGCAGGTGTCGTGGATCGCCGCGCCGTATGCGTATTGCGAGCATCCGTCGTGGGCCGCGAGCGGTGGCGAATGGTATGTAAGCAACGTCCTCAATGCGTTGACGTCGAATCCGAAGGTGTGGGCCAGCACGGTGCTGCTGGTGATGTATGACGAGAACGACGGCCTGTTCGATCACGTGCCGCCGGCCGTCCCGTCTGGCGCCTACGCGGGCACCGGCCAGTCGACGGTGTCGACCGCGGCGGAATTCGTCGCCAGCGGCGGCGGCGCATCGGACGGCTCGGCCAGCGGCGACGTGCCGATCGGGCTCGGCCCGCGCGTGCCGATGTTCGTGATCTCGCCGTGGTCGAAGGGCGGCAAGGTCAACTCGCAGGTCTTCGATCACACGTCGGTGAACCGCTTTCTGGAAGCGCGCTTCGGGCTTCAGGAAACCAACATCACGCCGTGGCGCCGCACGGTATGCGGCGATCTCACGTCGGCGTTCGACTTCACGAATCCCGACCAGACGATTCCGGCGATCCCCGGTGCGGCCAGCAACATGGACCCGAACGGCTGGACGGTACTGATCCCCGCCCCGACCACCACCGCGGTCCCGGCGCAAACGGCCGGCCGCAACACCGCGTGCCGGCTGCCGTACGAGTTCTTCGTCCAGGGCAAGGTCAACCGGTCCGGCAAGACGCTAGCGCTGACGATGACCAACACCGGCGCGGCCGGCGTGCATCTGCAGGCGTGGGTCGACGGCACGAGCACGATCCCGCGCCAATACACGATCGGCGCCGGCACGAGCGCGTGCACGAACCTGTCGGATTCGCTCGCGCTGAATTCGGGCGGCGGCTACGACTACTCGATCTACGGCCCGAACGGATTCCTGCAGACGTTCCGCGGCAACATCGGCGCGTCGGGGAACACGGGATCGGCGGCCGAAGTCAGCCTCTGCTACGACGTGCAGAACGGCAACGTGCAGATCACGCTCGACAACTCCGCCGGGTCGAGCGCGACCACGTTCCAGCTCGTCGACAACGCGTACGGGATGAACGCGGCGCAGTCGGTCAGCGTGCCCGCGGGCGCGACGCAGGCCGTCACGTGGTACGGCGACGCCGGCTGGTACGACGCGAGCATCCGCGACGCGAGCGATTCGAATTTCCTGCGCCGTATCGCCGGCTGCGTACAGGCGCAATCCGGCACGTTGCTGACGGATTCGGCGATCGGCAATACGAACGGAAAATTCGTCGCGGCGCTGGCGTCGCAGGGGTCGTCGTACGGCACGCTGCGGTTCGACTACGTCGTGCCGCCGTGGCGCCACAGCCCGAAGAACTGGGTGGGCATCTATGCGCGCGGCGCGCAGCCGACCAAGGGCGGCTACAAGTCGTGGGCATACCTGCCCAAGAGCACCGGCTCGCTGCTGTTCTCGTCGACCGCGAACAGCACACTCGCGTCGGGCCAGTACGACGCGTGGTATCTGTTCGACGACGGCTATACGCCGCTCGCGGGCCCGATCGCAATCAGCATCTGAGATCGCGGCGGTCCCGCCGTTGCCCAAGGGCCCCGGCCGGCGCGCACGCATGTTGCGCGTCGCCGGGCACCTCGCTTACACGAGCAGGTCTTCGTGGAACGCGCCGAACGGCCGCGTCGGATGCGCGATCTGGATCTCGAGGATCCACAGGCCGGCGGGCGGCTCGCCGGGTTCGTGGCGATCGCGCAAAGCTGGAACGGCATGGCCGAAGTTGCGGAGCTGGCCGTCGACCGTCGTTGCCGGCGCCAGGGGATCGGGCAGTTCCTGCTGGCGGCTGCCGAGGCATGGGCACGAAACCAGGGGTTCGGCTTCATGCGGCTGGAAACGCAGGCGAACAATGTCGCGGCCTGCAGCACGTATGCACGCTCAGGCTTCGTGCTCGGCGGCCACGACCGCTTCCTGTACGCGGATGGCGACAACGACGGCGAAGTCGCGCTGTTCGGGTACAAGGACCTGCGCGACGGGCAGACCGCCCGGAGCCGCACGGTCGACCCGGAATCGGTGCGGCCGGTGCGCTGACGCGGCGCCGCCCATCGCGTCGTTGCCTCGTCACTTCCGCGTTGCCACGACGAACAGGCGCGGGAACGGCAGCAGCACGGTGCCGTCGCCGAGTGCCGGATAACCGTTCGGACCGGCGAGCGCCTCGCGATAACGCGCGAGGAACGCACGCTGTTCGCCGTCGTCGAGCGCCGCGAGGAACGGCCGCAACGCACTGCCCTTGAACCATTCGACGACCGCGTCCGCGCCTCCGCGCAGCGGGTGGTAGTAGGTCGTGCGCCACACGTCCACGCGCGAACACAGCGGCGACAGCAGCGCGTAGTAATAACGCGCGTCGAACCGTTCGGTGCGCGCCGCGCCTTTCAGCTTGTCCGCCCACGGCCCGGCCGCCGCGACTTCGCGCATCAGCCGGTGCGCGGGTTCGTCGAGATTGTCGGGCATCTGTACCGCGAGATGGCCGCCCGGCGCAAGCCGGCCGACGAGCTTCGGAAACAGCGTGTCGTGCGCGGGCACCCATTGCAGCACCGCGTTCGACAGGATCAGGTCATAGCCGCCCGGATCGTCCCACGCGGCCACATCGGCGATATCGAAACGCAGTGCCGGCAGGCGCTTGCGCGCGGCCGCGATCATGTCCGCCGACGCGTCGATTCCGTGGATCGTCGCGTCGGGCGCGCGTGCGATCAGCGCTTCCGTCGAATTGCCGGGCCCGCAGCCGATGTCGATCGCGGTGCGGATCGGCGTGCGCGGCACGGCGGCCAGCAGGTCGCGCACCGGCCGCGTGCGCTCGTCCTCGAATTGCACGTACTGGCTCGCGTATTGATCGAGTGGGGTCGTCACGATGGTTCTCCTTGTCGGCATGGGCGGCGCCGCCGCATCCGGGCGCGGGACGCATGCGGCCGCCGATGCAGCGCATTCTGCGACTGACACGGCACTTCAGTAAAATGAATTTAATATCGTTATTGATTCAAATTTCTGATGAAAATCGATACGCTCGGTGTCCAGGCTTTTGTCGCGATCGCCGACGGCGGCAGCTTCCGGCAGGCGGCCGACGCGCTGCACGTGACGCAGACGGCGATCACGCAACGGCTGCGCAAGCTCGAGTCGTATCTCGGCGTTGCGCTGGTCGAACGCACGACGCGCCGCACCACGCTGACCGAAATCGGCCGGCGTTTCCTGCCGCAGGCGCGGCGGCTGCTGAACGAACTTTCCGATGCGCTGACCGAAATCCGCGAGACGGGCCTGAGCCAGCGCGGCGACGTCACGATCGCGTGCGTGCCGACGGTCGGCGTGCAATACCTGCCGCGCATTCTGCGCGCGTTCTCCGGGCACCGGCCGCACGATCGCGTGAAGATCCTCGATCACGCATCGGCGTCGGTGCTGCAGGCCGTGCTGCGGCGCGAAGCCGAATTCGGCATCAGCATAGCCGGCGACCAGCACCCCGAACTCGTCAGCGTGCCGCTCACGAACGACCCGTATGTGCTTGTCTGCCGCGACGATCATCCGCTCGCGAAGCGGCGGCGCATCCGCTGGGCGGCACTGCAACCGCATCCGCTGATCTTCGCCGGCGAAGTGAGCGGCAACCGCGGGCTGCTCGAAGGCGCGCTGAAAACCAGCGGCGTGTCGCTGCATTCGTTCTACGAAGTGCAGCGCAGCTCGACGGCGCTCGGGCTCGTCGCCGAAGGACTCGGTGCGGCCGTGGTGCCGAAGCTCGCGATCCAGAAGAACGCATATCCGATGATCCGCACGATCGAGCTCGTCGAGCCGTCGGTATCGCGCACGCTCGTGCTTGTCACGCGCAAGAGTGCGCAACTGTCGCCCGCGGCGCGGGCGCTCTACGACATGATCGTCGAACGCGCGACGCCTGGGCGGCGATTCGCGAGCGGGATGGGCATTGCGCTTGCCGCCACCCGCTCACGATGTCAGCGGATGTCAGGAACGGGCCGGTAACCGCGACAACGCGCTCAAAGCGTCTTGACCATGAACACGCGCGCGGTCCCTTCCGGCTCGCACGGCACTTCGCCGAAGGTCTCGTAACCCTGCTTCCGGTAGAAGTCAGGCGCCTGGAACGAGATCGTGTACAACACCGCGCGTGCGCACCCGCGCCGTTTTGCTTCGGCTTCGGCCTCGCGCAGCAACCGGCTGCCGAATCCGCCGCCGCGCAGCGATTCGGGCAGGTAGAACAGATCGATGAAGAACAGGCCGAGCGAAGTCCGGCCGGTGAGGCCGCCCAATACCTCGCCGGTCGCGGGATCGGTCACGTAGACGTCGAGCGCGGCCGCGTCGGCGCGCCCCGTCATCGCGTGGTTGAATTCGCCGAGCTTGCGGCTGATGAAGTCTCGTGCGGCCGGCTGCTCGGTGTCGGTCAGTCGAAGGGTAACGTCGGGATGGGTTGTCATCGGGCGAACGCGTGCGTGAAAAGGCCGCCGGGCGTGCAGCACCCGCTGCGGGCGTCGCACGACTATAGCGCGTCGCCCGCGCGCCGGCATGCGCTCGGATCGAGTGCGACCGGCGCTGCCGCTGCAACAGCACGAACGGCGAGCGCATCGCGCGGCCGCCGCTTCGTTGCACGTTGTCGCGTTGCGTCGGCGCACGCCATCGCGAACGCCGCCTTCATGTCGGTCACGCTGCGCCGCTCGCGCACGATCTACCCGGCGGCACGAAAGCCGCCGGGTGGACCGAAGGATGGAGAAACGAGCAGCCGAGGCGGCTGCGCCGTGCGACCTGTGTGTCGCGCGGATCACGTCACTTCGCGTTCAGTTCCTTCCAGCGCCGGTAGACGCCGATCGCGTCGCCGTGCTTCTGCTGCACCATCGGCAGCCGGCGTTCCCCGATCGGCTTCGCATACTCGGCATAAAACGTGTCGAGTTCGAAGTACTTGCGGTCGTCGCGGTAGAACGGCGCGTAATCCTCCCGCGTCGTGATTTAGATCACGCGCTTCGGGCTGCAGTAGTACAGCGATCCGAGGCACATCGGGCACGGGCTCGCGAGGATGTAGATCTCGCAGTCCGTCAGGTGCTCGGTGCCGAGCTTGCGGCACGCGTCGCGCACCGCGAGGATCTCCGCATGCGCGGTCGGGTCGCTGGTCTGCGCGACGAGGTTCGGGCTCTGCGCGACGATCTCGCCGTCGCGGACGATCACCGTCGCGAACGGGCGGCCGCCCTCTTCCACGTTCTTCATCGCGAGATCGATCGTGCGTTTCACAAAATCCATGGCTGTGTCCTCGTAGAAACGGAATGGCCCGACGTGCACGGGCCGGCGGCCGACGCACGTCGGGCGAACCAGCGGGGCGGCGCCATTGCGGCACCGCGCCGGCGTCGGAACAGTCAGAACGGCTTGGTCGGCAGATACTTGCCGTCGAGCGTGATCACCGCGCGCGAACCGCCTTCGGGATCGTCGACCTTCTTCACGTCGAGCCGGAAATTGATCGCGCTGATGATGCCGTCGCCGAACTTCTCGTGAACCAGCGCCTTCAGCGTCGTGCCGTACACCTGCAGCATTTCGTAGAAGCGGTAAATGGTCGGGTCGGTCGGCACGCGGTCGTCGATGCTGCCGCGCAGCGGGATTGTCTGCAGCAGCAGCACCGCGTCGTCGTCGAGGCCGAGCTTGTCGGCGACGACGCGCGCGGCGCCGGCCGGCAGCGCGTGCTGGCCGAGCAGCGCGGCCGTGACGAATGCTTCGCTCAGGCCCGTGCCTTCGGTGAGCTGCGCGAACGACAGGTTCTTGCGCGCCTTCGCGAGGACGACGGTCTCCGCAAGCGCGTGGCGGGCGGTCTGACTGAGCTGGGACTGGATCATGGCAATACCTCGTGGTTGGGTGGGAGCAATTCAGGCCGCGACGGGAAGCGTCGCGGGCGTGGCGCGGACGTCGGGATGTTCCGCCAGGGAGACGAACCGGCCGGTCGCGCCGTCATGGGCGTCGATGCAGCCGGATTCGATGTCGTAGACCCAGCCGTGCAGCGCGAGACGCCCTTCTTCGAGCGCGAGCCGCACGGCAGGGTGCGTCTTCAGGTTCGCGAGTTGCGCGACGACGTTCTCGCGCACCATCGAATCGATCCGCTCGCGTTCGCTGCAATGCGTGCGCGCCTCGTTCACGACGCGCGCCGAATCGGCGTAGCGCAGCCAGTGGCCGACGGCCGGCATGTGGTCCATGCACTGGCAGGTCGCGATCGCGGTCATCGCGCCGCAATCGGAATGCCCGCAGATCACGACGTCGGTCACGCGCAGCGCGGCCACCGCGTATTCGACCGAGGCCGACACGCCGCCCGGCTCGGGGCCGTATGACGGCACGATGTTTCCGGCGTTTCGGATCACGAACAGATCGCCCGGTTCGCGCTGCGTGACGAGTTCGGGCACGAGCCGGCTGTCCGAGCACGAGATGAACAACGCACGCGGGTTCTGGCTGCGCGCGAGATCGCGGAACAGCGCGGCGCGCTCCGGGTAGGCGTCGCGCTGGAACTTCAGAAAGCCTTCGATGATGTCCTTCATCGCGTGTCCTCCGGTGTGGGTGAAATCGATGAAGGGCAGGTTACGCCGGACTTCCAATAACGTAAAAGACTGATTTATGATCCAGTGGATAAGCAAAATTTATAGGAAACGCGATGCTGCTGCGCCATATCAACTACTTCCTGGCCGTCGCCGAACACCGCAGCTTCACGCGCGCGGCCGCCGCGCTGCACGTGTCGCAGCCCGCGCTGTCGCAGCAGATCCGCCAGCTCGAGGAGACGCTCGGCGCACAGCTGTTCGACCGCACCGGGCGTGTCACGCGCTTGACCGACGCCGGCGACGTGTATTTCCGCTATGCGCGCCAGGCGCTGCACGATCTCGCGGAAGGACGGCGCGCCATTCACGACGTGCAGGATCTCAGCCGCGGCTCGCTGCGGATCGCGGTCACGCCGACCTTCACGAGCTATCTCGTCGGGCCGCTCGTCGAGGCGTTTCACGGCCGCTATCCGGAAGTGTCGCTGTCGGTGCGCGAGATGTCGCAGGAACGCATCGAGGCGCTGCTCGTCGACGACGAGCTCGATGTCGGCATCGCGTTCGACGAGGTGCAAACGGCGGATATCGAAGTGGAGACGCTGCTGGTCGAGACGCTCGCGCTCGTCGTAAACCGCCGGCACGCGCTCGCCGGGAAACGCAAGGCCGGCCTGCGCGCGCTGCACGGCGCGCCGCTCGTGCTGCTCACGGCCGAGTTCGCGACGCGCGTGCAGATCGACCGTTATTTCCGCGAGCACGACGTGCGGCCGCGTGTGCTGATGGAGGCGAATTCGCTTGGTGCGGTGATCGAGATCGTGCGTCGCACGGATCTCGCGACGCTGCTGCCCGCGACGATCGCGGCCGGGCACGACGATCTCGTCGCCGTCGCGCTCGACCCGGCCGTGCTGCGACGCACGGCGGTGCTGCTGCAGCGCAAGGGCGCATACCGGAGCGCGGCCGCGCGCGCGTTCGTCGAGCTGGCGCTCGCGCTAGGGGCGGGAAAGGGAAAGCGGGAAGGCGATTCACACCCGGCGCGCCAAAGGGCGGCCGGCAAATGAACGCCTGAATTACATCGAATCGACGCGAAGAAACGCGTCAGTTGTAGCCAAGAATCGCCACCGCCGCGACGTCCGGCCGATCGTGCGTATTCCCGACGAGCGACGTCATCGGCTCCTGCAGCACGGCCTGATACGACGTCACGCGCGCCTCTTCCGGGACGCCCGCGTCTTCCGGTTCCGGTTCGTCGAATGCGTCGAAACCGCTGAAGAACCCCGACTGCTTCTGCGAAAAAGTCATCTCCACTCCTTTGATATGTCGTTGATGTTCTAACTGACCTGCTTCAACGCCGCCTCATGCACATGCGTGCCGTCATGCACGGCCTCCGATCGCGCAAGCTGCGCGCGCGTGCGCCGCGTGATGTGAATCACCGCGAATACCACCGGCGCGATCAGCAGGCCTTCCGCCAGCTCCGGATCGACCGGCAGGTTCATCACGTGCAGCGCCTTGAACGCCGCCGTCGCGAGCGACAGCACGTAGTACGAAATGGCCGCCACCGACAGCCCTTCGACCGCGTGCTGCAGATGAAGCTGATTGCGCGCGGTGCGCTCCATTCCGGCCAGCAGGCGCGTCACGTCCTTTTCCTGCGCGAGGTTCACGCGCGTGCGCAACAGGTCGACCGCACGCGCGATCCGCGCGGCGATCTGCTCGTGGCGCGCCCACACGCTGCGGCACGTCTCCATCGCCGGCGCAAAACGCCGCTCCATGAATTCGGCGATCGTCGGCATTCCTTCGATACGCTCCTCGCGCAATTCGTGGATGCGCGCCAGCACGAGCTTTTCGTATGCACGCGATGCACTGAAACGCGCACCCGAACCCGACAGCGATTCGACCCGCACCGCGAGATGCGTGAGCTTGACGAGCAGCGCCGCGTCGTCGCCGTCGGCGCCGCTCGCGTCCATCCGCTGCATCAGCGCATGCAGTGCCGCGTGGATCTCGTCGAGTTCGCGGCTCATCCGGCGCGCGACGGGCAGCGCGAGCAGCGCCATCATCCGGTACGTTTCGATTTCGTACAGACGCTGCAACAGGCGGCCGCCCTGCTCCTCGCGGAAATCCTCGTCGACGACGAGAAAGCGCATGAAGCCGTCGTCACGCACATGCCAGTCGCAGAACACCTTGCCGCCGCCGAGCACGTTGCTGCCGACGAGCGCGGGCCCGTCGATCCAGCGGCGCAGGTCGCCGCAGACGAGCCGCGCGGCGTCGCCCGACAGCAGTTCCATCCGCACCGCGACGAAACGGATGCCGGCCAGCCGCGCGAACCATGCGGCCGGAATGCCTTCGATCGCGAGATCGTCGAAATAGCCGGTGTCGCGACGCGGCGCGACGAACGTAAAGGTCGAGAATTCGGTGTGGCGTTCCCACTTCAGGTGCCAGCCGCACGGCGACTGCACCGCGTAGTGCGTCGCGCCTTCGTGCGGCGAGGCAATGCCGGTATCGCGGCACAGCGCGTGCAGCAGCGTTTCGTGGATGTCGGGCTGGCCGTCCGCGTAGATCGCGTAATGCGTGAGCGACACGGCTTCGGCAAGCCGCAGGAACGGCCGCGCATGCAATTCCGCGGCCAATGCGGCGCGCAACGGATGGTCCATCATCGATACACCACTTTTCCCTGTTCAAGCCTGCGTGCCGGGCAAAACGCCAGCGTAATTGCACTATGGCAGACACACAGCAACAATAAAAACGCATAATGCTGATCGTTACGTTCAGTTTTCCTGATACCCATGAAGATGCTCGATCACGACGTGCTGGCCACCGTCGTCGCCGTCGCGGAAACCGGCAACATGACCCGCGCCGCCGAAGCCGTGAACCGCTCGCAGTCGGCCGTGAGCATGCAGATCAAGAGCCTGGAAGACGCGATCGGGCGGCCGCTGTTCGTGCGCAAGCCGCGCAGCATCGTGCTGACGCGCGAGGGCGAGGTGCTGCTGGGATTCGCCAGACGAATGCTGGCGCTGCGCGACGAGGCGTGGGCGGCCGTAGTGCGGCCTGAAGTGACCGGTAAAGTGGTGATCGGCGTGCCGGACGACTATGCGTCGTCGCTGCTGCCGTCGGTCCTGAAGAAATTCTCGGCGACCTACCCGAAGGTCGAGATCCAGGTGATGGGGCTGCCGAGCAGCGCGCTCGCGCCGCTGATCAAGGAAGGCACCGTCGATCTCGTGTGCGGCACGCGCATCAAGGGGCTGACCGGCGACTTCATCCGCCACGAGCCGATGGCGTGGGCCGCGATGACGAACGGGCCGCGCGTGTGGGAGGAGCGGCCGCTGCCGATCGCGGTGTTCATGCCGGGCAGCGTCGCGCGCGAGAACGCGATCCGCAGCCTCGAACGCGCGAAGGTGCCGTACCGCACCTCGTATGAAAGCCCGAGCCTGCTCGGGCTGCTCAGCATGGTCGAGGCCGGCCTCGCGGTCGCGCCGCTCGCGCGCTGCGCGATTCCCGCGCAACTGTCGATGCTTGGCCGCTCGCACGGGCTGCCCGACCTGCCGCCGCTCGAACTGATTCTCGCGCGCAGCACGAAATCGAAGCGGCCGCCGTGCGACTTTCTCGCGGAACAGTTGATGGAGGATCTGCAGCGGCAGACCGGGCAAACCGGCGACGCGTGATCAGCGCGTCGCGCCGAACCCCGCCGCGGCCAGCGCCGCGTTGACGTTCGCCGCGACCGCATCGACGAGCGCCTCGAGCGTATCGCCGCGCAAGTGCGCGTGTTCCGGCGCGACATGCTCCGCACGTCGCCAGCCCCACTGCGCGCCCGACGCGACCGACAGCGTCGCGCCGAACCGGTTGCCGTGACGGCGGCCGAAGATGCTCACGCGCCGCGCGTCCAGATACGCCTGCTCGGGCAGGCAGAGATGGATCTCGACCGCGACCTGATCGGGATCGTTGACCCGCGCGGCCGGGTTGACCGCCGGCGCGAACACCTTGCCGATCCGCAACGTCACGCAGGTTTCCCACGCCGCGAGCGGCCCGCCGGCCGCATCGACGCGCTCGGTGTCGACCGACCACTGATGCCCGTCGGGCACGACGATCGCCTGATGCAGCAACATTTCGGCCACGCGCACCGTCGTCACGAGCTGCCGCGCGAGCTGCCGGCCCGACGGCAGCGACGCCGTCCGCGCGCGGCGGCTTGCCGGCCGCGCGCTATGCACTTCTTCCGTGAGGTACATGGATACTCCGTATTCAGGATCGGCACCGCGACCGGCGATCCGGCGGCGAATCAAACGAGCAACAAGCAACGAACGCGCAATAACCGTTCCCCGGCTCACCGGGCCCGCGGCCCGACGCGCAACCGGCGCGCGACGGGCCCGATCACTGCATCGGCCTGCTGCGCGATCAGCATGTGCAGCGTGAAATCCAGATCCTCCGGCGCGATCTCGAAGTGAACATGGATCACGTCGCGCACGGTGCGCGCGCTGACGACATACACGCCGAGCGGCGAATGCAGCAGCGCCGCGAGGCGTGCGCGCGCGCGTTCGCCGGAGTCGGCCGTCAGCGTGACGGCCAACTGCAGGCGCGGGCGCGGCGGCGGGAACGGAATGACGTTGTTGCGTGCGCCGGCGCGCAACTGGCGGCCGGCGACATCGAAGGCGGGAGCGGGATGGATGAAGGTCATGGAGCGGACGGAAGCCGTCTCGGCTGTTCGACACGTCCCCAGCTTAGAAGAGACCGCATAAACGTCGTGCAAAAAAACGGTACGTCGGTGCAAAAAACGGCATGCGGGGCGCGGCGCGCGCCACCCGCTTCATGCTCGCCCCGCTACGCGAACGCCTCGAGCGATGCGCGCCGCCGCTCGTCGACCATCGATTCGATCAGCGACACCAGATCGTCGGTCAGCGGATCGCAGATGCCGGGCGAGCGATGCAGTTCGAGATCGGCCGCGGGCAGCGGCGGCAACCCGTCCGTTGCGTCGAGCACGCGCCAGTTCTCGGGCAGCGTACAGCGATCGATCATCGTCACGGCCGCGCCGTGGTTCACCGCGATCTTGATGCCGGTCGGGCTCTGGCTCGTATAGACGACGTGATACGGCCGCTCGGCCGCCGCGAGCGCCTGCAGCCCGCGCTGCCGGTAGCAGCAGGTCTCGGGAAACAGCGCGAGCGGCACCGACGCATGTGGGCCGAGCGCGAAGTCCCGATGCGCGGCCCACACGACGTCGTGACGGCCGAGCAGCCGCCCGCCCGCGTTCGGCCCGTGCCGCACGACGAGCGCGACGTCGAGCTCGCCGGCCTGCAGCCGTTCGAGCAGTTCGAGCGACGTCCGGCATTGCACGTGCAGGCGCGCGCCCGGCCGCATCGCATAGAACGACTTCAGCAGGTCGGGCAGCCACAGCTCCGCGTAGTCCTCGGGCAGCCCGAAGCGCACGACGCCGCGGTCGCTGCTCGTCTGCTTCAACGCGATGATCGCGTCGTTCTGCACCTGGATGATCCGCCGCGCGTGGATCAGGAAATTCTCGCCGTCGCGCGACAGTTCGAGCCGCCGGCTGTTGCGCATGAACAGGTGCGTATCGAGCCGCTCCTCGAGCGTGCGGATGCGCAGGCTGATCGTCGACTGCGTGCGATGCAGTTGCCGGGCCGCCGCGGTGAAGCCTCCGCTTTCGACGACGGCGACGAATGCCCGGATCAGCTCCGGATCGAGCGAACTCAGCTTCGACCAATCGGGCTTCTGAATGGCAGCCATCGGAATTACTCGCTTTCGAAAAGAAAAGGGAAGACGAAAGATAGAGCTCGGAGTACGGATAGCGCTCGGAGTACGCCGATTGTTGTCCAGATGCGCTCGGCCCTCCAACCCCTGCCCGGGTATGACAAACCCGGAGCCGGTACGCGAACGCCCACCCGCCGATCCCGCCCCGCATGCCGTCACGGCGACGGCCGCGGCCCGCCCGGCGGGCGTTCGCGCGCCGGGCCCAGGGCTTTCCCGGAGACGACGAAAACGCATACCTCGATCAGAAAACATCGATTCACCGGCCGCGCCGCGGCCCACCACAATCGCCTCACACCCAACCTCATCGACGAGACACCGCAATGACCGCATCCCAACCCAGGCAGCTCTACATCGGCGAAGGCTTCGAAGGCCCCGGCGTCAACCTCGCGCACATCAACGTGCTGGTCGGCCCGCGCAACGGCCCGGCCGGGCAGGCGTTCGCGACCGCGCTCGCGACGCCGTCGGCCGGCCACGCGCCGTTCGTCGTGATCGCGCAGCCGGGCGTGCCGACCAAGCCGCTCACGCTGTACGTGAACAAGGCGCAGATCGCCGGCGACTTCCACGGCAACGCCACGTGGGGCGCGTCGCAGGCCGGCATCGCGAAGGCCGTGGCCGAAGCGCTCGAGAACGGCACGCTGCCGCCCGAAGCGGAGAACGACTGGGTCGTCGTGTCGGCGAACTGGGTGAACCCGCAGACCGACGACCTCGACGCCGTGTTCGAGAACAACTACCGCGCGTGCCGAAACGCGATCGTCGCCGCGATGGAAGGGCTGCCGCATCGCGACGCCGTGTTCGCCGCCGCGCGCGACGTGTCGAACCCGTTCTACACGCCGAAAAAGAACTGACGGACAACGCGCGGCCGGTCAGGCCGCACCAGGAGGAAGCATGGAATACGTCCGCCTCGGCCAGTCCGGCCTGAAGGTGTCCCGCCTGTGTCTCGGCACGATGAACATGGGCACCCCCGAATGGAAGCCGTGGATCTTCGACGAAGCGCAGAGCGAGCCGATCGTGCGCCGCGCGCTCGACGCCGGCGTCAACTTCATCGATCTCGCGGATTTCTATTCGACGGGCGTCGGCGAGGAAGTGGTCGGCCGCATCCTGAAGCGCAACGCGCGCCGCGAGGAGCTCGTCGTGACGACCAAGGTCGGCTACGACATGGGCAACTACCCGAACGCGGGCGGCCATTCGCGCAAGCACGTGCTCGACGGCATCGACGGGTCGCTGAAGCGCCTCGGGATGGATTACGTCGACATCTTCATGCTGCACTTCTTCGATGTGAACACGCCCGTCGAGGAAACGATGAGCGCGCTGCACGACATCGTGCGCGCGGGCAAGGCGCGCTACATCGGCGTGTCGACGATGTACACGTGGCAGTTCGCGAAGATCATGCAGGCGTGCGAGCGCAACGGCTGGGACAAGCCGATCAACATGCAGCTGCAACTCAACCTGGCCTATCGCGAGGAAGAGCGCGAGATGGTGCCGTACTGCATCGACCAGGGCGTCGGTGTGTCGGTGTTCAGCCCGCTCGCGCGCGGCCTGCTGACCTGCGAGCCGCAATCGACGCGCAACCAGACCGACTTCTTCACCGCGCAGATGTACGGCGACGCGTCGTCGCTCGCGATCGCCGAATCGGTCGCGAAGGTCGCGAAGCGGCGCGGCGTGCCACCCGCGCTGATCGCGCAGGCGTGGGTGCTGAGCCGGCCCGGCATCGCGAGCATGCTGGTCGGCGCGGATTCCGTCGCGCAGTTCGACAGCGCACTCGGCGCGCTCGAAACGCGGCTGACCGACGAAGAACTGCATGAACTGGAACGCAACTACACGCCGTGCGACCTGATCAACGACTACACGGCCGGCAAGCGCATCGCGCGCGCGTCGCGTCCGGCGCAGGGCAGTTTCGCGGCCGAATGAAGCATTGAAGCACGGAAGGAACGACACACGATGAACGAATTTCTGAGGACCGGCCATTACATCGGCGGCGAATGGCACGAATCGCATGGCGCGAGCGACGCGACCTACCCGGTGCTGAATCCCGCGACCGGCGAGACGATCGCGAAGGTCGCGAAAGGCGGCGCC
This sequence comes from Burkholderia sp. BKH01, assembly GCF_025685725.1. Taxonomy (NCBI): domain Bacteria; kingdom Pseudomonadati; phylum Pseudomonadota; class Betaproteobacteria; order Burkholderiales; family Burkholderiaceae; genus Burkholderia; species Burkholderia sp. BKH01. The sequence goes on along the minus strand of NZ_JAOTQT010000003.1, from coordinate 182,896 downwards.
GACGACACGCAGCGCGCGATCGATGCGGCCGCGCACGCGTTCCCCGCGTGGCGCGCGCTGACCGCGAAAGAGCGCGGCGCCCGCGTGAAGCGCTGGGGCGAGCTGATGCTCGAACACCGCGACGCGCTCGCCGAGCTGCTGACGCGCGAACAGGGCAAGCCGCTCGCGGAAGCGCGCGGCGAAGTCGCGTACGCGGCGAGCTTTCTCGAATGGTTCGCGGAAGAAGCGAAGCGCATGTACGGCGACGTGATCCCGAGCCCGAAGCCGAACGCGCAGATCGTCGTCACGCGCGAGCCGGTCGGCGTCGTCGCGGCGATCACGCCGTGGAATTTCCCGCTCGCGATGATCACGCGCAAGGCCGGCCCCGCGCTCGCGGCCGGCTGCACGATGGTGCTGAAGCCGTCCGAGGAAACGCCGCTGTCGGCGTTCGCGCTCGCGGTGCTCGCCGAACGTGCGGGCGTGCCGGCCGGCGTGTTCAACGTCGTGTCGGGCGACGCGGTCGCGATCGGCGAGACGCTGACGAGCTCGCCCGTCGTGCGCAAGCTGTCGTTCACGGGCTCGACGCAGGTCGGCAAGCTGCTCGCGAAGCAGTCGGCAGACACGCTGAAGAAGCTGTCGCTCGAGCTCGGCGGCAACGCGCCGTTCATCGTGTTCGACGATGCCGATCTCGATGCGGCCGTCGAAGGCGCGATCGCGTCGAAGTTCCGCAACACGGGCCAGACCTGCGTGTGCGTGAACCGCTTCCTCGTGCAGGACGGCGTGTACGACGCGTTCACGCGCAAGCTCGCGGACGCCGTGCGCAAGCTGCGCGTCGGCAATGCGCTCGCGGGCGACGTCGACCAGGGTCCGCTGATCAACGAAGCGGCACTCGGCAAGGTCGAGCGGCACGTCGCCGATGCAGCCGCGAAGGGTGCGAACGTGCTCACCGGCGGCAAGCGCCACGCGCTCGGCGGCACGTTCTACGAGCCGACCGTGCTGACCGGCATGACGCCCGACATGCTGGTCGCCGAAGAGGAAACCTTCGGCCCCGTCGCGGGCTGCTTCCGCTTCGCGACCGAGGACGAAGCCGTCGCCGCGGCCAACGATACGCCGTTCGGGCTGTCCGCGTACTTCTACACGCGCGACCTCGGCCGCGCGTGGCGCGTATCGGGTGCGCTGGAAAGCGGGATGGTCGGCATCAACGACGGGATCATCTCGACCGAAGTCGCGCCGTTCGGCGGCGTCAAGCAATCGGGGCTCGGCCGCGAAGGCTCGAAGTACGGCCTCGACGAATACGTGGAACTCAAGTACACGCTGATGGCCGGCCTCGGCCGCTGACCGCTGACCGCTCTGCGCGGTCGATCCGCGCCGCGCGCCCCCGGCCGCGCGGCGCCTCGCACGGCTCTCGCGACGTCGTTCGACGCGTGCGCGCCCCATGCATGACAAATCCGGAGCCAGCTTGACTCAAGCCAACGTTCGATCCGGCACCGCGCACGCGTTGCCGCTCCCGCGCGGCGCCGATGCGCCGCATCGCCCCGTCGCGCTCGACGACGTGCCGCTCAACCGCTTCCACGTGAAGATCGCGGGCCTCACGTTCGGCGCGCATTTCACCGAGGGCTACACGCTCGGCACGATCGGCTACGCGCTCGCCGCGCTCGGCAGGCAAATGCCGATCGATGCGTTCTGGATGGGGATGATCGGCAGCTCGGCGCTGATCGGCATCTTCTTCGGCAGCCTCGTGTTCGGCTGGCTGTCCGACCGGATGGGCCGGCAGAAGATCTTCCTGACGAGCTTCGTGATCATCACCGCGGCCGCGTTCGCGCAGTGCTTCGTGAGCTCGCCGCTCGAACTGTGCGTGCTGCGCGTGCTGATCGGCTTCGGGATGGGCGGCGACTTCACGGTCGGCCATGCGATCCTCGCCGAATTCTCGCCGCGCAAGCATCGCGGCGCGCTGCTTGGTTCGTTCAGCGTGATCTGGACGATCGGCTATGTCGCCGCGAACGTGCTCGGCCTCGCGTACAGCGACGCGGCGCCCGACGCATGGCGCTGGCTGCTCGCGTCGGCCGCATTGCCCGCGCTGATCGTGCTGGTGCTGCGGATCGGCACGCCCGAATCGCCGCGCTGGCTGCTCGGCAAGGGGCGCGTGCAGGAGGCGCGCGCGATCGTCGCGAAGCATTTCGGGCCGCACGTGATGCTCGATGGCGCCACCGAGCCGTTTGCGAACGCGGGCTTTGGCCGGCTGTTCCGGCGCGACCTGATCCGCCGGACGGTCTTCAACTGCGCGTTCTTCGTATGTCTCGTGATTCCGTATTTCGCGATCTACACGTTCCTGCCGACGATCCTGAAGACGATCGGTCTCGCCGAAGGCTTCGGCGCGGACCTGCTGCTGAACGCGTTCCTCGTGCTGGGCGCGCTGATCGGCATCTGGCTGACGATCCGGCTGTCGCGGCGCGGCTTCCTGATCGGCTCGTTCGCGGTGACGTGCGCGTCGCTCGTCGCGCTGGCCGTGCTGCCGTCGTCGGCCGCGCTCGCGATGATCGTCGCGTTCGCGATCTTCACGCTGACGATGTCGGCGTTCAGCAACCTCGTCGGCGTGTTCCCGCCGGAGTGCTTCCCGACCGAAGTACGCGCGTGCGGCGTCGGGCTGGCGATCGCGTGCAGCCGGCTCGGTTCGGCGATCGGCACGTTCCTGCTGCCGGTCGGCATCGCGACGCTCGGCTTTCACGCGACGATGTTCGCGCTGGCGGGCGTGCTGCTGGTGGGGACGATCGTGTCGATTGCATGGGCGCCGGAGACGAAGCATCTGACGCTGGAGGAGGCGTCGGGGCATTGACGATGGAGGCAGGCTTCGTGCTTGCCCGCGGCGTCGCGCTCGTGGCTTTCGTATCGACACACAGCGCGCGCGCCGCGGCGATGCGGAATTCGATTTGAACGAACCCGGCAGGGGCCGGGTTCTTGCATGTTGGCCGGAAGTTCTTCGCATGCCCGGCGGGACGGGATTCGCGAAATCGCTCAGGAGCGGTCAACGAACATCGTCGTCGTGATCGACGCCGCATCACGATCCAAGGGCCACCCGCCTGCCCCCCTACCCCCTCCTCGCCGCCTGCTCCCGCAACCACGCGGCAAACGCGATCACCTGCTCGACCGCGACGCTCTCCGGCTCGACGTCGAGCCAATACCCGAACGGCCCGATCGGCTGCACCGGCGACAGCCGCACGAGACTGCCCTCGCCGATCTCCTCCTCGATCATGTTCAGGTCGACCACCGCGAGCCCCGCCCCCTTGCGCGCCGCGCGGATCGCCTGTTCGAGCGTCGAGAATTCGATGCCGTCGCCGATCCGCTCGACGTCGACGCCCGCCTGCTCGCACCAGTCGGCCCACAGCGTCAGGCGCTGGCCTTCGTGCAGCACGTGCAGCGACGGCAGCCGGCCGAACAACGCATCGAGCGCGTCGCCGCGATAGCGCGGTGCGCCGACGAGCGCATGCCGCTCCATCATCAGCAGCTCCGATTGCATCCCGGGACGCGCCGCGCGCCCGAAACGGATGTGGCAATGGCCATCGTCGGCCGGCTCCGTGCGGATCGACAGCTCGACGTCCGGCAACGCTTCCGCGAGCGTGCCGAGTCGCGGCGAAAACCACTGCGTCGCGAACGTCGGCGGCAGCGACACCGTCAGGCGCCGCTTCGCGCCCGGCCGCGCGGCAGCGATTTCGCCGACGCCGCGCTCGATCGTGTCGAACGCCTGCGCGACGAACGGCAGCAACCGCTGGCCGGCATCGGTCAGGCGCACGCCCTTGTGATCGCGCTCGAACAGCCGCGCACCGAGCGCGTCCTCGAGCAGCCGGATCTGCCGGCTCACCGCGCCTTGCGTCACGCACAGCGAGACCGCCGCGCGATTGAAGCTCAGGTGACGCGCGGTCTCCTCGAAAAATCGCAGCGCGATCAACGATGGCAGGCGTCGCATGATGTGTGTTCCTCTCGTTCGTGTTGCAGCCGGCCACCCCCGCCGGCAAGCTTGCGGGCAGCTTTATGGCAGAAAAGCTCGCCGCGCGGCAGGCCGTGAAAACCCCGATGTCCGGCGCGCGCGATTCCGGCCATCGGCCGCCGACGCCATCACGGCCCCCTCGCTTCCGGCCGCCCGCCTACAATAAGCATCCCGCACCAAACACGACACCGCCCCGTGAGACGCAAGATGCCAGCGCTGAATGCGCTGAAAGCCTTCGAGATGGCCGGCCGCACCGGCAGCTTCACCCGCGCGGCCGAACTGCTCAACGTGACGCAGAGCGCGGTGAGCCGCCAGGTCCGCCAGCTCGAAGGCCAGCTCGGTGAAACCCTGCTCGAGCGCCGCCATCACCAGCTCGAACTGACGGCGGCCGGTCGCGTGTTGCTGCGCGCGCTGCAGCAATCGTTCGACAAGATCGAGCTGACCGTGCGCAGCCTGCAGGAGAAAACCCACCTGAACCGCCTGCGCGCGAACGTGCCGCCGACCTTCGCCGCGCGCTGGCTGATGCCGCGTCTCGGCCGGCTGCGCGATGCGCATCCCGAATTCGAACTGAGCCTCACGACCCGCATTCACGACAGCCTCGGCGAATCGCGCGTGCTCGACTGCGCGATCCGGTTCGGCGACGGCGAATGGGACGGCTTCGACAACGCGCTGCTGATGCAGGAACAGCATATTGCCGTCTGCGCGCCCGCGCTGTATGCGCGGCTGCGGCAGGACGGCACGCCGATCGACCTGAACCGCTTCACGCTGCTGCACGTTCTCGCGACCGACGACCAGCGCTACCTGACCTGGCAACACTGGCTGAAGGCAGCCGGCATCGCCGACGTCGACACGCGCGGCGGCTACGAATTCGACCTGCTCGACCACGCGATCCGCGCGGCGATCGACGGCCTCGGGATCACGATCGCCGACCGCCACATGGTCGCGCGCGAGCTCGCGACCGGGCAACTGATGCAGGTGCTCAACGTCCACGTCGACGGCCACCAGTCGTACTGGTTCGTCACGCGGCCCGAGCAGACGAACCTGCCGCACATCGTGCAGTTTCGCGACTGGCTGCAGCAGGAAGTGTGGCTCGCGAAGCGCCACCTCGAACCTTCGTCGCCGCTGCCACAGGTGCCGCTGGCCTAGCGCGCGATCCGGCCCCGACCCGCCCCGAACCGCGACCTCGGGCGACACCTTGCCGGCGCCCGCGCCCGCCGTCTTTCCGACCCGTCGTGAAACGCGGCCGGGCCGCCGCCCGCGCCGCGCCGCGCCACGACCGCAGCCGCCTTGCCGGACGGGCGATTCCGGCCGTTTCGCCGAGTAACGTGCGTTTTTTTCATGCTCGACGAGAAAATAAGTCGTTTGTCGTGCGCTAAACGCATGAACAGAATGACCTCTGTCCCGTGACGCGAGATCGCCGCCCGAAGCGATCCGCCCGCAATCATCGGAGGAGTCTCTTCATGCGTACCGAACGCAACTACGTGAACGGCCATTTCGTCGCCCCTGAAAGCGACGCGTTCATCGTCGTCCACGATCCCGCCACCGAAGCGCCGTTCGCGCGCGTGCCGGCCGCGACACCGGCCGACGCGCTCGCCGCCGTCGACGCCGCCGCGGCGGCGCAGAAGGCGTGGCGCAAGCTGCCGAGCGCCGAGCGTGCCACGTACCTGCACCGCTTCGCCGACGCGCTGACCGCGCGCGCGCCGGACATCGGCGCGGCGCTCGCGCAGGAATCCGGCAAGAGCGTCGAGGACGCGTCGAACGAAGCCGTTTACGCCGGCCAGATCACGCGCTACCACGCCGAGTGGGCGCGCCGGATCGAGGGCGAGATCATCCCGAGCGACACGCCCGACGAGAACCTGTTTCTGCAGCGCGAACCGATCGGCGTCGTCGCGTGCCTGATCCCGTTCAACTATCCCGTCTACACGCTGCTGCGCAAGGTCGCGCCCGCGTTGATCGCCGGCAACACCGTGGTCGTGCGGCCGAGCAACCACACGCCGGTATCGGCGTTCGAGATCGCGAAGGCCGCCGACGACGCAGGCTTCCCACCGGGCGTCGTCAACATCCTGACGATGGACCACGCGACGGCCGAGGCGCTGTGCACGCATCCGGCGGTCGGGATGATCACGCTGACGGGCAGCGTGAACGCCGGCCGCAAGGTACTCGACTACTGCAAGGCGAACATCGCGAAGCCGTCGCTCGAACTCGGCGGCAAGACGCCCGCGATCATCGAGCCCGACGCCGACCTCGAACGCGCGGCCGCCGCACTCGTCGCGTCGAAGACAACCCATTGCGGCCAGCTGTGCACGGCCATCGAGCGCGTGTACGTCCACGAAAGCGTGCACGACCGCTTCGTCGCGCTGCTGAAGGAAAAGATGGGCGCCGTACGCAGCGGCAGCCGCGCGGCCGATCCGTCGAACATGGGCCCGCTCGTCAGCGCGTCGGCGCGTGCGCACATCCACGGGATGGTCGAACGCGCGATCGCGGCAGGCGCGACGCTCGAAACCGGCGGCGTGATCCCCGACGGCCCCGGCTTCTTCTACCCGGCCACGCTGCTGACGAACTGCCGGCAGGACATGGAGATCGTGCAGGAGGAAACCTTCGGCCCGATCATGCCCGTGCTGCGCTACACGACGATCGACGAGGCCATCGGCTTCGCGAACGACCACCAGTTCGGCCTGTCGTCGGTGCTGTACACCGAGCGCTACCGCACCGCGATGACCGTCGCGAACGCGATCGAGGCAGGCGAGCTGTACGTGAACCGCACGCCGGCCGATCCGTACCAGGGCTTCCACGCGGGCTGGAAGCGCTCGGGCCTCGGCGGCGACGACGGCAAGCACGGGATGCTCGAATTCACGCAGACGCGCCTCGTCGTCATGAAGTACTGACGCAACACCGACACACCGTTTCCGGCGCGCGCATCCCGGCACCACGCCGCGCGCGCCGCCTCTGATCCGATCGAACACAAAACAAATCTACAGACCTCCGCCTGAAGGAAGTCTGATGGAGGAAGACATCATGCCGACCCAACCGTCGACGCACGCCGCGTCGCTCGCGTTGCACGACGACGCACACGCGTCGCCAAACTCGCGCCCGCAACGCTACCTGCAACTGCTGCTGCTCGTGATCGCCGCGGGCGCGATCTACCCGATGCTGTATCTGCGACAGGTGTACCAGCCGACGATGCTGCAGTTCTTCCGCATCGACGACGTGCAGCTCGGCTACCTGTATTCGTCGCTCGGCACGATTTTCCTCGTCAGCTACCTGCCGAGCGGCTGGCTCGCCGACCGCCTGTCGCCGCGCTGGCTGATCTGCTTCTCGCTGCTCGCGACCGGCGCGCTCGGGCTCGTCTACGCGACCGGGCCGTCGTTCGACACGCTCGTGCTGATCTTCGGCGGCTGGGGGCTGACCACCGGCCTCACGTTCTGGGCGGCCGTGATCAAGCGCGTGAACATGATCGCGGGCCCCGACGAACAGGGCCGCTTCTTCGGGCTGCTCGACGGCGGCCGCGGGCTCGTCGAGGCGCTGCTCGCGACGATCGCGATCACGCTGTTCGCGTACGTGACGCAAGCGCGCGGCGGCACCGATGCGGCCGGCTTCAAGCTCGTCGTGCACCTGTATGCGTTCTTCTGCATCGCGCTCGGCGTGCTGCTTGCGCTGGTGAAGGATCCGGCGCGCGCGGGCGATCGCGCGGCGGCCACGCAGCGCCGAACGGGCAACGTGCTGACCGACCTGAAGACGCTCGCGGCGATTCCCGAGCTGTGGCTCGTCGCGGCGATCGTGTTCTGCGGCTATCAGGTGTTCTGGGCGACTTACAGCTTCTCGGCGTACCTGCACGAAGGCAACTTCGGACTGAGCGCGACGGCGGCCGGCTTCATCACGACGCTCAAGCTGTGGATGCGCCCCGTCGGCGGCATCGGCGGCGGCTTCCTCGGCGACCGCGTATCGAAGCTGTCGGTGCTGTTCTGGGCGCTCGTGCTCGCGGCGCTCGCGCTCGTCGGGCTGATCGCCGCGCCGCCGCACAGCCCGCAGGCGATGCTCGTCGTGCTCGTGCTGTTTATCGGCATCCTCACCTATGCGATTCGCGGCCTGTACTGGTCGCTGCTCGACGACTGCAAGGTGCCGACGCATTGCGCGGGCCTCGCGATCGGCCTGATCTCGGTGCTCGGCTATTCGCCCGACGTGTTCGTGCCGCTGATCAACGGCTACGTGACGCAGACCTGGCCGGGCGCGCACGGCTACCAGCTTTACTTCGGCTATATCGCGGCGATCGCGCTCTGCGGCGCGGGCGCCGCCGCGTTCCTCAAATACCGCCTCAACCGCCTCAAGGAGTCCGCATGAAGATCGTTTCGCTCGAAACCCACATCGTCGCCGTGCCGCCGCCGCATGTCGGCGGGATGTACTGGATCTTCGTGAAGCTGAAGACCGACGACGGAATCGAAGGCGTCGGCGAGATCTATTCGGCGACGTTCCATCCGAAAGCGATGGGCCCGATCATCGACGACGTGTTCGACCGCTACCTGCTGAACCACGATCCGCACCACGTCGAGCGGCTGTTCCGCCAGGCGTATTCGAGCGGCTTCACGCAGCGGCCCGACCTGACGATGATGGGCGTCGTCAGCGGCCTCGAGATGGCGTGCTGGGACATCATGGGCAAGGCGGCCGGCAAGCCCGTGTACGAACTGCTCGGCGGAAAGATCCACGAGCGGCTGCGCTCGTACACGTACCTGTATCCGAAGAACGCGAACGGCGAATACGACTACGACGATCCCGACCTGGCCGCGGAATGCGCGGCCGAGAACGTGAAGCTCGGCTTCACGGCCGTCAAGTTCGACCCGGCCGGCCCGTACACGGCCTATTCGGGCCACCAGTTGTCGCTCGAGGTGCTCGACCGTTGCGAGCTGTTCTGCCGCCGCGTGCGCGAGGCCGTCGGCAGCAAGGCCGACCTGCTCTTCGGCACACACGGGCAGATGGTGCCGTCGTCGGCGATCCGGCTCGCGAAGCGGCTCGAGAAATACGATCCGCTGTGGTTCGAGGAGCCCGTGCCGCCGGGCCAGGAAGAAGCGATCGCGGAAGTCGCGAAGCACACGTCGATTCCGATCGCGACCGGCGAGCGCCTGACGACCAAGTACGAATTCCACAAGCTGCTGCAGGCGGGCGGCGCGTCGATCCTGCAACTGAACGTCGCGCGCGTGGGCGGCCTGCTCGAAGCGAAGAAGATCGCGACGCTCGCCGAAGTGCACTACGCGCAGATCGCGCCGCACCTGTACAACGGGCCGGTCGGCGCGGCCGCGAGCATCCAGCTCGCGACCTGCACGCCGAACTTCCTGATCCAGGAAAGCATCATGACGTGGGGCGGTTTCCATGCCGAAGTCGTGAAGACGCCGATCCGCTGGGAAGACGGCTACATCGTCCCGTCGAACGAGCCGGGCCTCGGCATCGAGCTCGACATGGACGTCGTGAAGCGTCACACGCCCTATACCGGCGAACGGCTGCACCTGCAGATGGGCGAGAAGCCCGTCGACGTGAAGGATCTCGCCCCCGCGAAAGGCTGACCAGGACAAACGCGACCATGACTTACGACTACATCATCGTCGGCGCGGGCTCGGCCGGCTGCATCCTCGCGAACCGCCTGAGCGAATCGGGCAGGCATTCGGTACTGCTGCTCGAGGCGGGCGAACGCGACGCGTCGTTCTGGTTCAAGGTGCCGGTCGGCTTCACGAAGACGTATTACAACCGCCGCTACAACTGGATGTACTACAGCGAGCCCGAAGCGCAGCTCGCCGGGCGCAAGCTGTACTGCCCGCGCGGCAAGGTGGTCGGCGGATCGGGCTCGATCAACGCGATGGTCTACGTGCGCGGCCAGCGCAGCGACTACGACGACTGGGCGGCAGCCGGCAATCCGGGCTGGGCGTACGACGACGTGCTGCCGTATTTCCGCAAGCTCGAAACCCATGCGGCCGGCGCGACCGATCCGCGGCATCACGGCACGACGGGGCCGATCCACATCACGTCGATGAAGGCCGACGTGCATCCGATCGTCCACGAATTCCTGAAGGGCTGCGCGCAACTGAACCTGCCGCGCACCGACGATTTCAACGGCGTGCAGTTCGAAGGCGCGGGCATCTACGACCTGAACACGAAGAACGGCGAACGCAGTTCGAGCAGCTTCGCGTACCTGCGGCCCGCGCTGGGCCGCGCGAACCTCACGCTGCGCTCGGGCGTGCTGGTGCGGCGCGTGACGTTCGACGGCACGCGCGCGACCGGCGTGGTCGTGGCCGGCGCAAACGGCGACGAAACGCTCGTCGCGGCGCGCGAGGTGATCCTCGCGGCCGGCGCCGTCGATACGCCGAAGCTGCTGCAGTTGTCGGGTGTCGGCGATCCGGCGCTGCTCGCACGCATGCACGTGCCGCTCGTGCATGCGCTGACGGCGGTGGGCCGCAACCTGCAGGACCACCTGTGCGTGAGCTTCTACTTCAGGGCGAACCGGCCGACGCTGAACGACGAGATGGGCACGCTCGTCGGCAAGCTGAAGATCGGGCTGCGCTACCTGCTGACCAAGCGCGGGCCGCTCGCGATGAGCGTGAACCAGGCCGGCGGCTTCTTCCGCGGCACGGCCGACGCGCGGGAACCGAACATCCAGATCTACTTCAACCCGCTGTCGTACCGGATTCCGAAGAGCGACCGCGCGAGCATCAAGCCCGAGCCGTATTCGGGGTTCCTGATCGCGTTCAACCCGTGCCGGCCGACGAGCCGCGGCACGATCGAGATCGCGTCGAACCGCGCGGAAGACGCCGCGAAGATCCGCATCAACGCGCTCACCACGCGGAAGGATCTCGACGAGGCCGTGCAGGGCAGCAAGGTGATCCGTGCGCTGATGCGCGCGCCGGCGCTGAAGTCGATGACCGTCGAGGAAATCTCGCCGGGGCCGCAGGTCGACTCCGACGAAGCGATGCTGCAATACTTCCGCGAGCAGTCGGGTTCGATCTACCACCTGTGCGGATCGTGCGCGATGGGGCCGGATGCGGCGACGTCGGTCGTCGATGCGTCATTGCGCGTGCACGGGCTGCAGGCGCTGCGGATCGTCGATGCGTCGGTGTTCCCGAACATCACGTCGGGCAACGTCAACGCGCCGACGATGATGGTCGCTGAGAAAGGCGCGGATCTGATCCTGGCGGATGCGTTGCGCGGCGAGATGGCCGGCGTGCGCGCGAGCGAACCGGCAACCGTCGCGCATTGACGCGACGGCTGCAGGCGAAACAGCCAGTCACGACGAAAAACGGCGCACCGCTCATCGCGGTGCGTCGTTTTTCGTTCGACGCGACGCCGACGCGTCGCCGAACACCCGCACGATGTGATCGATCATCGCGCTCATGCGCGCGGTATGCCGCAGATCCTTGTGCGTGACCATCCAGATTCGCACGTGCTGATCGATTCGGGCGTCCACATCGGCAAGATCGTGCTGACGACGGCCGTGCACCGCGCGGCCTGAGCGGGGCAAGCGGCGCGACGCGCGTCAGTTCATGCTCGTGCGCTTCTCCACGAACCTTCGCACGTAGTCGTCCGCCGGCCGTGACAGGATGTCCTCCGGCGTCCCGACCTGCACGAGCGTGCCGTCGCGCAGGATCGCGATCCGGTCGCCGATCCGCAATGCCTCGTCGAGATCGTGCGTGATGAACACGATCGTCTTCGACAGCGTCGCCTGCAGCTCGAGCAGCTGATCCTGCATCTCGGTGCGGATCAGCGGATCGAGCGCCGAAAACGCCTCGTCCATCAGCAGCACGTCGGTGTCGGCCGCCAGCGCGCGCGCCAGCCCGACGCGCTGCCGCATCCCGCCCGACAGCTCGTCCGGATAATGATCGCCGTAGCCGTCGAGCCCGACCTTCGTCAGCCAGTTGCGCGCCGCTTCGGCCGCGTCGTGGCGCTTCTCGCCGCGCGTGCGCAGCGCATACGCCGCGTTGTCGAGCACGGTCTGGTGCGGCAGCAGCCCGAAGTTCTGGAACACCATGCTGACCTTGAAGCGGCGCAGCTCGCGCAGCCCATGCGCGTCGAGCTTGATCACGTCGCTGCCGTCGATCACGATCTCGCCGGCCGTCGGCTCGATCAGCCGGTTGAAATGCCGCACGAGCGTCGACTTCCCGGAACCCGACAGCCCCATGATCACGAAGATCTCGCCCGACTCGATGCCGAGGCTCACGTCGTTGAGCCCGACGTTGCAGCCCGTTTCGGCCAGCACGTCGGCCTTGCGCTTGCCGGCCCGCAGCAGGTCGAGCACGCGCGCATGCGCCGCCTGCGGCCCGAACAGCTTGTACACGTGTTTGACGTCGATGGTCGCCATGTCTGCCTCCGTTCCTATGCGCGCGACGATTGCGTCGCCTGATTCGAATCGACGCCCGCCGACGGCGCCTTGCGCGGCAGCCGGTACGGCACGCGCGACGCGCCCTTCTGCCGGCGCTGCTGCGCGAGCCGCCGCCGGGTGCGCCGCTCCTGGCCGAAGCCCTGGCTGATCCGGTCGATCACGATCGCGAGGATCACGATCGCGAGGCCGGCCTGCGTGCCCTTGCCGACGTCGAGTGTCTGGATGCCCGCGAGCACGTCCTCGCCAAGCCCGCGCGAGCCGATCATCGACGCGATCACGACCATCGACAGCGCCATCATCGTCGTCTGGTTGATGCCGGCCATGATGCTCGGCCGCGCCAGCGGCAACTGCACGTTGACGAGCAGTTGCCAGCGCGTCGTGCCGAACGCGCGCGCGGCTTCCGTCACGTCCGGGTCGACCTGGCGGATGCCGAGATCGGTCAGGCGGATCAGCGGCGGCAGCGCGTAGATGATCGTCGCGAGGATCGCGGGCACCTTGCCGAGGCCGAACAGCATCAGCACCGGGATCAGGTACACGAAGCTCGGCAGCGTCTGCATCACGTCCAGCACCGGCAGCAGCATCCGGCGCAGCCACGCGCTGCGCGATGCGAGGATGCCGGCCGGCACGCCGATCGCGACCGACAGCACCGTCGCGACGAGCATCAGCGCGAGCGTCTGCATCAGCTTGTCCCACAGGCCGAAGCAGCCGATCGCGTAGAGCAGCAGCATGAAGAGCGCGCCGAGGCCGATGCGGCGCGTCGCATTCCACGCGATCGCGCCGACGACCAGCAGCACGAGCCACGGCGGCGCCACGCGCAGCGCGCCTTCGAGCGGCACGAGCAGGTAGCGCAGCAGCAACGTGCTGAAGTGATGGAAGCTGTCGCCGTATTGCGCGACGAAAGTCTCGAGCGCGCTGTTGACCCAGTCGGCGATCGACAGGTGCAGAAAGAAGCCGTTCATATTGATTCTCCGTCGCGCCGCGCAGGCGCGTGACGGCGGCGGCGGGCACGGGCCCGCCGCCGCGCGCAGGTTACGCGCCCTTCAGGCTGCCGGCGATCTTCTGCGCGACGTCGGCCGGCACCCATTGCTTCCACATGTCCTGGCGGGTCTTCAGGAACTGCGTGGCCATCGCCGCGCCGTCGATCTTCTTCGTCGTCATCTCGAGGATCGTCTGGTTCAGGAAGTCCATCGGAAAACGCACCTTGCCGAATACGCCGACGAGATCGGGGTTCGCATCGGCGAACGGCTTCGACACGCCGACCGTCAGCCGCGACACCATGTACGACGACGCGCACTGGTGCGTGCTGCTCTCGTCGCGCAGCGTCTTCCAGCATGCTTCGTTATAGGCCGGCATCTTCAGCGCGGCGAACTTGTATTTCGCCATCAGCGCGGCCGGACCCCAGTAATAGAACACGATCGGCGCGCCGCGCTGGTACGCGGACGCGATCGCCGCGTCGAGCGCCGCGCCCGTGCCCGGATGGAAGTTCGTATACGACTGGTCGAGCTTCAGCACGCGCAACAGGCGCGTGTTCACGCGCTCGCAGTCCCAGCCCGTCGGGCAGTTCAGGAAGCGCCCCTTGTCCGGTTCCTCCTCGTCGGCGAACACCTGCTTGTACTTCGGCAGATCGTCGATCGACACGAGCCCCGGCGCGACCGGCTTGATGTTGCGCGCCGGATCGCCCTTCACCACGTATTCGGGCACGAACCAGCCTTCCGTCGTGCCGCCCGGCAGCGTGTCGCCGATCAGCTTCACGGCGCCCGACGCGACGGCCTTCGCGGTGATCTCGCTGCGGCCCGTCCACTGCTCGGCCCAGATCTGCAGGTCGTTGCGCGCGAGCGCCGTTTCCGTCGCGGCCGTGCTGCCCGGCACGACGTCCGTCTTGCAGCCGTAACCCTTCTCCATGATCTGCCGCAGCACCTCGGTCGCGAACGACCCGCTCTCCCACGTGATGCCCGCGAAATGGACCGTCTTGCCGTCGGCGCACGCGCCGCCGGCCGCGTGGGCCGCGGGCGCGGACAGGATCGCCGCGGCGGCGAGAAGGACCGTTTTCAGTCGTCGAATCTGCATGGTGGGTCGTCTCCAAATCGAATCTGTTGTTTGTGCGTCGCGGCATGCGCGGCGACCGGCGCATCGCGAATCCCTCCACGTCCGGTCAGCCTGCATGTTTCAACCGCCAATTTGTTTAGGGAAACGAGTAATTCCGATCATTGCAATCGGCAGCGCCAATCGATCGCCGGGCGCCCCGTCAGGCCCGCCGGACGGGCCTCTCGACCGATTTCACGAGCCCGCGCGCGGCCCGGCGCGGGCCGTGTCGCGACCACGCCCGGCGGTTGCCCGGCCGGCGTCGAACCGCGGCTCCACGCGTGCGGTTTCGACTGTCGAGACCACCCGTCGCGCCCCCATCGGCGAACCCGATCCCATCCATCGAAATTACTCGCTTTCGATTCCTTTTCGGCTTGGGAAGAATGCGCGGTGTCATCGGAGGAGACACGACCCGACGCTGCCGGTCGCCGCGCTGCCGTGCATTGCGCACTTCCGGCGCCGCGCGCGCCGCGCCGGGTCGCCCCGGATGACGGGACGCGCCTCGCCGGACGCGCTCACGACAACCGATACCAGCTGGATACCCCGGAGATCTCTCAATGAACAAGAAACTGACGGCGCTCGCCGTAACGGCCGCATTCGCGTCGCCCGCGTTCGCGCAAAGCAGCGTCACGCTGTACGGCGTGATCGACGAAGGCCTGAACTACACGAACAACGTCGGCACCGGCCACGTCTACGAGATGGCGAGCGGCTACGCGCAGGGCAGCCGCTGGGGCCTGAAGGGCAGCGAGGATCTCGGCGGCGGCATGAAGGCGATCTTCCAGCTCGAGAACGGCTTCGACGTGAACAGCGGCCGGCTCAACCAGGGCGGCCGCATGTTCGGCCGCCAGGCGTACGTCGGCCTGAGCCAGGCGCAGTACGGCACGCTGACGTTCGGCCGCCAGTACGATTCCGTCGTCGACTATCTCGCGCCGACCACCGCCAACGGCAACTGGGGCGGCTACCTGCTCGCGCACCCGTTCGACAACGACAACACCGACAACTCGTTCCGGCTCGACAACACGGTGAAGTACGCGAGCCCGAACTTCGGCGGCTTCCAGTTCGGCGGCGCATACAGCTTCAGCAACAGCACGAGCTTCTCGGACAACCGCGCGTACAGCTTCGGCGCGCAATACCAGAACAACGGGCTGCTGATCGGCGCCGCGTACCTGCAGGCGAACCATCCGGGCGACGGCTCGGCCGGCGCGATCACCGCGAACGACGCGAGCTACATCGCCGAGCGCATGCGCGTGTTCGGCGCGGGCATCAACTACACGTTCGGGCCCGCGACGGTCGGCTTCGCGTATACGAACTCGAACTACAAGAACCCGACCGGCAACGGCTACCTCGGCACGCCGGGCGCGATCATCGCGCCGGGAGCGACGGTCAGCGCGATCAAGTACCAGAACTTCGAGGTGAACGGTGCATACCAGATCACGCCGGCGTTCATGGTCGGCGCGCAGTACGTGCTGTCGCTGGAGAAGTACGACGCGTCGACCGGCGACGCGAAGCCGAAGATTCACTCGGTCGGGCTGATGGCCGACTACAACCTGTCGAAGCGCACCGACGTGTACGTGCAGGCCGCGTACCAGCATATCGCCGGCGACAAGACGAACTCGATCCTCGACCAGGCGTTCATCCCCGGCACCGACGCACCGTCGTCGACATCGAACCAGGTGGCCGTGCGCCTCGCGCTGCGCCACAAGTTCTGACGCAACCCGGTTCTCCGTTCTTCACGCGACACCCGCGCCGGTCTGCCGGGGTGTCTTTGCCCGCCCGCAAGCGCAAGCCTGCCGGCGGGCTTTTTCGTGGGCGCGGCAATGCGTGATTGGCCCGCCCGAATCGATAGAAGCCGCTAGCCTGCCCCGTCAACCGTGACAGGTCGACAGTCCGCGATCCGCCGATACACTGTGTGCCGCCCCATTCGAAGGAGTGTCGCTTGAAGCATTGGCACCGCGTGCAGTTCGCCTACGCCGCCAGCAAGGCCGCAATGAGCACCGGCCCGCGCAACGCGCGGATCGACCTGCTGCGCGGCGTGTCGATCCTGCTCGTCCTGCTGCATCACTTCAACATCGCGTATCCGCTGCGCGACACGGCGCTTGCGCGCGTGCTCGGCTGGGACACGGTCCATGCAATCGTGCGCAACGGCAACTACGGCGTGACGATGTTCTTCGCGATCTCGGGCTACCTGATCACGTCGAATGCGCGCCGCCGCTGGGGCAGCCTCGGCGCGCTCGACGCGCGCGCGTTCTACGTGTCGCGCATCGCGCGCATCGTCCCGTGCCTGCTCCTGCTGCTCGCGCTCGTCAACGGCCTCGCGGCGGCCGGCGTGCCGATCTTCACGAACCATGCGCCGCAGGGCGTCGCCGTGTCGTTCTGGCTCGTGAATCTCGCGTCGCTCACGTTCTGGATGAACGTGCTGATCGGCGCGTACGGATGGGTCAACTACGCGCTCGGCGTGCTGTGGTCGCTGTCGGTCGAGGAGGTGTTCTACCTGTCGTTTCCGCTGCTGTGCATCGCGCTGCGCCGCGACGCGCGGCTGATCGCGTTCTGGCTGGTGATTGCCGCGATCGGCCCCGTGTACCGCTTCACGCATCCGGGCGACGAAGGCGGCTTCCTCTATGCGTACTTCGCGTGCTTCGACGGCATCGCGATCGGCTGCTGCACTGCATTGCTCGCCGAACGCGCGCGCTGGCAGGCGCTCGCGGCGGCGCCCGTGCAATGGCTCGCGGCAGCGGCAATGACGGCGCTCTATCTCGCGTGGCCGATCGCGGAAAGCCATGTGATCGGGGTATCCGCAATGGCGCTCGGCACCGGCGTGCTGCTGATCGGCGCGCATGCGGAACACGAACGCGCGCATGGCCGCGCGTTCGCGCCGCTGCGCTGGAGCGGCCGGCTCAGCTACGAGCTGTATCTGTTCCACCTGATCGTGCTCGGCACGCTGCGCACGTTCTGGCCGCCGTCTGCCACGCATGGTGACGGCAAGCTGGCGTTGCTCGTCGCGTATCTGGTGCTGTCGGCCGGGTTGAGCGCGGTCATCGCGCGCGGCTATGCGACACCGCTCGACCGCGTCATCAAACGGGTCGCGTCGCGGCCCGTGGCGCGCGTGCCGAACGGCGCGCGCTTCTAGCGCTTCGTCGGCGCTCCCCGTCGGATGCGGCTGGAAAAGGAAAAAAACCGGCCAGGCCCCGGCCGTATCGCACGACGATACCGGCCGCCCTGACCGCAAGCCTCGCTTGCGAATCTTCGATCGACCGCGACCGCGTCATCGGTCGCGCGTCGGTCAATCCAGGTAGTCCGCGTATTCCTTGTGCGCATAACCGGCAAGCGCCTGCCACGGCAACGGCGCCCGTCGCGCAGCCTGCTCCTGCGTCAGCGTCAGCTTGCGCACGACACGGCCGTCGGCACTCCGGTATTCGACCGACAGCGGCGCCTGCAGCCGTTCGCTCCACAGGATCCGGTTCACGCCGCGCGCGCCGGGCGTGTCGACCGCCTGCTCGTACCAGCGGGTGCCGGGCGCATCGCCGGGCTTCGCCGCGCCGAGCCGCTTCAGCTGCGACGGCGGCGTCACGTAGTACGCGTTGTCCCACGAGCCGTCGAAGCCCGTGGTTTCGTACTCGGCCGGCGGCACGCTGACGACCGTGCGGGTCGCCGCGTCCACATACTCGATGCGCGCCGTCTTGCCGTCGTACGTGACGTGACGTGCGGCTGCCTGGAAGTTGAAATGCTTGTGTCCGGCATGGGCTGCGGCCGGCTGCACGCCGGCGCGCAACGGGTCCTGGCGCACACGGCCCGCGTCGTGGTCATGGTCGTGATCGTCGTCATGCCCGCCGCCCGCCGCCGCGACGGGCAGCAGGCGCTCGACCCACACGTGCCCGTCGCGCCGAACCATCCGTTCGCGATACATCGTCGTGCGCGTCACGCCGTCGGCCGTGACCGTGCGGCTTTCGTGCAGCAGCACCGCATCGAGATCCGCCGCCGCAAAAGCGGGGAGCACGGCCAGCCCGCACGCGAGCGCGCAGAGGAAGTGACGTTTCATCGGAGGTTCCCGTTCATCATGAAGCTGCCGGCATCAGAAACCGAACGCCGATCGCACGAGACCGAACACCTTCGTGTTGTCGATCGTGCCCTTGAACGCCTTCGCGTCCGCGCCGTCGGCAAACAGCATCACGTCGCCGCCGCCGTGCGTCTCCGAGCCCGCGCTACCCATCCGCACGCCGACTTCCTGCAGGTACGCGTCGTTCATCGCCGTGGCCGAATCGACCGGCGCGCGCACGTTCGGCCGGTTCGCGCCATTGCCGAACACCAGCGTCGTATAGGTATTGCCGTCGGCATCCTTGCTCGGCTGGCCGTCGCGATAGTTGCGGCTGATGTCGAGAATCGGATTGCCGCGCTTCGAATAACCGTTGATCGTCATCGTGTGGTCGTGGTCGGCCGTCACGACGATCAGCGTGTTCGACAGGTCGACCTTCGACAGCGCGACGCGGATCGCTTCGTCGAACGCCGCCGTATCCTCGAGCGCGCGCTTCGCGTTGGTGCCATGCAGCGCATGATCGATCCGGCCGCTCTCGACCATCAGGAAATAGCCGTTCGAATTCTTCGACAGCACGTCGATCGCCTTTGACGTCATGTCCGCGAGGCTCGGCTGCGTCGGCCCTTCGCCCTTGCCTGCGACGCGATCCAGCTCGTACTCGAGATGGCTCGTCGAACTGAACAAACCGACCAGCTTGCCGTTGCCGGCCTGCGCGAGCTGATCCTTCGTAGCCACGACCGTGTAGCCCTTCGTCTTCATCTCGTCGAGCAGGTTGCGCCCGTCGGCGCGCCCGCGCTTGTTCGCGACCGGATCGAACGGCGTCCAGTGATTGCGGCCGCCGCCCATCAGCACGTCGACGCCGTCGCCGAGCGCCGCGTTGTAGCCGGCACCGCCCGGCGCCGCCTGCGCGGCGATGTCGTACTGCGCATCGCGATGGCAGATGTGCGAATAGGTTGCGGCGGGCGTCGCGTGCGTGAGCTCGGTCGTCGTGATCGCGCCGACCGCCTTGCCGCGCGCCTTCGCCAGCTCCAGCAGCGTCGCGACCGGCTGGCCGTTGCCCGGCGCGCAGTTGTTGACGGTCTTGTTGCCGTTGGCGTCGCTGCCCGGCGCGACCGCGCGCGCGTCGGACGACATCGACAGCACCTCGTTGTTCATCTTCACGCCGGTCATGTACGCGGCCATCGACGGTGCGCTGTCGGTGGTCTGCGCGTCGTTCGAGAAGGTCTTGACGCGCGCGGTGCGGGCCAGCTTCTCCATCGTCAGTTGCCCCGACTCGCCGACCTTGTAGATCCGGCTCGCCGTCACGGTCGTCGGCCCCATGCCGTCGCCGAGAAAGAAAATCACGTTCTTCGCCTGGCCGGCGGCCTGCGCCGGGCCGCATGCGAAACCCACGACGGCCAACGCCGCCGCGATGCACTTGATGGTCGACATCCTGTATTCCCCTGTACCCGTGTTGTCGGCGCTCAAAGCTGCACCGCGTTGCGCACCAGCTCGAAGACCTTGTTGTTCTCGATCACGCCGTGGAACGCATCCGCGCCGCGGCCGATCGCACCGAGGAACACATCCGTGCCGCCGTGCGTCTCGCTGCCCTTGTCCATCCGCACGGCCGCCTCCTGGCGATAATCGTCGGCGCCCGTCACCGCGTCGGTGAGCGCGGTGCCCGCGCGGCTGCCCTGCACGCGGTTCTCGCCGTTGCCGAAGCCGATGATCGTGTATGGCGCGCCGTCCGCGTCCTTCGCGACCGCGCCCGTCTGATAGCTGCGCAGCACGCCCAGCACGCCGGGCTTGCCCGCTTCGGTCTTGCCGGTGCGCGCCGCATAGCCGTTCAGCACCAGCGTGTGATCGTGATCGGCCGTGACGACGATCAGCGTGTTCTTCAGGTCGGGATCGGTCTTGCGCACCTTGTCGAGCGTCGCCTTGATCGCGTTGTCGAACGCGACCGTGTCCTGCAGCGCGCGCTTCGCATTGGTGTCGTGCAGCGCGTGATCGATCCGGCCGCCCTCGACCATCAGGAAATAGCCGTTCGGGTTGTTCTGCAGCACGTCGAGCGCGCGCGTCGCCATGTCGGCGAGGCTCGGTTCCTTCGTCGCGCCACGATCGAGGTCGTAGCTCATGTGGCTCGACGAAAACAGGCCGACCAGCTTCCCGCTCTTCGTCGCATCCGCGGCCAGCAGGTCGTCGCGGTTCTGCGCGAACGCGTAACCCTTGGCCTTCAGTTCGTTGACGAGGTTGCGCCCGTCGGTGCGCTTGCCGCCGCCGTCCTTCGGTACGAAGAATTGCGTGCCGCCGCCGAGCACGACGTCGACACCGTCGCCGAGCGCGCCGTTGTAGCCCGCGCCGCCCGGCACGAGCTGGGCCGCGATGTCGTTCTCGGCGTCGCGATGGCACACGTGCGCGTAGGTCGCGGCCGGCGTCGCGTGCGTGACGCGCGTGGTCGTCACGACACCGGTGGCCATCCCCTTCGCCTTCGCGATCTCGAGCAGCGTCGACACCGATTTGCCGTTGCTCGCGCCGCAGTTGCCGGTGAGGCCGGCGGTCGGCTCGATCGCCTTCGTGTCGGGCGACATCGAGATCACTTCGTTGTTGGTCTTGACGCCGGTCATGTACGCCGACATCGACGGCGCGCTGTCCGTCACCTGTGCATCGTTGGAATAGGTCTTCACGAACGCGGATTCGGGCAGCGTGTCGATCGTGAGCGCGCCGTCTTCACCGACCGCATAGATGCGCGCGGCCGTCAGCGTCGTCATCCCCATGCCGTCGCCGAGGAAAAAGATCACGTTGCGCGCCGCCGCCTGCACGGGCGCGGGCGTCGAGCTGGTCGGGCCGTCGTCGCTGTTGCATCCGGCAAGCCCAAAGGCGCCGGCACACAGCAGCGCCGCCATTTTGATTCGATTCATGTTGCCGGTTCCCCCCGGTGTTGCTGCTTTCGAAATGAAAGGCGATGGTAGGAACCTGATGTGACGGCAAGATGAATGGGAATTGGAAGGATCTGTATGACCTATGAAAGAAACCGGCACGGCGCCGTGTCCGGGCGCCCCGCGCGCGGCCGCGTCAATCGGCGTGTTCGGTGGCGGCGCTGCGCACGGTCACGATGCGCGCGGGCGGAATATTTGCCCAGACGATACGACTGCCGCAGGCGACAAATGCCGAATCGCCCAGCGGATGACGGCCGGGCGAGCGCAAGTCGTAGGTGAATTGAACCATCACGCCATCGGCCGACAGCACACGACGGCATTGATCGACGATGGCCGTCACGTCCTCGCGCGGCAGCGTGCGCAACGGCAGGCACGACACGATCGCATCGACCCGCGCGGCGGGCGGCAGCAGCCGCTCGAGCTGCCGCGCATCGCCCCACACGATCGACACATCCGGAAAGCGTCGCCGCAGGTGCTGCACGAACGCCGGCGAACGCTCGACCACGACGAGGCGCCGTGGCGCGACGCCGCGTTCGAGCAACGCCGCGGTGATCGCGCCGGTGCCGCCGCCGAGTTCGACGACCAGCCCGTCGCCGTCCGGCACCGCGCCGGCCATCTCGCGCGCCAGATGCCGCGAACTCGGGCACAACGCGCCCACCGCGGCCGGGCGGCCGACCCACTCGCGCACGAACAGTGCCGAGACGCGCCACACGTTTGGCCAGATCATTGGCCGGCCTTGAGCGGTTGCGCCGTCGGCTTCGACGTGCCGACGGCTTCGTGGAACAGGGCTGCGGCGACACGGGGCTTTTTCACGTGCATCCTCCTGGACGAATCGTTCCGTCGCAGGAAGAGCGACGATCAAATCGATTCTAGGAAACGCAAACTTAAGGCGACGTGAAGATTGTCCCTAATAGCCTGCGCCGCCGTATCCGTGAGTGGGCCGCCGACGGGAGCGAAGCAGCGTGACCGATCGGGAACGAACGGCACGCCGCATCGCGCGCGGCACCACCTCACCTCAGGTTGGTTCTCGCCAGCTCGACGATCTCGTCGCCGCGCCCGCTCAGGATCGCGCGCAGCATGAACAGACTGAAGCCCTTCGCATGCGCGATCTCGATCTTCGGCGGCATCGCGAGCTCGTATTTCGACGTGACGACGTCGACCACCGCCGGCCCGTCGTGCGCGAACGCCGTGCGCAATGCCTGCTCGACGTTCTCCGAATGCTCGACGCGTACGCTGAAGATACCCGCGCCCTTCGCGATCGCCGCGAAATCGGTCGGGCTCAGGTCGACGTTGGTATTGAGATAACCGGCCGCCTTCAGCTCCATCGACACGAAGCCGAGCAGGCTGTTGTTGTACACGACGATCTTGATCGGCAGGTTGAGCTGGCGCGCGCTCAGCAGATCGCCGAGCAGCATCGACAGCCCGCCGTCGCCGGACAGCGACACCACCTGCCGCCCCGGATGCGCACCCTGCGCGCCGAGCGCCTGCGGCATCGCGTTCGCCATCGACCCGTGGTTGAACGAGCCGTGCAGTTGCCGCTTGCCGTTCATCGTCAGGTAGCGCGCGGCCCACAGCGTCGGCGTGCCGACGTCGGCCGTGAAGATCGCGTCGTCGGCCGCGACTTCGTCGACGAGCTTCGTCAGGTATTGCGGATGGATTGCGCGGCCCGGCGGCTCGGCCACCGCGAGATCGTCGAGCCCCTTGCGCGCGGCCGCGTAATGCTTCAGCGCATTCTCGAGGAAGCGCCGCTGCGTCTTGCGTGTCAGGCGCGGCAGCAGCGCGGCGATGGTTTCCTTCACGGTGCCGACGAGGCCGAGCGCGAGCGGCGCGCGGTGGCCGAGCTGCGAACCCTTCCAGTCGATCTGCGCGATCTTCGCGTTCGACGGATAGAACGGCCGGTATGGGAAATCCGTGCCGAGCATCAGCAGCGTGTCGCACGATTCCATCGCGTGATAACCGGAACTGAAGCCGATCAGCCCCGTCATTCCGACATCGAACGGGTTGTCCCATTCGACGAACTGCTTGCCGCGCAGCGCATGCACGACCGGCGCGCCGAGCGTGTCGGCCAGCGCGACCACTTCGTCGTGCGCGCCCTGCGTGCCGCTGCCGCACAGCAGCGTGACCGCGTCGGAGCCGTTCAGCAAGGCCGCGAGCCGGTCGAGATCGGCCTCGGCCGGCAGGATCGACGGCGGCGCCGATTCGCTCCACGCCGGCGCCTCTTCCGGGCCGTCGCCGAGCGCGATGTCGCCCGGCAGCACGATCACCGCGACGCCGCGTTCCTCGATCGCGGTGCGCATCGCGCGCGCGAGCACGCGCGGGAACTGCGACGCGTTGGTCACCAGCTCCGCGAAGTGGCTGCACTCGCGGAACAGCTCCTGCGGATGGGTTTCCTGGAAGTAGCCGAGCCCGATTTCGGTCGACGGGATGTGCGCGGCGATCGCGAGCACCGGCTGGTGATTGCGGTGGCAGTCGTACAGCCCGTTGATCAGGTGCAGGTTGCCGGGGCCGCAGCTGCCCGCGCACACCGCGAGCCGCCCGGTCGACGCGGCATCCGCGCCGGCCGCGAACGCGGCGCTTTCCTCGTGCCGCGTGTGCATCCAGCGGATCGAGCCGATCTGGGCCAGGCTGAACGACAGGCCGTTCAGGCTGTCGCCCGTCACGCCCCAGATACGCTCGACGCCCGCCGCCGCCAGCGTCTTCGCCAGGTATTCCGCCATCGTCTGTCTTGCCATCACGCCCTCACTCGTTGATTGATCGAGACATGCATGAACCGGCCGTGCGTTCGCACGTTTCGCCGACCGGACGAGCATACGCGCCTGGCCCGCGCCGCGTCGCGACGGTGCAACCGGGCCGACCGCCGTATGAGGCGCACGCACGCGATTGGTTCGATCCGTCGCCGCGCCGCGCGGCCGGTGACATCGTTTCGTCATCGTCTCGTCACCGTCGCGCAGGCGAACGGACAGGCTGGCTGGCGCCGCGCTCAGCTCCAGTCGGACGCCGACTCGTCCGGATCGACGAGCGTGAGCCCCGCCGCCGGCAGCGGCAGCGCGGTCTTGTAGCGCACCTGCTTCAGCGCGAAGCTCGACCGGATGTTCGACACGCCGGGAATGGTCGTGAGCCGCTCGATGATGAAACGCTCGAGCGTGCGCATGTCGGGCATCACGACGCGCAGCAGATAGTCGGCGTCGCCCGACATCAAATAGCACTCCATCACCTCGGGCCGCTGCGAGATCGCCTCCTCGAAGCGCTGCAGCGCGTCCTCGACCTGCTTCTCGAGGCTGACCTGGATGAACACGTTGATCCGCAGCCCGAGCGGCTCGGGATCGAGCAGCGTGACCTGCTGCCGGAACAGCCCGAGTTTCTCCAGCGCGCGCACGCGGTTGAAGCACGGCGTGGCCGACAGGTTCACCGCGCGCGCGAGTTCCGCGTTCGTGATCCGCGCGTTCTGCTGAAGCTGGTTCAGGATGCCGATGTCGATGCGGTCGAGCCGCTTGGGGGAGGCGCTCATAGTCTGAATATTCCTGATCTCGCGACGATTCCGGAATATTTACACTATCCGGCGGCAAATTCCCAATGAATTCAGACGCATATTTTGCGGATCGACGCGTAGCATGAGTCCCATTGATGCGTGCCGCCGACGGCGCGCGGGAGACTCGCATGACGGATCTGTCGAACGGTATCGAACACGCGCAGCGCGCGGCCCTCGCGCGCACCGATGCGGACCCGGAAGAAACCGCCGAATGGCTCGACGCGCTCGACGCGGTGGTCGCGCACGTCGGTCGCGACCGCGCGCAATACCTGTTCGACCGGCTCGCCGAGCATGCGCGCGCAACCGGCCTCGCGTCACCGCGCACGCCCGTCACGCGCTACCTGAACACGATTGAGCTCGCCGAGCAGCCGACGTATCCGGGCGACCTCGACCTCGAGGAACGGCTGTCGGCCGCGCTGCGCTGGAACGCGCTCGCGATGGTCGTGCGCGCGAACCGCGCGTACGGCGAACTCGGCGGCCACATCGCGAGCTATGCATCGGCGTCCGACCTGTTCGAGACCGGCTTCAACCACTTCTTCCGCGCGGCGTCGCCCGCGACCGGCGACGCATCCGGCACGGCCGGCGGCGATCTCGTGTACTTCCAGCCGCATTCGTCGCCGGGCGTCTATGCGCGCGCATATCTCGAAGGCTTCCTCACCGAGGATCACCTGAAGCATTACCGCCGCGAAATCGCCGGCCCGGGCCTGTGCTCGTATCCGCACCCGTGGCTGATGCCCGATTTCTGGCAGTTCCCGACCGGCTCGATGGGGATCGGCCCGATCAATGCGATCTACCAGGCGCGCTTCATGCGCTACCTGCAGCATCGCGGCCTCGCGAACACCGCGGGCCGCACCGTGTGGGGCTTTTTCGGCGACGGCGAGATGGACGAACCCGAATCGCTCGGCGCGCTGTCGCTCGCCGCGCGCGAGGGGCTCGACAACCTCCTGTTCGTGATCAACTGCAACCTGCAGCGGCTCGACGGCCCGGTGCGCGGCAACGGCCGCGTGATCGACGAACTCGAAGCGCAGTTCGCGGGCGCCGGCTGGAACACGATCAAGGTGCTGTGGGGCTCCGACTGGGATCCGCTGTTCGCGCGCGACCACGCGGGCGCGCTCGCACGCGCGTTCGCCAATACGGTCGACGGGCAGTTCCAGACCTTCTCCGCGAACGACGGCGCATACAACCGCGCGCGCTTCTTCAGCCAGGATCCCGCGCTCGAAGCGCTCGCCGCACAGCTCACCGATGCGGAGATCGACCGCCTGCGCCGCGGCGGCCACGACGCGCGCAAGCTGCACGCCGCGTATGCGCGCGCACTCGCGCATCGCGGCCAGCCGACCGTGATCCTCGCGAAGACGATGAAGGGTTACGGGATGGGCGCGGCCGGCCAGGGCCGGATGACGACCCATCAGCAGAAGAAGCTCGACGTCGACGATCTGAAGGCGTTCCGCGACCGCTTCCGGTTGCCGCTGTCGGACAGCGACGTCGAACAGTTGACGTTTTACAAGCCAGCGGAAGACAGCCCGGAAATGCGTTACCTGCATGCCCGCCGGGCTGCCCTGGGAGGCTATCTGCCCAGAAGGCGGACAGCGGCATCGAAGGGGCTGACCGTCCCTTCGATGCCGGCCTGGGGAGCGTTCGCGCTGGACGCGGCCGGCCGCGAGATGTCGACGACGATGGCGCTCGTGCGCATGCTCGCCGCGTTGATCAAGGATCGCGACATCGGCTCGCGCGTCGTGCCGATCGTGGCCGACGAAGCGCGCACGTTCGGCATGGCCAGCCTGTTCCGGCAGGTCGGCATCTACTCGCCGCTCGGCCAGCGCTACGAGCCCGAGGACCTCGGCTCGATGCTCTACTACCGCGAGGACACACGCGGCCAGATCCTCGAGGAAGGTATTTCGGAAGCGGGCGCGATCTCGTCGTGGATCGCCGCCGCGACGTCGTACAGCGTGCACGACCTGCCGATGCTGCCGTTCTACATCTACTACTCGATGTTCGGCTTCCAGCGCATCGGCGACCTGATCTGGGCCGCTGCCGACCAGCGCTCGCGCGGCTTCCTGATCGGCGCGACGTCGGGCCGCACGACGCTCGGCGGCGAGGGCCTGCAGCACCAGGACGGCAGCAGCCACCTCGCCGCGTCGACGATCCCGAACTGCCGCGCGTACGATCCGGCGTTCGCATACGAAGTCGCGACGATCGTCGATGCGGGCATGCGCGAGATGGTCGAGCAGCAGCGCGACGTGTTCTATTACGTGACCGTCATGAACGAGAACTACGCGCAGCCCTCGATGCCCGACGACGAGCCGGCCGCGCGGCGCGAAGGCATCCTGAAGGGCATGCACCGGCTGCCGTCCGGTTCGAGCGCAACGGCACGCGTGCAATTGCTCGGCTCGGGCGCGATCCTCGGCGAAGTGCTCGCCGCGCAGCGGATGCTGAAGGACGACTGGGGCATCGATTCCGCCGTGTGGAGCGTCACGAGCTTCAGTGAATTGCAACGCGACGGGATGGAAGCCGAGCGTCGCACGCGGCTCGACGACGACGCGCAGTCGACGCCGTACGTCACCGCCGCGCTCGCCACGACGCGCGGGCCCGTGATCGCCGCGACCGACTACGTGCGCGCGGTGCCCGAACTGATCCGCGCATACGTGCCGCGCCGCTACGTGACGCTCGGCACCGACGGGTTCGGCCGCAGCGACACGCGCGACGCGCTGCGCGCGTTCTTCGAGGTCGATCGCGCGAGCATCGTGCTCGCCGCGCTGAAGGCGCTGGCGGATGACGGAGAACTCGATGCGACTATCGTGCGCGACGCGCGAGAGCGTCTCGGCAAGTCGGCATATCCAGGCGTCGCGCCATGGCAGCGCTGACCGGACGACGCGACCGCGCAGCAGCCGACGACGATTCGTCGACCAAAACAATACGGCCGACTAGCCGAAGAGGCGCGGATCCAGCGCGAACGCTTCCTTGCCGATCACTTTCACACTCGAAGCAAAATCCGCATGCAGCGGGTTCAACAGCAAGTTGAAGTCGGTCGGGCAGACGACTGACGGTACGCGCATCGCCAACTGATCGCCCGCTTCAAGCCAGACCCGCCCGATCCGGGCAGTCGACTCCGGATCCTGCGACAGTACCGCCCAATCGTCCGGCAGGTCCGGCTGGTACGCGTTGTCATGGACGGTGTCGGGCACTTCCAGCGTCACTAAAAAAAATCCGCCAGCGGGAAGCAAGCCGGACATATGGACGAGTGACTCGAGCAACGACGTCGACGCATGGCAGCAGGTGTACAGCGCCCGCATGCCGCGAGGATTCCAGCGGCCACCGGCGATCGCCGCGCCGTTCCCGCTCAGGTCGTCGGCCAGGTAGTGCCCCTTTCGTTCTTTCGCGAGACGATACAACCTCACGCGCCGACCCCGAACTGCGCACGGTTCAGAATGTCGCGCACCCGGTCGTAGCCGGGCTGTACGTCGAGCACTTCGAGCGGCTTCAAACCGTCGAGCTCTGCGTTCGCCCGGCTCATCCACGCCGCTGCGCGCTCGCTGTCCTCAAACAGATCGGTGGCGAGATCCAGTACGTAGAGCACGCGCGCAACGCGATCGGATTCGCCTTGCGACAACCGGTCGTGCTTGGCAATTTTCCGCAGAATGGTCGAGCTGGGCAGGCTCAGCGCGCTCAAGAGGGACTGAACCGGCACGCCGAGCAACTCGCGCGCGACACGCTCGATGATGACCGCGTCGAAACCCTCCGCGATCGCGCGCCGCTGCAACATCGGCGCCATCCGGCCAAAGGTGTCGAAATCGCCCTTGCCGGCGCCCAAACCGTTCGAGCCGCCCGCCGGCGTCGCGGCGCGGGATGCGGCAGCCCGCTTGGCAGGCTGACGGGCCGCAGGTGTGGTTGCTGTCATGGCGACTCCCAAATGGGCTAATTTGAATTCTCATTGTATACACCCAAACGGGAATTTTCAATTAACCAAACGGCATAGCCCAGGCCAATGGGAATCGACGACGCTCCGCGCTACACCGGCAACGCATGCGTCGACAGGATCTCCTTGAGCACCATGAACGAGCGCACCTGCCGCACGCCGGGCAGGTAGATCAGTTGTTCCGCATGCAGCCGGTTGAAACTTTCGTTGTCGCGTGTGCGCACCAGCATGAAGTAGTCGAACTCGCCCGTCACGACGTGGCATTCGACACATCCCGACACCTTCTGCGCGGCCTTCTCGAACGCGGCGAACGCTTCCGGCGTCGAGCGATCGAGCACGAAGCCGATCACGACCAGCATGCCGGCCCCGAGCGGCTTCGGATCGAGCAGCGCGACGATCCCGCGAATCATCCCCATTTCCTTGAGCCGCTCGACGCGCCGCAGGCACGCCGGCGCGCTCAGCTTCACCTTCGCGGCGAGGCTCACGTTCGAGATCGACGCGTCCTGCTGAAGCTGCCTGAGGATCGCGCGATCGATGCGATCGAGCGCGGGCGCTGCATCGCCCGGCGCCGCCGGTCTTCCAGTTAATTTCATTGCGTCTTCCTCGATTTTTTCGAACTCGAATTGCTTGATAAGCATTCGATTCGTTATCAACGTAGGCCGACGATATTTATTTCGCAAGCTCATTTCGCGCGTGCTTGCCTATCATTTTTCCATCGGGACACGGCGTGCCGGCCCCTCCCGAACGCACCGATGCCCGCGCCAACCCCGCCTTTCCGGAGACAAAAGTCGATGAACCTGCAACGCTTCCCCCGTTATCCGCTGACGTTCGGCCCCACACCCATCCAGCCGCTCAAGCGCCTGAGCGCGCACCTCGGCGGCAAGGTCGAGCTGTATGCGAAGCGCGAGGACTGCAACAGCGGCCTCGCGTTCGGCGGCAACAAGACGCGCAAGCTCGAATACCTGATCCCCGACGCGCTCGCGCAGGGCGCGGACACGCTCGTGTCGATCGGCGGCGTCCAGTCGAACCAGACCCGTCAGGTCGCGGCCGTTGCCGCGCATCTCGGCATGAAATGCGTGCTCGTGCAGGAGCACTGGGTCAACTATGAAGATCCCGTGTACGACCGGGTCGGCAACATCCAGCTGTCGCGGATGATGGGCGCCGACGTGCGGCTCGTTGCCGACGGCTTCGACATCGGCATCCGCCGTAGCTGGGAAGAAGCGATGGAAAGCGTGCGGCAGGCGGGCGGCAAGCCGTATCCGATTCCGGCCGGCTGCTCCGAGCATCCGCTCGGCGGGCTCGGCTTCGTCGGCTTCGCGGAAGAAGTGCGCCAGCAGGAGGCCGAGCTCGGTTTCAAGTTCGACTACATCGTCGTGTGCTCGGTGACGGGCAGCACGCAGGCCGGGATGGTCGTCGGCTTCGCGGCCGACGGCCGCGCGGATCGCGTGATCGGGATCGACGCGTCGGCGACGCCGGAGAAAACGCACGCGCAGATCACGCGCATCGCGCGGCATACGGCTGAAATCGTCGAGCTCGGGCGTCGCATCGACGAGCAGGATGTCGTGCTCGACACGCGCTACGCGGGCCCCGAATACGGGCTGCCGAACGACGGCACGCTCGAGGCGATCCGGCTGTGCGCGCGGCTCGAAGGCGTGCTGACCGATCCCGTCTATGAAGGCAAGTCGATGCACGGGATGATCGACAAGGTGCGGCGCGGCGAATTCGAGCCGGGCTCGAAGGTGCTGTATGCGCACCTGGGCGGCGTGCCGGCGTTGAGTGCGTATGCGGAGATTTTCCGCAACGGGTGACGTGATTTCCGCGGGTAGTCGGCACGCGACGTTCCGGGCGTGCCGGATCGGCGCACGCGCAAATGAAATGCCGCCGGCAAGCCGGCGGCTAAAGGTACGTCCACCGATAACGTGGCGCACCTGAGGCACTCGATTCGGCTCATGCGGGCCATTCAGCCGTGAATGACCCGCATGATGCTGCTGCGCCTGACGCGCCCGCTCAGTTCTGCGTGAGCGGATTCAGCGTCGTGCACAGGAAGCCCGTGCAGTTCGCCGGCTTGAAATAGAACGACGCCGTCACCGGGATCGACGTGCCGAGCGCGAGATCGCCCAGACAGGTCAATGCGATCAATGCAACGGCTTTCATCGGAGTCACCTCGAAACGGAAACGACGAACGAAGCCGGTACGCGCGGACAGCACCGCACGCACGGACAGTCATGTACGGAAATCGACCGGCGGCGCACCTTGAGCGAGACGACGGGAAAGGTTGATCTTCATGTCGTTATCGATCGATAGAGTCGTTGTTCGGCTTATGCGTCCGTGCGAACTTCGATAAACCCCCGGCGTGGCGCGATGGTGGTCTCCCCGCTGCCGCCCCCGTTGCTTCCGGCCCGGTCAGTAGTACCAGTGCGTCTGATTCCAGACGCCGTAGTACGGATAGCCCGAGTACCAGTAGCCGTAATAGACGTCACGCCATTGCGTGCGCCATTTCCAGTCTTCTTCGTCTTCCTTCTTCGCCTTGCGCGCGAGCTCGAGCAGCTTCTGCGATTCCTTGTCGCCGCGGAAATAACGCAGGCCGAGATCGTGGGCCGCCTTCGGCTGGGCCTTCGCGGCCTGCTTCGGCGCGACGATGCGCGCGTCCTCGCGATCTTCCGCATCGTCCTTCTTTTGGTACGAGACCTGATCTTCAGGACGATCGGAACAACCGGTGTCGTCGCAGGTCCGCACCGTATTGCCGGTCACGGACGGATCCTGCCGCACGCGGCCAACAGCAACGGCAGCCCCGGTGCAAGTAAACGGCGGTACCGTGGTACCTTCCTCGAGTTTTATTTGCGCAGCAATTCTTCGAGCTTTTCACCCCCGCGAGCTCGGCTCGCAACCCGGTCGCGCGCGGCGCGGCGGATACAATCCGCCAACGCCGACACGCTATCCAAGGCTCTCTCAGGCTCTCTCTTCGAATCGTTCAGTCACTGCTTCATTGCCGACGCTTTTTGCAGTACCGACTGTGGCCGGCACCGATCTCAAAACATGACGCGATAAACAATAGTGACGTGGTGAGCAATAATAATGGAGAAAAATGGCATGTCAAGGTCCTTCGCGTTTTCAAAGTTTGCGTGACGCGTCACTTTTGATATGCTCTTCCTCGCCCAAACCCTCTGGAGACCCCGTCGAGATGTCCAACAGCGAGCAGGCCAACGTCGATCTCATTACCGCCAACAAGGTGCGCGACCTCCTGAACCGGAACGGCATTCCGCCGCGAAGTCACAACACGACGATCGCGAATGTGCTGGGCCTCAGTTTCTCGGTCGTCACGCGCAAGATGAAAGGCCTGATCCCGTGGAACCTGTCGCAGTTGCAGGACATCGCGACGCACTTCGGCGTGCCGCCCGCGATCCTGCTCGACGACAAGGGCGCGCAGCCGGCCGCCGCCGAGATGATCGACGCGACGCTCGTGATCGAGTCGCGGCGCTTCCGCTGCCGGGCCGCGATCTCGACGAAGGCCAGCAGCCAGATCGAAACGGATTTCGTCGCGCTGCAGTGGCAAGGCGAATGGATCGTCACCGAGCGCCAGCACGCACGCGAAGGGCGCACGTATCCGGTCGACGTCGTCGAGTTGCGCTCGACCCAGCCGAACGTGTACGCGGCACGCATCGCCGTGGTCGACGATTCCCGGGACGTCGCCGAAACGGTATGTGAATATTTCATCGAGAAAGGCGTGAACGCGATCCCGTACTTCGACGGCGCCACGTTCCGCAAGGCGCTGGAAGTCGAGGATTTCGACGGCTACATCCTCGACTGGATGCTCGGCGACCAGACGGCCGCCAATCTCGTGCGCGGCATCCGTTCCAGCGAGAACAGCGGCGCGCCGATCTTCCTGCTGACCGGCAAGATCTCGACCGGAGAAGCCAGCGAAGACGAAATCGCGCACATCGTGTCGCACTACAACGCGCGCTGCGAGGAAAAGCCGGTGCGCCTGCCGATCCTGTTCGCCGAAGTGGCGCGCGAACTGAAGATCGCGCTGCCGGCCGTGGCCGCCGCGAGCTGAGACCACAACGAAACATCACAAGGACACGACCGAGGGAAAGACATGCGAGTTTCGACCATCTGGACCAAGAGCCTGCTGACGGCCTGCCTGCTCGGCATGGCCGCCGCGGCATGGGCGGCTTCGTCGTTTACGTTCACCGTCGACGGCAAGATCGACAAGAGCAACCAGCAGGGCAAGACGGCGTACGTGTTTTCCGAGCAGGCGCTGATGGCGCTGCCGCAGCATACGATCGTCACGTCGACGAGTTGGACGCCGAAGGCGACCTTCACCGGCCCGCGCCTGTCCGACGTGCTGAAGACCGTCGGCGCGCACGGCACGCAGATCGAATTCCGCTGCATCGACGAATACACGTTCACGATTCCGGTGTCCGATGCGGACAAGTACGGCGTGATTCTCGCGCGAACGATGAACGGCAAGGTACTCGGCAACGACAACTACGGCCCGCTGTGGATCATGTATCCGCGCGACCAGTATCCCGACGAGCTGAAGACGCCGCTCGGCGAAGCCAAGTTCGCGTGGCAGATCATCGGCCTGACCGTGAAGTGAAATGACGCGGCCGCGACGGAAAAACAGAAAAATCATTCTGGTCCTCGGGTCGCTGTGGATCGCGGGATTCGCCGCGTGGGCGTTCCTGCTGTGGGACCTCCTCGCAACCTCGGTCAACGAGGGCGTGCTCGAAGGGCCACGCGAAGGCGTGTTCTGGACGGCCGCGCAATACCGCAACGTCTATACGCGGTTCGACCGGCAACTGATCCTCTACGCGACGCACGAGGACGACGATTTCGATCGCCTGCAGATGCAGCTCGACAGCCTGTCGGTATCGTTCGGGTTTCTGCAGCGGCCGTCCGAGGTATCCCAATACTGGCTGCGCATTCCGCGGGCGCGCAACGAAATCGACGCGCTCGGCGAATTCATGACGCGCCTGAAGCGCGACGTGCCGTTGCTGCGCGGTGCGCCGAAAAACGCGCGGCAGGTGATCGACGAGGTCAATGCGTACTGGCCGAAGGTCAACGGCCTCGCGAATGACTTCCGCGCGATCGAGATGGCGCAGCGCGATTTCACGTTCCATCAGCTGAAGGAAAAGCAGCGCGCGATCCTGATCCTCGGCATCGTGCTCGGTGTGATCCTGTGCGCGCTGTTCCTGCTGCTGTTCTATACGATGCGCACGCGCGACGACCTGCTCGAACGGCAGGACGCAGCGCTCGACGCGGAGCGCAAGGCGTCGGATCGCGCGTTCGAGATGATCGAGGCGAAGAACGCGTTCCTCGGGATGGTCAGCCACGAGCTGCGCACGCCGCTGCAGGCGATCTGCGGGTCGATCGAGATCCTGCTCGCGCGCCCGCAGTCCGACGCGAACCTGAAGACGATCCGGCGGCTGCAGAATTCCGCGCTGTCGCTCGAAGCGCTCGTCAAGGACCTGACCGACTACATCAAGCTGCGCTCGACGAAGCGGCTCGCCGAACTGGAAACGGTCGGCATGGCGTCGCTGCTGGCCGAAGTCATCGAGCCGCTGCGTGAGAAGATCGCGGCCAAGCGGATCGCGGTCACGCAGCAGGTCGCGCCGCACGATCTTGCGATCCGCTCGGATCGCAAGCTGTTGCGGCAAGTGCTGTCGAACCTGATCGAGAATTCCGTCAAATACACGCTCGGCGGGTCGATCAAGGTATCGATCGCGCTCGCCGACGCGCCGGCCGGCAAGCAATTGAAGCTCGCCGTGCGCGACACGGGCGCCGGCATCGCGAAGCAGCACCTATCGAAGATTTTCGAGCCGTTCTACCGCGCAAACGACGCGGTCGGCCTACATGTGGACGGGATCGGCATGGGGCTCGCCGTCGTGCGCGAGATCGTCACGACGCTGCGCGGGCATGTGGACGTGCTCAGCGTGGTCGGCGAAGGCAGCGAATTCATCGTGACGCTGCCCGTCGAAGTACCCGACTTCACCGAGGCCGCCGGCGAAGTGCCCGCGTGGCCCGCGGCCGCCGCGCATCGCGACCGACGCGCGCTGGTCGTCGACGACAACGACAACGCACGCGAAACGCTCGGCGCGATGCTGTCGGCGCTCGGCATCGACGCCGATCTGTGCGGCACCGGCCAGGAAGGCGTCGCGCGCTTCGGCACGGGCCACTACGACATCGTGGTGCTGGATCTCGAACTGCCGGACCTGAGCGGCTTCGAGGTCGCACAGCGCATTCGCGCCGTCGCGCAGCCGAGCGACGACGGCCGCCATCCGGCGATCCTCGGCGTCAGCGCCTATGAATCGGCCGCGCTGCGCGAGAACAAGCAGGTATTCGACGCATTCCTGCCGAAGCCCGTACACCTACGCGAACTCGGCGCCCTGGTCGAGAAGCTGCTCGGCTGAAGCGGTGCGCCGCGTGCAAACGCACACGGCATCGCGCGCCGGCGCTGCATCATGCGTTCCCGCTCACGCTCCCGCTTATTCGCCGATCAGATGCAGCACGATATCGCGCCGGTGTGCCGCGCGACGATGCTCGAACAGATAAATCCCCTGCCAGGTGCCGAGCAACATGCGGCCATGCTCGACCGGAATCGACAGCTGCACCTGCGTGAGTGCCGTGCGCAAATGGGCGGGCATGTCGTCGGGGCCTTCGGTGTCGTGCTCGTAGCGGCTTTCGTCCTCGGGCGCGAGCGTCGCGAAGTAGCGTTCGAGATCGCGCCGCACCGACGGATCCGCATTCTCCTGGATCAGCAGCGAAGCCGACGTATGGCGGCAGAACACGGTGAGCAGGCCCGTGCGGATCGACTGCTGGTCGACGAACGCGCGCACCTGCGGCGTGAACTCGACGAGGCCGCTGCCGCGCGCGTCGACGCCGATGTGCTGGATGGCCTGTTGCATGATCGTGACGTCAGGCCAGTGCGGCGAAGCCGTCGACTTCGATCTGCTTCGCATCGGCGGGCCGCACGACGCGCGCGACCTCGACGCCGTCGCGCAGGAACACCAGCGTCGGCCACAGCTTGACGCGGAACGAGCGGCCGAGCGGTCGGCCCGGACCGTCCTCGATCTTCAGGTGGCGCACGGCGGGATGCGCGGCGAACGATTCGACGATCGCCGGTTGCGCGCCCGCGCAGATGCCGCACCAGTTCGCGCCGAATTCGATGACGGTCGAACCGGAGAGTGCATCGACTTCCTCGCGCGTGGGCGCATTGGCGGTATAGCGTTGCAGCGTGTCCATCGGGGCCCTCATGTGCAATTCCGGAAATGACCGCGCGGCGGCGCGCGGCCTGCGATTTCTTACTGTAGCGGAAAAGCATGCGCGGTGCCGATGCGCTGATGGCCGTTCGCGCGCCGCATGCTCGCGCCGTTGCCGCGCGTTGCAAGCGCGGCTCCGCGAGCAATTTTCGTGCGTCGCCGCATCGCAGCCGATCTCCGGATGACACGACAAGAATCGGAGCGCCGCGCGGCCGCGACAGGATCAGCATGCGAACTGATCCCTCAACGAAGCGAAGGCCCCGACCATGAACGCTCCGCATCGCGTCACCGAACCGAACATCCTCTATTTCGGCACGCCCGTCGTGCTGGTCAGCACGCTGAACCCGGACGGCACAGCAAATCTCGCGCCGATCTCGTCCGCGTTCTGGCTCGGCTGGCGCGGGGTGATCGGCATCGCCGCCAGCTCGCAGACCACCCGCAACCTGATGCGTACCGGCGAATGCGTGCTGAACCTGCCGTCGTCCGCGCAGGCGCACGCGGTCGACCGGATCGCACGGACGACGGGCACGCATCCGGTGCCCGAATCGAAGCGCGCGAGAGGCTATGTGTACGAACCCGACAAGTTCGGCACGGCGGGGTTGGCGGAAACGCCATCGCAAACCGTGTGGCCGCCGCGTGCGCTCGAA
This sequence comes from Burkholderia sp. BKH01, assembly GCF_025685725.1. Lineage (NCBI taxonomy): Bacteria > Pseudomonadati > Pseudomonadota > Betaproteobacteria > Burkholderiales > Burkholderiaceae > Burkholderia > Burkholderia sp. BKH01. The sequence continues at coordinate 146,201 of NZ_JAOTQT010000003.1, read as the reverse complement.
TGCCCGATTCACCTGGAAGCGGTCGTCGCGGCCACGCACGGCCTCGCCGATGAAACACCGGACCTGCGCGGGAAGATCACGGTGTTCGAGGTGCGCATCCAGCGCGTGCACGTGCATCCCGACCTGTTGATGGATGGTCATCAAGACCGCATCGATCCGGACAAATGGTCGCCGCTGATTATGAGCTTCCAGAAATTCTATGGTCTGGAACCACGGCAGGTGCATGCGTCGCGGCTCGCCGAGATTCCCGAGCGCGCGTATCGCAGCCCGGACATCGAGCGCTCGCGCGATGCGGGCGTGCCGGCTGGCGCCGGGCGGTGATGAAAAGCGATGTCGCGGGCCGCGCGCTCGTCGATTCCGACGCCGGCCTGCTGATTCCCGCGTCGCGCCCGATCGTCCGCGTGATCTGGCGCGATTCGGCCGAGCGCTCACGCCCACTCGGCATCTGAACCGCGTGCGGCACAGCGGCGCGGCCGGGCTGCCGATCGCGATGCTTGCGGGCACGCGTGCGCGGCGCTCGCGTGGCGCGCGACCGGCTCGGCCGCGCCGGCCGGTGCGCCGAAACCGATCGGATAAAATACGGCCGGCCACGCTCATTGGCCCATGACCGAACCGACGGAGTGTTTTCAGTGATTCAAGCTACCCCAGTATTCAAGGACAACCTCGCGCAATTGCCGGCCATCGACGGCATCGCGCGCATCGATCTCGTCGGCGCGAACGGCGACGTGGTCGCCAGCATCGAAAACCAGCCCGGCAAGCAGGGCTCGCTCGCGGTCTACCACTACCTGAAGCAGGCATTCGGCGCGCTCGACGCGAAGGCTGCCGAGCATGGCCTCGCGGTGTTTGCGGAGCACACCGCCGACGCACGCAACCGCCCCGGCGCGCACCCGAATGTCGACCGCCTGCTCGCGATCGCGGCCGGCGGCGACGCGCTGCGCATCGACGTCGTCGCGAAGGGCTGAGCGACAGGCGGGACCGTGATGCCGTAGATGGATGCGTGGCACGTTCATGCCTCTCTTCAATGGGCGCCAATGCGTGCCGCATCGTCGTCCCGCCCGCAGAGCCACCGCAATTCAGTCGTGCCTGATCGAGCACACTCACGCGTCAGCAAAGACACTTCGCTTTCGTCGGGTACACGCAGTTGCCCGCCGCGTGTCGGCCCGGCTTGGCGAACGGCATAGCTCCCCGCGAATGCCATGACGCATGCGCCCGCATTCATATCATCGATGACAGCCTCGCACGCCAGTCGTCGTGTTCGCGATCGGTTGTCCTGATTTAGACAAAACCTCGCGAAGATCGCCTGCGCTGCCGCCGAGGAATCACCTCGGCCATCGCGCGTCGGCGTCGAATTTTTCGCGACGCTTCGCACACACGTACTCCAAGCGTGTACTGTCCGCTGCGGGAACTGCGTGCCGGCCCGGCATCGGCTACTACCATGCCGGCGTGCTTCGCCGAGCAATGCTCCGATCCCCAGCGCGATCTGCGTCCGGTCTTTCGTGCCGCTCGCATCCGGAAAACGCCGCCTCGCAGCTTTCCATGTCACAAGGGTCGACAGACCCGCTTAATACACGTCCCATTCAAATCGTCTCCCCGGTTAACGAAATTGAATCCCGTTGAGCCGAGTTGACTCAGATGCGTCGCATTTATCAGGTCGCATTCAATCACCTTGAAGTATGCCGCCATGCGATACACGCGATCCAACAAGCCGATGGTCGCTGCGCCTAACCGCAACGTCATGCGCTCGGGCGATGCCGACAAGCCGGCAACGCAACCACGGATCCCTCTCCGAAATCTCATTAGCTACCTTCGCATCCGGCCGATACCCATCTTCCGATCGTAATCCGATGCAGACCCATCGTTCGTACAGGGAGCAGGGTCTGCCGGGATGAGCCACGCGCTCGAAAGCGCGCCCGGCCCCGCATCCCGGATTTAACAATTCATGCAGTCCACCTGACGATTCCCATCGAAATTCATCAATTTAGTACTTGTACGACTATTTAAGGCTTCGCTTTAAGCGTCGTCCGATTTCCCGTCTTGTCTCGCATCAGGAAAATACGTATCGAAATGCAAACATTGAGATTCACCTCATACCCCCTCCGCAAGACGGATCTCATGCGCGCTTTCATCACCTTTAAACCATCGTTTGGAACTCAATCAATGAAAATCGCGAAAAGCACTTCCGCACTTTCCCTGTTCGTGGTCGCAGCCGGCCTCGCGGCAACTTCGGCAGCGCATGCGGCGGACGGCCGGATCAATTTCACGGGCTCGGTCGTCGCGTCGACCTGCAAGATCAACGAGGGTGTCAACGATCTGAAGGTCGCACTGCCGACGGCATCGACCAACATGCTCACCGGGGCAGGCAAGACTGCGGGTCGTACGCCGTTCAAACTCACGCTGACGGGCTGCACGACGGACAAGGAAGAGGGCGGCACGACGATTCCGGCGCCGGTCAACAAGGTGGCGGTGGCGTTCGAGCCGGGCACGACCGTGAACCTCGCGACTGGCCGTCTGATGCTGACGGGCGATGACTCAGCGAAGAACGTCGAAATCAGCATCCTGAACGACAAGTACGAGCCGATCAAGGTCGGCGCCGAATCCTCGGCGCAGAACTCGCAGGTCGTCAATATCGACACGACGGCCGGCACCGCGACGCTGCAGTATTCGGCCGAGTACTACGCAACCGGCGACGTGACCGGCGGGACGGCGAATTCGCACGTCACCTACTCGCTGATCTATCCCTGAGCAATCGGTTGATTGAGTGACAGAGCCGGCCTCCGGATGAGGCTGGCTCACCGGATCGGCTCTCTCGATTTCCTGATTGATTTATTTGGACTACATAACATAAGGAGGCTGATGATGAAGCTTGCCCCCCCCTATCGCTTGCTCGCGCTGCTGATGGCCGCCCTGTCCTGCATGAGCGCACAGGCGAGCGTGACGCTTTCCGGCACACGGGTCGTATTTCCGGGTGCCGACAAGGAGGTCACGGTGCAACTGTCCAACGACGGCAAGGCGCCGGCCCTGGTCCAGACGTGGATCGACAAGGGCGACGAGCGTGCCGCACCGGATCAGATCGACGTGCCGTTCGTGATCACGCCGACGATCTTCCGGCTCGAGGGCGGCAAGGGGCAGACCCTCCGGATCCTTTATTCGGGCGAAGCGCTGCCGGCCGACAAGGAGTCGCTGTTCTGGCTGAACGTGCTCGACGTGCCGCCGAAAGCGGCGGCCGACGACGATAGAAATCGCCTGATGATCGCATTTCGCACACGCGTGAAGCTGATGTACCGGCCCGAAGGGCTGCCGGGAAATCCAGCCGACGCGCCACGTCAGCTCACCTGGAAGATCGCAGCCGATCCCGACAACCGGCTGGTTCTGAAGGCAACCAATCCGACGCCATACGTCGTCAACCTCGGCGGCATCGCACTCCATGCGAACGGCAAGACGCTGGACGCCGGCGTGGGCTATGTGCGCCCGGGCGAAACCGCTTCGTTCCCGGTCAAGGGTTCGACGAACGCGGACGCAACCGGCGGGACGGTCGTGTACAGCAGCTTCGACGACTGGGGCGGCAACCGATCCAACGAGGCTCCCGTGTCCCGATGAGGTGATGCGCGCGCGGCCGATTCAGCCAGGCCATTCGATCCGAGGCGAACACTCAACTCAATACTGACGGGAAAGATCAAATGATGGAGAAGCGGCAACCGAGCATGCAGGCGGAGACTGAACCGAAACTGAAGCCGGTCTGCGCGCTGCTTCTCACGATCATCGCGGGTTGGCAGACGCACGCGCATGCGGCACAGGTCGATGCCGGCGAACTGCAGGTCGCGCAGACGGATTTCGCGCAGGTCGAGTTCGAAGGCGGCTTCCTGAACAACGGCAGCGGCGCGATCGACGTGTCGCGCTACGGACGTCGCAACGTCGTGCTGGCCGGCCTGTACAAACCCGACGTCTATGTCGACGGCAACTGGACCGGCCGCGTCGAATTGCAGTTCAAGAGCGCGCCGAACACGGTCGATGCGCAGCCATGCTTCGACAAGGCGCAGTTCGAGCTGATCGGCGTCGATTTGTCGAAGCTGCCGCAGGACGTGCGCGCAACGCTTGACGAGGACGGCGCGTGCCTGCGTATCGGTCAGGCCATTCAGGAAGCGTCGGTCAGCTACGACTTCAACGAGCAGCGGCTGGATCTGAGCATCCCGCAAATCTCGATGCGGCGGCAGGCACGCGGCTACGTGAGCCCCGACCAGTGGAGCGAGGGCGTCCCGGTCGGAATGCTCGGCTACAACGCGAGCGTGTATCACTCGCGTACCGGCGGCCAGGGAGAAAGCACGCAGGGCTATGTCGGCGTCGACGGCGGCATCAACGTCGGACGCTGGCACTTCCGTCATAACGGCTCGTTCAGCTGGGACGATCGCGGCCGCAGGAAGTACGAGAACGTCTCGACTTACCTGCAGCGCGACCTGACCGCGTGGTCGTCGCAGTTGATCGTCGGCGACGCGTACACGTCCGGCGATCTGTTCGACTCGACGTCGTTCCGAGGTGTGCGCCTGTACACCGACGACCGCATGCTGCCTGAATCGCAGCGCGGCTATGCGCCGGTCGTACGCGGCGTCGCAAACACCCACGCGAAGGTCACGGTCACACAGAACGGCGCGACGCTGTACGAGACGACCGTCGCGCCGGGCACGTTCGTGATCGACGACCTGTATCCGACCGGTTACGGCGGCGACCTGAAGGTCAGCGTGACGGAAGCCGACGGTTCCGTGCATTCGTTTTCCGTGCCGTACGCGGCGGTGCCACTGTCGCTGCGCCCGGGCCAGAATCGCTACAGCTTCACGACGGGCGTCGTACGCAACCTGCCTAACACCACGCCGTACTTCGCGCAGGCGACCTGGCAGCGTGGCGTCACGAACCTGCTGACTGGCTATAGCGGCGTGACGTTCGCGCAAGGCTATCTGTCCGCGATGGCAGGCGCGGTGCTGAACACGTCGCTGGGCGCGGTCGGCGTGGACGTCACGCATGCGACGACGTCGATTCCGGGCGAGCGCCGCTATTCGGGGCAGAGCTTCCGGATCAGCTACGCCAAGGCCGTCGCGGCGACCGGCACGAACGTCGCAATCGCCGCGTATCGCTATTCGACGAACGGCTTCTTCGCGCTGAACGACGCGATGCTCGCGCGCGACCAGACGAAACTGGGTGCGGGATCGACCAGCGTGTCCCGGCAGCGCAACCGCGCGTCGCTGACGGTGAGCCAGTCGCTCGGCGCCCGTGGCGGCAGCCTGAACGCAACCGCATCGGCGTCGACCTACTGGAACCGCAGCGGGTCGGACGTCAACTTCACGGTCGGCTACAACAACACGTTCCGCAACGTCGCGTATAACGTGTCGGCAACGCGCCAGCGCGACGCATGGGGCCGGTCGAGCACGATGTACTACGCAAACCTGTCGATTCCGCTCGGCAAGGCGCGGCCCATGACGCTCGCGACCAGCTTCAGCCGCGACACCCGCGGCTCGACACAGGCGCAAACGAGCCTGTCGGGCGCGCTCGGCGTCGACAACAACCTGTCGTACGGCGTGAACGTGAACCACGGCAATTCGTCGGGCACGTCGCAGACCAACGGCGGCGCGAGCATCCAGTACCGCGGCCCGGTCGCTGAACTGAGCGGCAGCGTCAGCGCAGCCGCCGACTATCAGCAGTTCTCGGCCGGCGCGCGCGGCGCGATCGTCGCGCATCGCGGCGGCATCACGCTGTCGCAGCCGCTATCGGAGACCTTCGCGATCATCGAGGCACCGAATGCCGAAGGCGCGCGCGTGACCAATACGTCGGGCGTGCGAATCGACCGGCGCGGCTATGCGGTCGTGCCGTACCTGACGCCGTTTGCGATGAACGACATCGGCATCGATCCGAAGGGGCTGTCGACCGATGTCGAACTGAAGGAAACGAGCCAGCGCATCGCGCCGCTGGCGGGCGCGGTGCCGATGCTGAAGTTCAAGACGGCATACGGACGCTCCGCGATCATTCGCGCGCGGCAGGCCGACGGCTCGCCGGTACCGTTCGGCGCGACCGTGACCGATGCGGACGGCAAGGACATCGGCACGGTCGGCCAGGGCGGCAAGCTGCTCGCGCGCGGGCTCGTGGATCAGGGTGAACTGAAGATGCAGTGGGAAGCGGGTCACGGCAAGTCGGTGTGCACGCTGTCGTATTCGCTGCCGGTACGCAAGCGCACCGGGACCTACCAGCCGCCCCAGAGCCTTGAACTGCCGTGCGTGGCGAGCGAGGTCGCCAGCTATGCGCCGGCCGTGTCGAATCGCGTGGCATCGGCGCGTCGGTGACGTTGCGCAATCATCACTGCGCAAGCGCTCGAACGTCGCTGACGGCAAAGCCTGCGAAAGTTTCGAAATCGTTTTCGGTCTAACGGGACAGATATTATGAAATGGATGAATGCGGCGAGAAATACGGACCTGCGCGTGGGCGTGCTACGCGCGTCGAATCGCTCCGTAATGCGAATCACGATGCAATGCCTGGCGCTGTGCTCGATTGCATTTTCTGAATCCGCGCATTCTGTTTGCGAATTGTGGGGCACTGGTCAGTGGACCACGCCCACTCTCCCAGGGAAAGTCAGTGTGACCCAGGACGAAATTCCTTTGGGGGGGAAATTTCCGAATTCGACCACCGGTGGCGCGAATGCTGCCAGTGTCGCCGCTGATTCTAGCCTGGTATGTCAGTATGACGAATATGTCTTAACCCCGATCGCAAAGGTCATTCCGAATGTAACGTACAAAACGAGCACGGGAAAAGCCGCTGCAGTTTTCGAAACCGGTATACCCGGGATCGGCTTTGTAGTTGAAGTACGATCTAACGGGTTTTACGATCCCCCTGCGGCACCACTTGTAGACGGCGAACTTTCCATCCCGGTTTCTACACGGGATAGAGGTGGTCTTTACGCATCGGTGACGCTTGTCTCTGCCGGTCCGCTCGTGACGGGAACTTACACCTCCAATGCGACCAGGCTTTTCAACTACAGGCTGAAGTATCAAGGTGCGCTTCTTGCAGGGAGTAGCGCATCGAATTCTATGTCCTCGCTGAGCACGAATGTGACGGCAAGGGCGTGCAAAGTCACATCCGGCGCAACCAATTCGGTCACGCTGCCAACCTTGGTAGCGGCAAGCCTCAAGGCGCCCGGTGACGTGGCATCCGCCCGGTCGGCGCCGTTCTCTGTCGGCCTGAACTGCGATGCGAACGTCAGTGTTCACGCAACATTGACCGATGCGACAAATCCCGCGAATACGGGCAGCGCCCTGAGCCTTGCGCCCAGTTCGACGGCGGCCGGTGTCGGGATTCAAATCCTCAAAAAAGGCGAGAGCACCCCGTTGAGCTTCGGGCCGGATTCGTCTGCCAAGGGAAATACGAATCAGTGGATGGTCGGCAAATCTTCCACCGCCAACGCCCAGATTTCAGTGCCGTTCGAGGCCAGATACGTCAAGGTCGCGGAAACGATCAAGCCGGGCTCCGTGAGTGCACTCAGCACGATTACGTTTTCGTATCAGTAGCGATGCCTTCATTCGGGCCGGGCCGGCGCAAGCGGCCGATTGCTTGCTCGATTGCGGCCTGAACGTCGGGCCAAACACGCCCGACTTCGTCCAGACCTCCGTCGTTCATCGCCCGCTCCGCGCGTGCACACGCGTCGTGCGCGCCGGCGTCGCCCGCCAGCGCGAAGCCGCCGCGCATCGAATGCAGTTCGATGCGAAGCGTATCGGCGTCGCCGCTCGCGAGCCCGTCGCCGATCGCCGCGAGCGAATGCAGCGTCGCGTCGTGCAGCGTACGCCGCACTTCGTCGGTCATCGCGGGCGCGACCAGCACTCGCTCGTGCGCCGGTGCGGGCGATACCGCGTCGCGTCCCGCATGCCGCCGCAACGTCGCATCGAGCGTCTCGATCGACAGCGGCTTGAGCACGACCTCCGCCACGCCGACCTGTTCGCAGCGCCGGCGATCCTCGTCGGTCGCGTGCGCCGTCATCGCGATCACCGGCACGCGCGCGCCCTGCTCGCGCAGGAAGTTCGCGAGCGCAAAGCCATCGAGTTCCGGCATGCCCAGATCCGTCAGCACGACGTCGTACGGCCGCTCGAAGAACGCGCGCATCGCCTCGATGCCGTTGGATACGATCGTCGCGTCGTAGCGCAGCGCGTCGAGCTGGTCGCGCAGCAATGCACGGCTTGCCGGATGATCCTCGGCGACGAGCACGCGCAGCGGTTCGTCATCGTCGGCCTCCGCGCCAGCCTCTGCACCCGCTTCGGATGCACACAACTACCCCGGCGCACCCCCGAACGTCGGTCGCCTGCTCGCGATCGCCGCCGCCGGCGAATCACCTCATCCATCACTTGTCGGCGCCAGACTTTTAGCGACGTATCGCACTTCGCCCGTCGCCGAAACCGCATGCCGTCCCGGCATCGCCCACTACCTTCCCGCCCCTTGCCCATGCCGGCGCACTTCTCCGAACCCCGCCCCGACAGCTGGAGCGATCGGCGCCCGGTCTTGCGCGGCACACGCATCCCGAAAACTCCGCTTCATCGCATTCGTACACGTACCAGTTCTCTGAAAGGTCATTTAGTACGCATCCCATTTAAATCACCTCCCCGGTTGACGAAAATTGAAACCGGTTCAGTTGACTCAGACGCGTTGCATTTATCAGGCCGTATTCAACCGCATTCAAGAATGCCGCCATGCGATGCATCGCGACCGATCGATAAGGCGGGCAGCACGCGCTCCCCGCATCAACCCTTCCCGTGAAACGGAAGCATCGGCACCACGCGGCACTCCGCGGCGGCGACGCATTGCGTCGCTCGCAGGGCGGCGCACGCCATGTCAAATAAAACAGTAGCGAAGGATATATGCATACGGCACTCGAAGAGCGGCACTCCGCAGCGCCGCCGGCAGTCCACGGGCTGCTCGCACGCATCGTCGACATCACGCTGATCGCGGTCGGCGCGGCCGTGGCGGCCTGGTTTTTTCCCGGTAACGGCGTGGATCCGTCCAACGGCGTGGCGATCGTCGCCAGCACGGCAGCGTTCGCGATGGTCCTGTTCCCGGCGTTCGGCGTGGCGCGCACACCGCACCACCGCGCGAAATATCGCGTCGCAATCCTGACCGTTGCTGCATGGCTGCTCGCGCTCGCAGGCTCGGCAATCGTCATGTTCGCGATACGCGGCGCGTTGCCCGTGCCGCTGAACGGGTTCCTGTTCTGGGCGGCCGCGAGCGGCATCGCCCTCGTCACGTCCCGGCTCGTCGCATGCGCGTCACTCGAACGGATCGTCCATATGGGCGAACGCACCAGGCAAGTCGCGATCGTCGGCGGCGGCGCGCATTGCGCCGCCGTGCTCGAACGGATCGCGCAATCGCCGTCGGCGAGCTATCGCGCGGCAGCCGTGTTCGATCCGGATCGCCCCGCGCAACCCGGTGCGAACGGCATCGATGTCCTTCCCACGCTGGACGCATTCGCCGCGCACGTGCGGGCACATGCGATCCCGGAAGTCTGGATCGCGCTGCCGATCACCGAGACCGGCGCCGTCGTTCGCGTGCTCGATGCATTCCGGCACGACCTCGTGAACGTCCGCCTCGTGCCCGACATCAGCCAGCTCGCGATGTTCGACGGCACGATGGTCGAACTGGTCGGCGCGCCGGCGATCAACCTCGTCGCGTCTCCGCTGTCGCCGCGCGCGCTGGTTCAGAAGGCGATCTTCGATCGACTGTTCGCGGCGGCGGTGCTGGTCGGCACGGCACCGCTGCTGATCGCGATCGCGGCGGCCGTCCGGCTGTCTTCGCCCGGTCCCGTGCTGTTCCGTCAGCAACGCAAGGGCGCGGACGGCAAGACGTTCGCGATCTACAAGTTCCGCACGATGCGGATTCACGCTGCCGTCGACGGCAGCGTGCGACAAGCGACCCTCAACGATCCGCGCGTGACCCGCATCGGTGCGTTCCTGCGTCGCACGAGCCTCGACGAAATGCCGCAGTTCATCAACGTGCTGCGCGGCGAGATGTCCGTCGTCGGCCCGCGTCCGCACGCGCTCGAACACGACAACCTGTACCAGACGATCGTCGACGGTTACATCCATCGCTACCGCGTCAAGCCCGGCATCACCGGTTGGGCGCAAATCAACGGCCTGCGCGGCGAAACCGATCGCATCGAGAAGATGCAGCGCCGCGTCGAAGCCGATCTCCATTACCTGCGCAACTGGTCGTTCGCACTCGACATGCGCATCGTCGTCGCGACGATCACGCGCGGCTGGACACATCACAACGCGTATTGATCACGCATGAGGCGCCGCCACGCGACGCCCACTCCTGGAGAAAACCATGCCTATGGAATCCGCCGCAAACGCGCGGACCGGAGCCGCGCGCCCACGCGGCGCCCGCCTGTTGCCGATACTGTCTATCGCGACGCTCAGCGTCGCGCTGTCCGCCTGCGCGCTCGCCCCCGGCATGCGGATGGTCGAGCCGCTCCCGCCGTCCGCGGCGGATGCGCGGCCCGACGGTGAAGCGCCGCATTACGAGATCCGGAAAATCCGCCCCGACCTGATTCGCCAACTGAAGGCGCAGGCGGCAAAGCAACTGGCCGCGCAAGTCGATCTGCTGACGACATCGCCCGGCGCATACCGGATCGGCGCGGGCGACGTGCTGCAAATTACCGTATGGGATCACCCCGAGCTGGCAGCCGCGCAAGGCGCGGCGACGCCGAACGCGCCGCACGCCGCCGATCCCGTCACCGGGTTCGTCGTCGATCAGGCCGGCAACCTGGCGTTCCCGTTCGCCGGCCGGGTGCACGTCGCGGGCCTCACCGCGGACGCCGCGCGAACGCGCGTCGTCGATGCGCTCGCGCGCGCTTACCGCAATCCGCAGGTCACGCTGCGCGTCGCGTCGTTCCGTTCGAAGCAGGTCTACATCGACGGCGAAGTTCGCGCGCCCGGCAACCAGCCCGTCAACGATGTGCCGATGACGCTCTACGAAGCACTCGGCCGCGCGGGCGGCCTGAATCCGGCAGCGGACCAGAGCCGGATGACACTCGTGCGCGACGGCGTCTCGCATCCGCTCGACCTGACGCAGATGCTGCGCCAGGGCCGCAATCCGGCCGACATCGTGCTCGCCGCCGGCGATCTGCTGCATGTGCCGAGCCGCAGCGATTACGGCGTCTACGTGATGGGCGAGGTCAACAAGCCGTCGCTAGCGCTGCCGCTGCGCGACGGCGGGCTCACGTTGTCCGACGCGCTGTCGCAGGCCGGCAGCGTGAATCCGAACACGGCCGACGCCGCACAACTGTTCGTGATCCGCGGCTCGCAGACCGACAGCCCGCAAGTGTTCCACCTCGACGCGCGCTCGCCGGTGTCGATGGTCCTCGCGAACGAGTTCGAGCTGCAGCCGAAAGACATCGTCTATGTCGACGGCAACAGCCTCGTGCGCTTCAGCCGCGTGCTGAGCCTGCTGCTGCCTGGTGTCAACTCCAGCGCCATGGCCGCGGCGCTCGCCATCAAATGAGCGCGCTCGCCACCTTGCTCGTCGTGTGCGTCGGCAACATCTGCCGCAGCCCGATGGCGCAGGCGCTGTTCCGCGCGCGCCTGCCGGGCGTCGACGTGCAGTCGGCCGGCCTCGGCGCGCTCGTCGGGCATCCCGCCGAGCCATTCGCCGTCGCGCTGATGCGCGAGCGCGGCCTCGACATCGCCACGCATCGCGCGCGCCTGCTGACCCCGCCGCTCTGCGCGCAAGCCGACCTGATCCTGACGATGGAGCGCCAACAGAAGCGCGCGCTCGAGCGCCGTCATCCGTCGCTGCTGGGCCGCGTGTTCATGCTCGGCGAATTCTGCCCGGCGCCGGGCCACGCACGTCCGGGCTTCGACGTGCCGGATCCGTATTGCGGCACGCGCCCGTTGTTCGAGCAGAGCCTGCGGCTCATCGAGCACGGCGTCGACGACTGGTGTGCGCGCCTCGCGTCAGCCACGCAGCCCATCGCCTCGGCAGACGCCACCTCGCAGCCGCCTGCCGTTTCCTCACGATTTCCGGACTGAACCGATGATGTCAAGCTCTCCCCCTCCGCGCATGCCCGAGCATGCCGACGAGATCACGCTGGCCGGCGTGATCGACACGTTCGTCTCCCATCGCTGGCTGATCGCGTGCGTCACCGCCGCATGCGTCGGCGCCGGCACGCTGTACGCATTCCTCAGCCATCCGCAATACCAGGCCGACATCCTGCTGCAGATCGAGGACAGCGGCGACACGTCCGCCGCAAAGAGCCTGCTCGGCGACGTGTCGTCGCTGTTCGACGTCAAGTCGACGGCCGCGGCCGAAGCGCAGATCCTCGCTTCGCGGCTAGTCGTCACGCGTGCCGTCGACGATCTGCGCAGCTATATCGACGTGCAGCCGAAGCGCTTTCCGGTCGTCGGCGATTTCATCTCGCGTTTCAACCCGGACGTCTCGCGCCCCGGCGTGCTGGGCCTCGGCGGTTATGCATGGGGCAACGAGCGCGCCGATCTCCCCCGCTTCGACGTGCCGAAGCCGCTCGAAGGCGACCGTTTCGAACTGACGGTGCTCGACGGCGGGCGCTACCGGCTGTCGGGGCCGGGCCTCTCCGCGCCTGTCGTCGGGCAGCATGGCCGGACGGAAACGTTCCGCACGGCGGATGGCGCGCTCGTCGTCGAGCTCGCTCGCGTCGACGCGCAACCCGGCACGCGCTTCACGATCGTGCGCCAGTCGCGCGCGGAGACGATCGACACGCTGCGCCGCACGCTCGACGTACAGGAGAAGGTCAAGCAGTCGGGCGTGATCGTCGCGACGCTGCGCGGCCCCGATCCGCAGCGCGTGCAGGCCACGCTGCAGGCCATCGCGAGCCACTACGTCCGGCAGCACATCGAGCGCCGGTCCGCCGATGCCGCGCAGTCGCTGGCGTTCCTCAACACTCAGCTGCCGATCCTCAAGAAGCAGCTTCAGCAAGCCGAGCAGCGCTATACGGACATGCGCAACGCGCACGGCGCAGTCGACCTGACCGAGGAAGCGAAGCTGGTGCTGCAGCAGACGGCCGACGCAAAAACGCGCCTGCTGGAATTGCAGCAGAAGCGCGACGAGATGGCCACGCGCTTCGCGTCCGGCCACCCCGACATGATCGCGATCGACGCGCAGATCGGCACGCTGCGCCGCCAGCAGCAGGACGTCGAACAGCAGGTGAAGCGCCTGCCCGATCTCCAGCAGAACGCATTGCGGCTGATGCTCGACGTAAAGGTCGACACGGATCTGTATACCGCGCTGCTCGGCAACGCACAGCAGCTCGAGCTGGTGAAGGCGGGCCGGACCGGCAGCGTGCGGCTCGTCGACGCGCCGACCGTGCCCGACGAGCCCGTTCGCCCGAAGCGGACCATCGTGATCGGCGCGGCCGCGCTGTTCGGCTTCGTGCTCGGCGTCGGGCTCGCGTTCGCGCGCGATTTCCTGTTCGGCGGCGTCGACAGCGCCGACGAAATCGAGCGGCACCTCGGCATCAACGTCTACGCGACGATTCCCGATTCGCAGGAGCAGCGGCATGTCGCACGCCGGATGGCCGCCCACGCGCCGGGCCCGCATCTGCTGAGCGTGCGCGAACCGCACGACGCGGCGATCGAAAGCCTGCGCAGCCTGCGCACCGCGCTGCGCTACGCGATGCAGGGCGCACGCAACAACGTGCTGCTGCTGAGCGGCCCGGCGCCTGGCGCGGGCAAGTCGTTCGTGTCCGCGAATTTCGCGGCGCTGCTCGCCGCGAACGGCGCACGTGTGCTGCTCGTCGACGGCGATCTGCGCAAAGGCTATCTGCACGACTATTTCGGCGTCGGGCGCGAGCGCGGCTTCGCCGAGATCGTGTCGGGCGACATCGTGTCGCACGACGCGATTCACGCGAGCGTCGTGCCGAACCTCGACTTCATCTCGACCGGCGCGTTGCAGCCGAACCCCGACGTGCTGCTCGCCGACGAGCGGATCGCCGCGCTGCTCGACGAATGGTCGGCGCGCTACGACGCGGTAGTCATCGATTCCGCTCCGATTCTCGCGGTCGCCGACGCGGTCGTGCTCGGCCGGCATGCCGGCGCCGTGCTGCTGGTCGCCCGCGCCGGCGCGACGCGTCTCGCCGAACTGGGCGAAGCCGCGCGACAGCTCGCGCACAACGGCATCGCGACAGCCGGCGTGCTGCTCAACGGCGTCATCCCGCGCGCGGGCCGTTACGGCGGCCGCTACGGCGCCTACCGCTATACGCGATACGGCGACGCGCCGCGTCGCGAAACCCATGCATCGCCGGCACGCCGCGCACTGCGTGCGCTGACGGCACGGCTTCGCCAAGGAGGCTCACGATGAGCGACACGATCGATCTCGGGCGCAACGCGCGTCCCGCCACGGACGCCCCTCGAGCGCCCGCCCTCGCACGGCCGCCCGGCCCCGCACGCACGGCGCCCGGCCAGCATCCGCGCCTTCGCATCGCGCTTGTCGTCGAAGCCGCGGGCGGCGGCGTCGCCGCCCATCTTGCCGATCTGATCCGCGGCCTGAGCGCTTGCGACGGCGTGGAGCTGCATCTGATCGTTCCGCGAGGCCCGCGATTCGACGCATCGATTCTCGATGCGGGCGTGCTCGCGCATTGCCGGTCCGTTCACGCGGTGCCGATGCGGCGCGCGGTCGGGTGGCGCGACGCGATTGCCGTCGCCAGGCTCTACCGGCATCTGCTGCGCATCGGTCCCGACATCGTGCACAGCCACAGTTCGAAGGCCGGCGCGATCGCACGCCTGTGTATCGGCCCCTGGCGGCAGGTCTATACGCCGCACGCGGTGTATACGCTGAATCCGTCGCTGCGCGGCTGGCGCCGCCGCTTCTACGGCACGGTCGAACGCGTGCTCGGCGGCCAGCTCTCGAGCCGGATCGTCGCGGTCTCGCGCGACGAGGCGGCGCATCTGCACGACGCGCTCGGCATTCCGGACGCCCGCATCGACACGATCGTCAACGGCGTGACGCAGCCGCGGCTGATACCGCGCGACGACGCGAGGCGCGCGCTCGGCCTGCCGCGCGATGCGGTCGTGGTCGGCTTCGTCGGCCGCCTCGAGCATCAAAAAGGCGTCGATCGGCTCGTGCGCATCGCGCGCGGCGTCTATCGACGGTGCGGCCACGCGGTTCAGTTCGTCGCGATCGGCCCCGGCGATTTCGACACGGCAGCCGGCCCCGACGCCGACGACGTGCCGCCGAACCTGCGCGTCGTCGGCGCCGTGGACGGCGCGAATCGCTACTTCTCCGCGTTCGACCTCTTTGCGCTGCCGAGTCGCTATGAAGGCTTTCCGTACGTCTGCCTCGAGGCGCTGGCCGCGCGCGTGCCGATCGTCGCGTCGAACGTGGCCGGCGCGGCCGAGCTGATCCGCTCGCACGACATCGGCCTCGTGGTGCCGAACGACGACGATACGACCGACTTCATGCGTGCCGTCGTCACGCTCGCCGACGACCCGGCGTTGCGACGTGGAATGCGCGCGAATTGCGCGCACGCACTCGAACACTATTCCGCCGCCGCGATGGTCCGGCGCACGCTCGCGCTCTACCGCAGCGTGGTTCACCAGGAGCCGAAATGATCCCGACTACCCACGTTGCGCTGCTGCATGCGTACAGCGCGCGCAATTCCGGCGACGGCCTGCTGGTCGATCTGTCCGTCAGGCTGCTGCGCGACGCATTCGGCGATGCGATCCGGATCTCGATCGTCGCGGCCGATCCGGCTTCGTTTCCCGCCCATGACGACGTCAGCGGAGCGCCCGTGCTGGCCGACCACGGCGCGAGCCGGATGACGGGCGCGGCCCGCTTCGTGCTGCCCGTCCGCGCGAACGGGCGGCTGCACGACTTGCGACGCCTGCTCGACCGCGTCGATCTGATCGTCGGCGTCGGCGGCGGCTATCTGCGCGCACGCAATTGCCGCGAGGCGCTGAAGCTGGAGGCCGGCCACCTGCTGCAGATGCGCGCGGCGAAGGCCTCGGGCAAACCGGCCGTGTACCTGCCGCAAAGCATCGGCCCCGCGCGGCCGGCGTGGCCCGTGGGCACGCACCTGCGCCGCCTGCTCGCGTCGTTCGACACGGTATTCGTGCGGGACGACCGCTCGTCAGCGTTCCTGTCGGCCAATGCGAACACGCGGCGCGCGCCCGATCTCGCGGTGCTCGATTTCGAGCGCCGCAGCGACACGATCCTGCAGCGGGCCGCACGCACCGGCGACGGCGTGCGCCACATCGCATTCGTACTGCGTCGTCCACCGGCGTGGAGCCGCTTGCAGTGCGCGCGTTACGCCGCGTCGGTCGCGCGGCTGATCGAGCGCGTCCGCCCGCGCTGCCGCGTCTCGTTCGCGGTGCAGAGTGCCTGCCGCGGCAACGACGACGCCGCGTACTACCGCGACATGGGCATCCAGGACGCGCTCGTGCCGCTCAAGACGCTGCTCGCGCACGACGTGCCCGACTGGGTCGTCTCGGTGCGCCTGCACGGCGCGCTGGAATCCGTACTGCAAGGCGTGCCGGCGTTCCACGTCAGCTACGAGCGCAAGGGCTTCGGCGCTTATGCGGACCTGCATCTCGACGACTGGGTCGTCAACGGCGCGGCGTTCGATCCGGACGCGGTCGCCGACAAGATCCTCGCCGACGGCTCGGCAACCGCATTCTGGCAGTCGGCCCGGACAGGGCTCGACCGGATTCGCACCGCGCGCGAACACGTGGTCGACGCGTTGCGCGCGGCTCGATACGCATGACGATCCGGACGCTGCCCATGCTCATTCGACTCGCCCTCAGATTCGCCGCGCTCGGCCTGAAATTCGGCCTGACGATCGTCATCGCGCGCACGCTCGGCTTCGATGCGGTCGCCGTCTACGGGCTCGCGGTCGCCGTGTCCGTCGTCGCATCGAAGGTGCTCGGGCTCGGCTTCAGCACGGAACTCAACCGTCGACTGAGCGCGAGCGACCCGCTGCCCGCGATCGGCGAGGCGCGCAGGTTGGGCACCCTGTTCGGCGGGCTTTATCTGCTGGCCTGCACGTCGCTCGCGATCGCATCGCTCGCCGTCTTTCCGGCCGGCGAATTCGGCCTGTCGACGCGCGTACTCTGGTGCGTCCTGCTCGTTGCGCTGTCCGAACACGCGGCATTCGAAACGAATGCATGGATGTTTTCGCTGCACCGCCCGCGCATGGGCTCGTTGCTGCTGTTCGTCCGCACCGGCGCATGGGCAGGCATCGCATGCGCCGGCCTGCTTTCCGGCGCAGTGCGCTCGATCGAAGCCGTATGCGCGCTGTGGTTCGCGTGCAATGCGTGCGTCGTGGCCGTGTCGTGGCAACGCATCGGCGTGCTTGCGCGCCGGGCCCGCCACGCGGGGCAAATCGCGCGCGCGCCGGCGGCCCGCGCCATGTTCGAGGTCTGGCTGCGCGGCCTGCCGTTCTACGTGGCAGGCGGGCTGCTGTCGATCCTGCAGTATGCCGAACGCTTCGTCGCCAGCGGCCACGTGAATGCCGACGCGCTCGGCCGCTATGTTTTCGCGTGGTCGGTCGCCAATGGCGTGCAGACGGTCGCATTCGCGGCGGTCGTCGCCACGGCCGCGCCCGGTTTCGTGCGCGTGCTCGCGGTCGATCCCGCCGAATTCCGTCGTCGGCTTCGCCGTGCGGTGGCGGCAAGTGCGGGCCTGGCGGCATTGCTTTCCGTCGCGATCCTGATCGTGCACGACGACCTGTTCCGGCTCGCGAACGAACGGCCCGGCGCGCACGAGGTCGCGTTGCTGGCGGTGTTGCTCGCGTCGTTCGTGCTGCGCGCGGCCGTCGACGTGCTGTGGGCGGCCGCGATCGCGTTGCGGGCCGGCGTCGCCGTCATGCTGGCGATGGCAGGCGTCGCGGTGGTTTGCGTGCCGGCCGCGTGGTACCTGATCGCGGGTTACGGCACGACCGGCGCGGCACTCGCGCATCTGACGGCCAGCATCGCGATCGTCGCCGCGCTGGCGACGATCGTCCCGCGCGGCGAGCGAATCCACGCGGCCGGCGCGATCCGGAGGAGCGTATCCGATGCTGCATAAGCTGATTGACGCAGGGCCGATCCTCAGCCGCGGATTGACCCGCGCGATCGCGGCGCTGGCCGTGCTGCTCTACTGGATCGTCTATGCGAAGGCCGGCACGTTCCTGCCGGAATACGTGTTCCGCGACGCGGAGAAGATCCAGAGCCAGATCAGCGGATCGAGCAGCTACGACGGCACCTCGTTCGACGCCGTCGCGAAGCTCTACGCGATGCTGGGCATCGGCGGCACCCACGCGTTCACCGCCGCGGTCGGCGCGCTGTTCATCTGCCTGATGATCGCGCAGGGGCGCCGCATCGGTTCGCTCGCGGCGAGCCTCGTGCTGCTCGTGCCCTGCGTGTTCTTCAACCTGTTCGTCGCGAGCAAGGACACGCTCGTCGTACTGATCGCGATCGTGCTGGCCAGGGTCGCGCAACGCCGCCCGGCGCTCGTCGCGATCGCGGCTGCGGTCGTGCTGTACGGCGCCTATGCGGCAATCGTGCGCAGCTATTTCGCGCTGATTCTCGTGATCGCGCTCGCCGTGCTGCTGTTCCGGCGCGGCACGTGGCGCCGCAGGACGCTGCTGACGCTCGCCGCGCCGCTCGTGCTCGTGCTGCTGCCGAATGACGCGTATTACCTGCTGCTGCATCCGCGCGACATGGCCGCGGACTACCTCGCGTACGGTTCGCCGTACGGCGCGCGCACCAGCTTCCACAATCCGGTCGCCCCGACGTCGTTTCTCGCGTTCTGCATCGATTACCTGTACGCGACGCTGCGGCTGAACCTGCCCGTGCTGTTCTCGCCCGGGCCGAAGGAAATCGCGATGCAGGGGTTTGTCTGGATCGCACTGGCCGCCGTGTGGCGTCGCACGCGTGGCGAAGGCCAGCTAGCCTGCGACGTGCTCGCGTCGCTCGTCATCGGCCATGTCGCCGTGTCGATGCTGTTCGAGCCCGATCTCGGCAGTTACACCCGCCATTTGTCGAGCGTGTCGCTGCTGTGCGCGATGCAGTTCGCCGGCGTCGCGCGCCTGGTACGCCGGCCGGGTCGCCCGGCGTCCATGCCGGGCGCCGGCGGCGTCGTCGCAAGCGGCGTCGAAGCGGACGCGCCACCGTCCGCAACCTTGCCTTCGCGACGCTCGGTCCGGGGGGGCATGTGAGCGCGAACACGCGACGCCAGCCCATCTACCTGAACATCCAGTGCGCGCGGGCGCTCGCCGCGCTCGCGGTTGTCGCCTATCACCTGCACGTGCTGCCGCCCGGGCAGGCCGGTGTCGACGTTTTCTTCGTGATCAGCGGGTTCATCATGTCGTGCGTCGCGCCGCACGATGGGCGCGATTTCCTCGTGAAGCGCCTGATCCGGATCGTGCCAGGGTTGGTGCGAAAACGAATATGGGGCGAAAACTAAAGGACGTCCTATAGAAACGTGATAAATACTAAACCTGAAATCCGATCCGTCCGAGCAAATGACGCGAATCGCCAGCATGTCCAAATGATCAATTAGGGCGACAGAATCCTTCCACGACATTTCGTGCGACTGTTGCAGCGAGGGGCCGAGCCATGCGTTCGTGACTACGTTTGCCCGGACGGTGCAGGCATGTCGAAAAGGCGCTGCACGGCGCGAAGCCCGGCACCTTCGAACCGACGATCGATACTCCGGCCTATTTTCCCGCCACGCGCGAGCCCGGCTCGTCATCCGCCAACAGCCGTCCGAGTGCCAGCCGTACTGCTTCCTCGGTCGAATCCCACACGCATTTCAATGCTTCCGGACCGCCGTCCCGCATCGCGTGTTCGGCGCGTGCACACGCGTCGCGCGCGCCGGCGTCGCCCGCCAGCGCGAAGCCGCCGCGCATCGAATGCAGTTCGATGCGAAGCGTATCGGCGTCGCCGCTCGCGAGCCCGTCGCCGATCGCCGCGAGCGAATGCAGCGTCGCGTCGTGCAGCGTACGCCGCACTTCGTCGGTCATCGCGGGCGCGACCAGCACTCGCTCGTGCGCCGGTGCGGGCGATACCGCGTCGCGTCCCGCATGCCGCCGCAACGTCGCATCGAGCGTCTCGATCGACAGCGGCTTGAGCACGACCTCCGCCACGCCGACCTGTTCGCAGCGCCGGCGATCCTCGTCGGTCGCGTGCGCCGTCATCGCGATCACCGGCACGCGCGCGCCCTGCTCGCGCAGGAAGTTCGCGAGCGCAAAGCCATCGAGTTCCGGCATGCCCAGATCCGTCAGCACGACGTCGTACGGCCGCTCGAAGAACGCGCGCATCGCCTCGATGCCGTTGGATACGATCGTCGCGTCGTAGCGCAGCGCGTCGAGCTGGTCGCGCAGCAATGCACGGCTTGCCGGATGATCCTCGGCAACGAGCACGCGCAGCGGTTCGTCATCGTCGGCCTCCGCGCCAGCCTCCGCACCCGCTTCGGATTCCGCGTCTGCTTCGTACCCGCGCGCGGTATCCGCGAATGTTCCGGGTTCCGGCGCTTCGTGTCGCCAGCCGGACGGCGCTTCGGGCAGCGGCAACGCCGCCACGAAAACCGTGCCTTCGCCAAGACGGCTGTCGACGCTCAGTTCGCCGCCCATCAGCGTCACGATGCGCCGACACAGCGGCAGCCCGAGCCCCGTGCCGCCGAAGCGCCGGTAGATCGACGCATCGGTCTGGACATAGACGTCGAACAGGGTCGGCAGGCTGTCTTGAGGAATGCCGATACCCGTATCGCTGACGGCGATTTCGACGCCACGGCCGGCCGAGCCCG
The DNA here is from genome assembly GCF_025685725.1 of Burkholderia sp. BKH01. NCBI lineage: Bacteria > Pseudomonadati > Pseudomonadota > Betaproteobacteria > Burkholderiales > Burkholderiaceae > Burkholderia > Burkholderia sp. BKH01. The sequence continues at coordinate 125,432 of NZ_JAOTQT010000003.1, read as the reverse complement.
CCTGTGCAAGCCGCACGTCGATCGTCACGCCGCCTCGCTTCGTAAACTTGATCGCGTTGCTGACGAGGTTCGAGACCAGTTGCCGCAGCCGGGTCGAGTCTCCCACGTAACCGTCGGCGAGATCCGAGGCAATGCGGCACGTCAGCGCCAGGTTTTTCGCATCCGCGAGCGGGCGGAAGATCGCGGCCACGTCGTTCACGACACGACGCAGGTCGAACGGAATGCTTTCGAGCACCATCTGGTTCGACTCGGCCTTCGACAGGTCGAGCACGTCGTTGATCACGCGCAGCAGCGCATCGGACGACGACATGATCGTCCCCAGACGGCGCCGCATCGGCGCCGCCATCTGTGCGCGCTCCATCAATTCCAGGTTGCCGATGATCGCGTTGAGCGGCGTGCGGATCTCGTGGCTCATCGTCGCGAGAAACGTCGACTTCGCCTTGTTCGCGAGCTCGGCGGCTTCGCTCGCCTCGCGCAGCTTCTCCTCCGCCTGCTTGCGGGCCGTGATGTCGAGCAGCGTGCACAGCAGCACGTCGATCCCGCGATACCGGGTGCGCACGATGTGCGCGTCGAGATAGACGGTGCCGGATCCCGCGCGCTCGACGGCCAGCTCTCGCGTGACGCGCCCACGCGCGTTGCCGGCTGGCGCGCCGTCCCGGTACGCGCGCCACAAGCGCTTGCCGAGCGGCTCGCCCGACACGTCCCGCTCGTACGCGATCAGCGCGTCGTTGCGCACGATCGCTTCGCCGTCGACGAACGACAGCAGCACGAGCCCGGCCGGCGCCGTGCGGATCAGCGTCCGGTTGAGCGCCTCGCTTTCGATCAGGCGAATCGCCCGCCGATTCGCCGGGCGCAGCGCCCGCCTGTCGAACGTCACGATTGCAACCCACAGCAGCCCGATTGCGAACAGCCCGCAACCGATCGTTACGCTCAGGCTCAGCGCGATGTCGCTCAGCACGCTGCGCCACGAGAAGGTCGCCATCACGACCTCGTCCGACTCCGGTATCCGGTCGCTGATGAGGAAGTTCACGCCGACGCGATGTGCGGCCGTTTTCCAGTCACGCTGCTGACGGGCAAGTTCGAGCGCGCGGGCCACCATCGTGCTGGCGGGTTGCCGGCCGATCAGGAGATTGCCCGCGGAATCGATGAGCGCATAGTCCTTGCCGGCTTCCGGCGAACGCAGCATCTCGTCGATCTGCGGCCGGCTGTTGATGACGAACGAGGCGACCAGCCCGCCGTGCGCGCCATGCACGCCTTTCACAAGCCGCAGCAAGGAGCGCCCGAGCACCGGATCGAATCGCCGATCAAGCACGATCGCGTCGCTGCCGGGAGCGGTGGCGAGCGTCGCCGGCACGGACTCGCCGTCGTTCTTCGGCCGCAGTTGCCTGATCAGCGCCTTAATGTCGAAACCGGCCGGCAGCGCGAGTGCTCGCTTTGCCAGCGGGTACCCCGTCGCAATGAGAAAATCGCCGTTCGGATCGATCAGATAAGCGGACAACCCCGGATCGGCCGATTGCGGCGGCGGCAGGACGCCGGTCACTTCGACCGGTTCCAAAAAACGCGCGAGGTAGGGCAAATGAGTGTTCGACGCATCCGTCGACGGGATGTCGGCGAATGCGGCGATCGCCACTCGCCCAGTTTGCCCGACGAATATCTGCCTGCCGCGTTTGCCCTCGAGTGGCCCAGCCAGGCTCGGCGAATTTTCGGCGACGCTCGCCCAATGCAGCTCCATGTCGCCGACATAGCGATTCTGCAATGCCTTCATGACCTCCAGTTCGGCCACGAGCCCGGCCTTGCGCTCCATGAACTCGACACGAAAACGCTCGAGGGACTCCTGGACGTCGAGCAGCAGAACGAGTGCCGCGCACACCAGAATGAACACCGAGATCGCCGCGCCGCTTGCGTACAGCAGGAACTGCTGCTGCCGCCGGACGCGCCCCGGATCGAATGGCTTGCGCACCGCAACGGCGGCGTGAGATACAAGTCTTTTCAGCTTTGCAGGCATGTTCTATCGATCTCGTCGCTCGCGGCGGGGAATACCGCATCATTCGCCGATACCGGCGCATCGGCGTCCTGAAAAGCAAAGTAACCGCGTCGCGCCGCGGGCGTCGGCCCACGCGCAATGCGTCACTTCGGCGGCATCTGGCCCGAAGCCGATCCGGAGCGGCAGCCAGCCCCCGCGATCGTCATGTCGGCAACGCATCGCCGTCGGACGCGCCCGCGAGCTTTTGCTCATCGTTATAGCGGATCAGATCCGCGTCGCGAACGATCCCGAGTTTCTTCATCGCGCTCGACTTCTGCGAACTGATGGTCTGCTTGCTGCGATGGAGCTGCGCGGCGATCTCGCCCACCGTGTAGCCGGCGCCGAACAATCGGACAACCTCGATCTCGCGCGTCGTCAGCGCGCGAGTGGTGGGCTCGGATTCGACGTCCTGCAGGGCCTGCTTGATGAATGGCGACATGTAGTTCGCACCGACGTACGCGGCATGCACGGCGCCGATCAGGTGCGAGATCGCGTCCGACTTGCTGAGGATGCAACTCACGCCCTGCTTGTGGATCGCGCGCAGCACGCTCGGATTGTCGATCATCGTGATCGTCACGATATGCAGCGCCGGATAGCGGCGCTGCAGGAACGACAGCAGCACGAGCCCGTCGCCGTACTTGCCGCCCGGCATCACATAGTCGAGCACGAGCACATCGCTCTGCTGCGCGTCGAGCGCCGCGACCAGGTCCGTCGAGTTCGAAACGGTGCCCACGAGCTTGATCGTGCTGTTGCCTTGCAGCGCCTGCGACATGCCGAGCGCGGACGCCGGATGATCGTCGGCTACCATCACGCGCACAAAAAATTCGTCCATGTTCCTGTTTCCCCGAGGCTTTTCAGTCACGCATCCGGTCCCCCGCCGCAACGGGGAGCATGCTCGCGCCATCGTGTCGATGGCTGGCCGTATTCGGCGCACCGGACAAATAGTGCCTCAATTTTAAGATAAATCCCGGTTTGCCCTGCAATCGGCGCGGGCCACGCGGCGGACGGTGTGCGCCGGCGTCAGCGCGCGCGACGCGCACGACGTGTCCGCGCGACCGCGCCGCGCAGATTTGCCGAAGCGCACGACCGCTTGGCGCCGTTACGGGATGCCGGCCGCGCTCACGCGTAGCGCGGCCGTGCTGCAACCCGGCGCGCTATTGGCGGTTCGAATCGCCGGGCAGGTCATGCGGGTTGCCATCCACCCTATGTTTCCACTCGATAAGCGTACGTCGCCGCTGAACCGGCGACATGAGCAAGAACTCGTTCATCATCGTCAGGAATTCCCGACGAGACTTCTCAGAAAGTGCGGCGAAATCGAGCAACAGTGCGAATATCTTCCCTACATGGCGCACGATGTTCCCCTCCAGTATTGATTTGAAATCTGCCGCGCGACGTGCGTCGGCACCCTGCCGTTGTTGTTGTCTCGAATACGCGTTGATACGTTCGATGCAGTCGGTTACTTGTCATGCAATTCCGTTTCATGATGGGTTTGGCCCGCCGGGCAAGCGGCCACGCATGCGTCCTGCGCCGACGTCGCGGCCCGTCGCTGCCATGCATGCGCAAGCGCGCCGCGCAAGTGCTGGAGTGTCACGGGCTTTGTCAATACGCGCCGGACACCGGCCGTCGTGCAGCGGTGCATGCCTTCGGGCGTCAAATGTGACGTCACGACGAGTACGTCGCACGCGGCATCGACGCCGCGTGCCGCCTCGGCCAGTTGGTGCGCGCGCATGTCGGGCAGATCCCCGCCGATCAGCAGCACGTCCCAGTCGTCGCTGGCCAGCGATTCGAGCGCCGCGCGCCCCGATCCGACCTCGGCTGCCGTGCAGCCGAGTGCGTATAGTTGCTCGCTGAAAATCGAGCCGTTGATGGTTTCGTCGTCTGCGACGAGCACGCGCAATGCGCGACTGCCGTGCGCGGTCGCGTCGCGCGACGTTGCGGCCGTCGCCGAATCGCGAGCATGCGAAGCGTCACGCCGCGGGCCGTCGCCCGACACGGCATCGATCCCGCGGTCATCGCCCATCTGGCCGCCGAGCGCCAACGCGGCGCGCAAACCGCGGAGCGAGTAACTCGACACGCGTACCGTGTCGCCCGCGCGATACGGTTCGAGCGGGCCGTCGGGTATCGCGAGAATCAGCGGTGCGCAATCGCTCAGGCTGTTCAGATCCGCTCGCGACCACGTGTCCGAATCGCCGAACAGCACGACCGCGCCGCGTCGTGCCATGCCGGCCGGCAGACTCGACGGGCTGTCGTACACGCTGACGTCGAATCCCCATGCATGTAGATGCGGCAATACAAAATCGCACCATTCGGGATGCGCGGCAATCAGCGCCAGCGCGTGTGCGCGAGCCGCGCGCGGCCGGTCGAGCGCGACGATGTCCATGCCGAGCGGCAGAAGCACCTTGAAACGGCTGCCGACGCCCGTCTCGCTCTCCACCGTGATGCGGCCGCCCATCGCAGCGACGAGCCGGCTGCACAGCGCAAGCCCGAGGCCGGTGCCGCCGTAACGCCGCGTGATCGACGTGTCGACCTGCGAAAATGCCTTGAACAACTTGTACCGATGTTCGGCGGCGATGCCGATGCCGGTATCCTCGACCTCGATCGACAATTCGGGGGCGTCGTGCCCCCCGGCGACGACAGCAACTCGCACGGTCACGCGGCCCGTATCGGTAAATTTGAGCGCGTTGTTCACCAGATTGCGGAGCACCTGCGCGAGCCGCGTCGGATCGCCGCGCATTTGCTGCGTGCTGCACGCATGGATTTCGCAGAACAGTTGCAAGCCCTTCGCCTTCGCGATCGTCGCGAACGCGTTCAACTCGCGCTCGACCGTCTCGATCACGTCGAACTCGATCGATTCGACCGACATCGCGCCGGCCTCGATCTTCGAGAAATCGAGAATGTCGCCGACGAGCGCGAGCAGGCTCGTCGCCGACGCCCGCAGCGTGTGCACGCGGTCATGCTGGACCGCGTCGAGCGCCGAGCGCTCGAGCAGTTCCAGGTTGCCGAGGATCACGTTCAGCGGCGTGCGGATCTCGTGGCTCATCGCCGTGAGGAACGACGATTTCGCCGCATTGGCCGAATCGGCCGCGCGCACGGCCTCTTCCAGCTGCTGCACGAGCTGCCGCTTGGCAGTCACATCGGCAACCGCGGCGATCAGCACGTCCGTGCCCTGATAGCGAGCGCCGCACGCAATGAATTCGAGGTGCTGCCGCGTGGCTTGCACGTCGCCCAGCAGCAGGTCGTCGTGCTGCACGCCGCCCTCATCGCCGCGCGCCTGCCAGGCGTCGACCACCTGGCTCGACAGCGCGTGATAGTCGCCGCCCATGCGCTCGACCATGTCCGTCAGCGCCGGGCTCACCAGCATGAAACGCCCGTCGTCGCGCGCGATCAGCCCAAGCCCGATCGGCGCCATCTCGATCACGCTGCGGCACAGCGCTTCGCTGTCGAACACGCGTTGCGAGTGCGCGTAGAGCGGCACGAACTCTCGCCGATGAAAGCGCAGCAGCAAACCCCACATGACCATGAGCGCGAGTAGCGTCGCGGCGCCGAGCGTACCGGCCGAGCGCGCGACGCCGGCCGCGATGTCGGTCCACGACAGCGCATAGGCAAGCGTCCAGCCCGTCGATTCGAGCTTGCCGTGAAACAGCAGGAAGCCGTCCCGGAACACCGGCGCGCTCGACGACGACGCGCCGCCCCGCCACGGGTTCAGCTTCAGCAGGCTTTCCACGCGGCCGGTTTCGCCCGCCGTGGGATCCATCGTGACGAGCTGGCCATCGGCCGTCGTGATGTAGAACATGCCTTCGGGGCGATAGTCGGCGAGCCAGGACAGCAGGTAATCGGTCGGATATTCGGTGACGAGCACCGCGAACGGCTTGCCGTTGTCGCGCGCCTCGGCCGCGAGCCGGATGCGCGGCTGCCCCGACACGGGATCGGTGAACGGCGCCAGCCAGCGCACGTGCGGGCGTGCATCGGCGATGCCTGGATACGGGCGCTCGAAATCGACGCGCAGCGCGTCCAGCACGCGCGCGCGGCTTTCCGGCGAAACCAGCGCCGGATCGTCGCGGTTCCGATGGGGTATCAGCGCGAACAAACCGGTGCGCGTGCTGTAGTGGTAGCCCTCCAGCGTGCGCCCGCGATTGATCGAACTGGCCGCGCAGATGCGTGCCAGCAGGACCGACAGCGACAGATAGCGCGCGACCTCGGCCCGATCGCCGGTTTGCCCGGGCACGCCGACGACGAGCGACGGATGCGGACGGGTCGCGACGCGCTGGTCGTTGAGGAAGAATTCATCGACGACCGCCGCCGGCACATCGCTGGCCTCCTGCCAGATCAGTTGCGCGTTCGCGACGCCGTTGCGGAACGAGGTTTCGCTCACCTGGATTTCGTTGAGCGTCTGCTCCACGCCGTTCAGGTAGCTGCGCCGCGCCCCCTCGACATAGCCCGAGACGATCGACGCCATCCCGAGACCGCAAGCGATCAGGACAAGGACGGTGACGACGATGCCGCCACCGAACACCGAAATGCTCTGGTAACGACGAAGGGATTGAAGCGGGCTCTGCGACATGGCGCGCGGCGACGATCGCGAACGCAGCCGGAACAACGCTGTTCCGACATCCGTGATCGTCAGGGGAAACACTTGGAAAAAGGGGAGTTCCGATCATGCCAAAGGCCCGCCGGGGTGTCCGCATCGTACGAACCATTTCGTACACGTCAAATCGAAAGGCTCAGCACTTTCGGACTTGAACGAACTTTAACGCGGTAAATCCGGGTCGGTCGTTTCGCGTTGCGTTGACAGATCGTTCGGCGGGTTAGCCGCTCAGGCGACACAATTGGCTGGAATTTTTTGGGATAGCCCGGTCGCGTGGCTACCTTGATGCTAACGACGGCACTGAATACCGACAGCCCCGCGATTTTCCGGCCGTGCCCGGCTCGCCGCCAAAGGAAAGGGTTCTTCGCGGATCGACGTGAAGAACCCTTGAAAAGCATCGTTGCGACGAAGACCGAACCGGCGATGGCGCACGTGCCGCCATCGCCGGTCGGCCAACCCGTCCGGCACCTATGCCGAACGGGCGTCGGATCGAAGTCGCGACAACGCGACGCGCCCGGGAGGCGGGCGTCACTGCAACGAACCCAGCCTCCCGGAACGGGACCGATCAGTTCCGGATTGAGCCGAAATTGCGGCCCGCGAGCGGCACCGCCGCCGCGTTTCCGCTCACGCCATTGCCGCGCATCCGGCCGAAGTTGACGCCGGCCAGCCCGCCATAGAGCTGGTCGTAGCCGGCCGTGTAGGCAACAAGGCTGCTCGAGTTCGAATAATCGACGTTGCCGAAGTTTTCGCCTGCCACGCCGCCCAGCCGTGCATTGCGCCCGCCGGACACCGCGCCCGACGACGACGACGCCGCGATCTTGCCGTCGTTCTTGCCGACGAGGCCTCCGACCGAACTGCCATCGCCGCCCTTCGCCGAACCGAAGGCGTCGGACGCATCGATCGATGCAATCGTGAAGTTATGGCCGACCAGGCCGCCGACGTAGCTACCGGCGCCCGAAACGACGTCGCCCGACGCGCTCGACGACGACACGCTGCCCCAGTTGAGTCCGACCAGGCCGCCTGCCCTGCCCCCGCTTCCGGCGACGTTCACGGCCCCGCTTGCGCGGGCGCTCGCCACCTTGCCGAAGTTCATGCCGACGAGCCCGCCTGCGATGCTGTCCATGCCCGCGGATACGTTGCCGTCCGCCGAGGAGGCGGCCACGGTGCCGTGGTTTTCGCCGACGAGACCGCCTGCCTGGCTCTGCGCGCCGACCTTGACCGCGCCGTCGGCCGACGAACCGTCCACCTTGCCGAGGTTCGAGCCGACGAGCCCGCCAGCCTTCACGTTGTTACGCCCGTCCACCCTGCCATGTGCGCTCGATGCGAGTATCTCGGCATCGCCCCTGTTACGGCCGACGAGGCCGCCCAGTTGGCTGTCGGCGCCCGTCGAGACGTTGCCGTTCGCAGTGGAGGCGCTGATCGTGGCTTCGTTCAACCCCACGAGCCCGCCTGCCACCGCGGCGTTGCCCGCCTGAACGCTGCCGTTTGCCGTCGACGCCACGATCGTCGCACGGTTGACGCCGGCGAGCCCGCCGACCACACCCGATGCACCCGCAACGACTTTGCCGCCAGCCGTCGACGCGGCGATCTTGCCGCGGTTTTCCCCGACCAGGCCGCCCGCCGTGCTGTTGTCGCCCACGATCACGTCACCTGTCGCGGCGGACGCCTCGATCAACGCGGCGTTGTAGCCGACGAGGCCGCCTGCCGTCGCGTCATGACCGCCTCGTACGCTCGCGGTCGACGAAGAGGCCTCGATGCGCCCCGCCTTGTCCCCGCCTTCGTTGAAGCCGACGAGGCCGCCGACGCGCGCGCCGCGGGCCAGGGCGCTGACGCTGCCCGCTGCCGTCGACGCCGTGATGACGCCCCGGTTGATCCCGACCAGACCGCCCGTATCGCCGCCCGACCCGATGACGCCGCTCGCCCCGCTGATGACCGTTACGTCGGCGTGGCTGTTGCTGATGGTCGCGTCGCGATAGTCCGGCCAAAGGGACGTGCGGTTTTCGCCAGCCAGACCGCCGACGTACAGCGCGTCCTTGCCGCCTTCAACGCGGCCCGAAACGGAAGCGCGATCGATCCGTCCGCTGAGGTTGCTGCCGACCAGACCACCGAGGATCGCGCGGCCATAACCGGTCACCACGACATCTTTCGCCTTTACGTTGGTGATGTCACCCGTGTTGTAGCCGGCCAATGCGCCGACGCTGACCGGCGACCTCGTGTACCCGGCCGGCGCACGCGCCGTGATTTTCTCCAGCCCGAGGTTGGCGATGCGGCCGCTGTTGACCGCAAACAACCCGACGACCGCACTGTCGGGATTCGAGACCGACAGGTTGCGGACGGTATTGCCCAGGCCGTCGAACACGCCACCGAACGCCGCACGATCGCCGCCGAGGCTGCGGAATTGCGAACCGCCGCCATTGATCGCGTTACCCAGCACGTAACGGCCCTTCATGTCGCCGTCGACGGCGCGCAGCCCCGCGAGATCGTGAATCACGCGATACGCTTCACCGTTCGCCGAGAACGATGCATTGCGCCCCGACAGCGTGACCACGGCGTCGTCCGTCAGCGTATGGCCGCTGCCCGAGTTCAGCGCCAGACTCGCGTTTTCGCCCGTCAGCGTCACCTTGTTGCCGACGCGGATCTGTTGCGCCGCGTTCATCGTCACGCCCGCGTTCGCGCCGCTCGCCGTCAGCGACTGATTCAGGTCGACGCTGCCCTTTTTCGACGTCAGCGTCAGCGCGTTGTCGCTCGCCCAGTTCACCGCGTCGCCCACCGTCAGGTCGCCCGACGTGTTGGTCAGCGCCACGTTCGTCGTGCCCAGGTTGCGCGACAGCGTCTCGCCGTCGATCGCCACATCGGCGTTACCGCCGACCGACGCGTTGGCCGCCTCGATCGTCCACAGGCCGGTACGGCCCGACGCCGCACGCGTATCCACCTGCACGTCGCGCGACACCGCCACGCGCTCGCCGCGCGTCGTCACCGTGCCGCCCGCCGTCGATGCATCCTGCGCGCTCGCGTCCAGCTTCCCGCCGACTTGAACGTCGCCGCCGTCCAGCGTGATCTTCCCGGCGCGGCTGCTCAGGCCCTTCGCCTCGATCGTGCCGCTGTTCCTGACCACCGAACCCAGCAGATCGCCTGCCGCGCGCGCCGTCATCAGCACTTCCCCGCCGTCCGCCTTCAGCAGGCCGCCGTTGTGCGCCTGTGCGTCCACTGCCCCGCCTTCCACCTGCAGGTTCAGCAGCCCGTTGCCGTCGAAGTTCACGTTGAACGCATTGCCCGCGCCCAACGCCACGCGACCCATCTGGGCACGGATCACGCCCGTGTTCGACACCCGCGCACCCAGCAGCGCGACGCTGCCGCCGTCCGCCGCCGTGATCGTTCCGGCGTTCTCCACCGACTGGCCCGACGTCCCCGCGAACCGGTAGCGACCGGCCAGGAAATCGGCGTCCGACAGGTTCTGCGTCGACGCCACCAGACCGCCCACGTTCACCTGCGCGCCCGCGCCGAACATCACGCCGTTCGGGTTCACCAGGAACACGCGCCCGTTGGCGTCCAGCTGGCCGTGAATCTGGCTGCCGTTCGCGCCGACCACCCGGTTCAACGCGATCGACTGGCTCGTCGGCTGCCGGAACGACACCCGCTCGCCGCTGCCCACGCTGAAGTCCTGCCAGTTCGTGATCAGCTTGTCCGTGTGCTGGTTGATCGACATCGTCTTGTTGTCCGCCGACTTCGCGATGTCAGCCTGCCCCGACATGATCTCGCCGCCCGTCGGCAGCGCGTATGCTCCCGACGCCGCCGCCAGCCCCAGCAGCGACACGCCCGCCGCGAGCAGGCGCTTGCCACTGCCCGACTTGCCGCGACGGCGCGCCGTTTCCCCGACTGCGCACCAGCCACCCTGTGCTTCATTCCACACCAGTGAATAGGCCTTGTTCATTTTGGTATCCTCTTCAATCTGCCTTATAAAACCCGCCCTGCCGGACGGACCGATCATGCGCGCTCAGAAATACTGAGCGGCCTGAACCCATACGCTCGGCGCGCGGGTCGGCGAGCCGAACGCCGCGCCGAGCGGCCATGCGGCCGTCAGCGTCACCTGGCGCTTCGCGCCGAGCCAGCTCGCGCCGACACCGCCGGCCTGCATGTGCTGCATGTTTCGCCCTTGCGTCCACGGGTACTTGTCGGCCTGCACGCGCCCGGCATCGACGAACGTGCTGACCTGCCATCCCGGCGCGACGAGATAACGCAACTCCGCGCTGGCCTGCCAGCCCTGGTCGCCGCTGCCGGCGCCGAGCGCATAGGCGCGCACGCCGTACGGGCCGCCGAGACTGAATTTCTCCGATTCGTCGAGATTGCGCGACGCGAGCTGCGCGCTGAATTGCGTGTACAACTCGAACCGGCGCCCAAGCGCCTGCACCCGCAGCGCGCTCACATTCAGCTTCGTAAAGCTGCCGATCGATTTCTTCAGCGCATCCGCTTCGAACGGATCGTTGCTGCGCAGCCGCCCGACGCCGAACATCACCGAGAACCCGTTGCGGCCGCCACCCAGCCAGCCGTCCTGACTGTTGCCGCTGACGCCGAAGGTCCACAGGCCGACGTTCTTGTCGCGCCGAATGTCGAACACGCCATAGTCGTCGCGCAGGTTCTTGTTTTCGTACTGGATCTGCGCGGTGACGCTCAGGTTTCGCGCGCGCACGAGCGGCTGCGTCACGTACGCGGTCTGCACGCTCGCACGCCCGCTGGAATCGAGATCCGAGAACGCTCCGCCGAGCCGGTAGCGCAGCGACGAATACGCAACGCCGACTCGCGTCGACGCGGGCCCGACCGGTAGCTGGTAGCCGGCACGGTAGTAGCGCTGCAACTCGTTGCTGACGAGCCCGCGCAGGCTCAGGCGATCGCCGAGCCGCAGCGGTGAATTGACGTCGACGCTGCCGCCGACACGGTAGCGCCCGAGCGCTGCGTCGCCGAAGTTGTCGAATTCGAGCGATCCGGACGCGAACGGCCCTTTGTCGGCGTCGACGACGAGATCGGTGGTGCCGGGCATATCGCCCGGACGCAATGTGCCGCGCGCGGCGACGCCGGCCAGATCGTCGAGCAGCAACAGGCTGCGCTCGAGATCGGACCCGCGTACGACATCGCCAGGATGCAGCGCCGAGAGCGGCTGGCGCAGCGCGGCGCCGAGCACGCGCGAATGATTCTGGATCGTGATTGCGCCGTAGCGTCCTTCGGCGATTTCGATACGCACGACGCCGTCGTCGATGTCCTGGCGAGGCAGATAGGCGCGCGCAAGCACGTAGCCATGGCGGCGATAGTAGGCAGTGATGCGCGCGGCGGCGCGTTGCAGGTCGGCGAAACCCAGCGTGCTGCCGGCGAGATCGGCGACGAGCGACTGCAACTCGTCGTTGCCGAACACGGTATTGCCGTCGAGCGCGAATGCGCGAACGAGCACGCGAGGCCCCGACTCGGGCGCGCTCCCGGCGGCCTCTTCCGACGGCGCGATCGTCAGCTCGGGCGCGGTTTCCGGCGGCAGATCCGGCCGCGGCGTCTCGATATCGCGCATCGCTCGCCCCGCATCCGGCACTTGCGCATGGACCGGCTCGAACAGGCTCGCGGCACCGCCGCAGAGCAGCGCCACGCACATTGCGCGGCGGACCCACACGACCACGCCGACGTCGCGCAGCACCGCACGCGAACCAGCCTCGCGCGACCGCGTCGCTTCGACGCTACCGATGTCGGCCCGACGGCGGTCGACGACTTGCATAGGATCTACCCACATGGAATACATTCGGACCTGACCGGCAAGGCACTTGCCGGCTGTGACTCAATCGCCGAATGCTACAGACAGACATTCCGCATGTATTTAGATCACGTACGAAAATTCGCGACAGAATTGTTGGTTGCTGGCGCAACCGTGCGACATGCCCGAATGGCAAAAACGGCTTTCGCTTTATCGAAAGGATTGAAGCAAGTCGGCCGTCGGTCGGATCCTGGCGCGAGCACGGTTGACCACCTGCAGCGGCACGCCTAAAGTGGCATTCCTTTTTACGCCGCTCACGCAAAAAGGATTCCCATGATCGACTTCTCCACGCTCGCGTTGTTCTCCGGCGCGTGTCTGGCGCTGACGGCCACGCCGGGCCCCGACATGCTGCTGATCGCATCCCGCAGCGTGAGCCAGGGCCGGCGCGCGGGCTTCGCGACGCTCGCCGGCATTCAGGCCGGCACCTACTGTCATGCGCTCACCGCCACGCTCGGGCTGTCGCAACTCTTTCTCGCGGTACCGATCGCATACGACCTCGTGCGTTTCGCCGGCGCTGCCTATCTGCTCTATCTGGCGTGGAAGACGTTTCGCTCGGACGCGACCGCACTATCGCCCGTCGCGTCGCAGCGCCGGCACTCGACCGTCGCGATCTTCCGTCAGGGCCTGACGACGAACCTGCTGAATCCGAAGATGGCGCTGTTCGTGCTCGCGTTGTTCCCGCAGTTCGTGCGGCCCGGACACGGCTCGATCGCCGTGCAGATTCTCGTGCTCGCGACGGTGCTCAACCTGATCGGGCTCGTCGTGAACGGCGCGGTGATTCTGTCCGCGAGCCGGCTGAGCCAACGGATCGGCGCGCGCCGCCGTCCGTCGAAGCTGCCGCAATACCTGCTCGGCACGGTGTTCGTGGGGCTCGCGGCGCGACTCGCGGTGGCGGGACGGAACTGATCTCGCCGCCTCCCGAAGCACATGAGCAGGCCTGATATCCATTCGGACAACTAGTCGAATTCAGGCAACAGGCAAACACGAACATCACACCAGGCCGATGGGCGACGGGTTGTATGAAATGCGCTTGAAGGGCCTGGAAGGTATCGCCCGTGTGTTTTACTGTGCGGCCGTCGACCGGCGGATCGTCATGCTTCACTGCTTCGTGAAGAAGACGCAGAAAACGCCGCGGAAAGAGCTGGAAGCCGCGCGCCGCCGATTGAAGGAGATTCGATATGGCAACCTATAAGGCACTGCGCGAGCGCGCATTGTCCGATCCGAAGGTACGCGCCGAATACGACCGGCTGAACCGCGAGGAATTCGCGCTGCTCGACGCAATGCTGGCCGCCCGGCGAGCCGCCGGTCTTTCGCAGGCCGATGTGGCAGAGCGCATGGGCACGAAGGCGCCTGCCGTCACGCGGCTCGAACGCGCGCTCGCGACAGGCCAGCACTCTCCATCGATCGACACGCTGCGCAAGTATGCGGCTGCTTGCGGAAAGAAACTCGTGATCTCTTTCGCCTGAGTCGCACCAGGGCCCGGGCATGATTGAACCGGCCGTCGGTTCCTCGAGCGAGCGACTGACGGCCCGCCTGCCGCGCGTTCCATCTAATCCCCGCCCGCGCACGCGTCGTCGGCACGATCGCGCGTATCCGCCACCACATGCAGTTCCCGACTGCCCATCAAGCTCGCCGGCGTCACCGTGCGGCGCTGCCACGGAATCCGGCCGAAGTACCAGATCTTCCAGAAACCAAGTGGATGATCGGGGTTCCGGTGCAGCAGCATGTCGAAGGTTTCGACGTCGCCGAGCGCGATCCGCGTCGCGTCACGCACCACTTCTCGAACGAAACGCGAACAGAACTGCCGGCGCGACGCGAGATTGAAGCCCGTGTCGTAGACCACGCCGACCCGGCGCATCGCCGCGTCGACGAGCCGGCTTCGCTGCTCGGCATCGAGCGGCTGCTTCAGCCGTGCGATCACGCATGCGCCACGATCGGAGCGCGCGAGAAACCGCGACATCGTCGTAACGCGCGACAGCGGAAACGTACTCTCCGCGACCAGCGGCTCGCCGCCGCGCTCGCCAACGACGATCCCGACGTGATTCGTCCACGAGCGCGTTGCGCTCGCCACTTCGAGAAACGGCCGCACCGTCACGCGGATGAACACGATGTCGCCGATCTCCGGCTCGACCGGCAACGGCATGTCATGCGGCTCGGCGGAATCGACGGTAAGGAGACGCCGCCGGCCGACGCCGAGCAAGCGGCTCGTCAGCGGCCGGCAACCGGTAGTGACTGACATAGGGGCCTCGCGCAAGTGAACACGCGAAAGAGCATGTCAGCAGCTACCGCACACCGCATCCGCTTCTTGCACGAGGGTGCGAATCCGTGCCGCCGGGTGGCGGATTTCGATACCGGCGAGAAGCGCGACGCGCGATACCGGGCGATCAGCGCGTCGCGCCCAGCGCCACGCGCAGCCGTTCCATCAACTGCGTGTAATGCCGCAGCACGTCGTCCTTGGACACGACATTCGAGGTCGCGAAACGATCGGACCACGCCGGCTTCCATTCATACGAGCCGTGCACGCTGCGGTCACCGTCGGGCGCCTGGATCAGCGAACGAATCCGCGCGTCGCGGCCCGGGCCCGTGTGCATGTCGAACAGTGCGTGAATGTACGTGTGATACGCGTCGTACACGTCGTCGTCGAACAGGTAGCGGTAGATGTGGAACGTGCGGTCGAGCTCGCGCTTCGCGCGGATCACGTCGTCCGGCGAGATGTCTTTCCAATAGCCGATCCACGTGTAGAAGCACAGCAGCGCATTGAGCTGCGGCGCGACCGCGTCGTACAGCGCGAGGCGCTTCTCGATCAGCCGCTGGTTGGTCCACTGCACGAGTTCGAGCCGCTTCAGCCGACGCGCGACGAGCCAGCCGAGGCATGCGACCGACAGCGGCGTCAGCACGCCGAGCACGAGCTTGACGATTTCCAGCGAATTCCACGGATTGTTGAATGGCTGCATGAATGGCCCGACAAGAAGAAACGCATCCGCGCCGGCGCATGACCCGGCGCGCAGCGCCGCCTGCCCGATCGCGTCGACATTGACCGTTAGTTGCTTGCGCATCGAACGTCGCACGGCAGTGCGAGCAATACGTTCGAACCGGCGTGACTCGCCAGATTACCGGGCGATTGTCACCGAGCCGTGACCGTTCGTCGAGTCATCGCCTCGCATCCGCTCGGCACTAGGTCGGCAGCGCCGACGTGAGCTTGACCTTCTGCATCGGAATGTCGGTCTTCACGCTCAGCACGCCGGGAATGCGCGTGAGGGTTTCCATCTGGAAGCGACGGTAGTCGTCGATGTCGGCCGCGACGACGCGCAGCAGGAAATCGCAATCGCCGGCCATCAGATGGCATTCGACGACTTCCGGCATCTGCTGGACGGCATCGGCGAAGCGGTTCACGGATTCCGCGTCCTGCCCCTTCAGCCACACGCGAGTGAAGATCGTCAGCCCCTTGCCGACCTTCGCGGGATTCAGCACGGCCACGTATTTCTCGATCACGCCCGCTTCCTCGAGAAGCCGCACGCGCCGCAGGCACGGCGACGGCGACAGCCCGACCTCGTGCGCGAGTTCCACGTTCTGCATGCGGCCGTCGCGCTGGAGCGCGCTCAGGATCCGCCGGTCGATGGCATCCAGTTTCATTTGGCATCCGATTCCAAAAATTTCTCGAATCACGCGTTCAATGCCAAATTCTCTGAAATTTATGGCCACAACGCAACCCGATTCGAGTCAAAAAAGCAGACAATTCCTCCCCCGAAGGAGGAGTAATGAGCAGTAGTGTTTCAACGTCGTCCGGGCTTCGCGACAAGCCCGCCTATGTCGCCGAGATGGGTCGCGGATTGCGCGCGGCGCTGCCCGTCATGCTGGGTTTCGTGCCGTTCGCGCTCGTGCTGGGCGCGCAGGCCGCGCAGAAAGGGCTGAGCCTGTTCGAAGTGCCGATGATGACGGGCCTGAACTTCGGCGGCGGGTCCGAATTCGCGGCGATCCACCTGTGGACCTCGCCGCCGCACATCGCGCTGATCGTCGCGATGTCGTTCCTCGTGAATTCGCGCCATATCCTGATGGGCGCGGCGTTCGAGCCGTATATCCGGCGCCTGCCGCGCCGCCGCGCGTTCGTCGCGTTGTTCTTCATGTGCGACGAGAGCTGGGCGATGTCGCTCGCCGACGCGCGCTCGCGCTCGGCCACGCACATCAGCGTCCCCTATTACGCAGGCATCTGCGCGGGGCTCTACCTCACGTGGATCTCGATGACCACGCTCGGCGCGGCGGTCGGCCCGACGATCGGCAACGTCGAGCAGTACGGCTTCGACATGGCGTTCACGGCGGTATTCCTGGTGCTGCTGCGCGGGATGTGGAAAGGGATGCGCGCGAGCCGCCCGTGGTTCGTGAGCCTCGTCGTCGCGGCGGCCACGCACCTGGCCGTGCCCGGTGCGTGGTACGTCGCGGCCGGTGCGTGCGCGGGGCTGATCGCCGCACTGCTGTGGGAGCCGCGCGATGCCTGAGCTTCCGGATTTCAGCACCGTCGCGACGATCGTGCTGATGGCCTCGACGACCTACCTGTCGCGCATCCTCGGCTACGTGCTGCTGCGCAACCGCACGCTCAGCCCGCGGATGGCATCGGTAATGGAGAACGTGCCCGGCTGCGTGCTGATCTCGGTGATCGCGCCGGCCTTCGTGTCGACGCGCCCGGCCGACCTGCTCGCGCTCGCGATCACGCTGCTCGCGGCAACGCGCCTGTCGATCCTGCCGACCGTCATCGTCGGCGTCGTGTCGGCGGGGCTGCTGCGGCACCTGATCGGATAGGGCCTGTTCCCGCTGATAGCGGGAACAGGCTCCAGGTTCCGACTCGCCGCGTACGCGGCACCTCCACCGACGAACGGGCGCGAGATGCGCCCGTTTTCACTTCCGCGCCGACCTGCACCGACGGCGCAATACGACGATTCTCGCGCCGGGATGCTAGCCTTGTGGCTTGCGCCACGCCGCCCTTCCCCCTCATCGCCCATCTCCGCGAGGATCGTCCCGATGCAAGAAACCCGCCCGCTTTTCGACCGCGTCCTGCTGACCAACGACGACGGATTCGACGCCCCCGGACTTGAAGTACTCGAACAGGTCGCCATGCAACTGGCGCGCGAAGTGTGGATCGTCGCGCCGGCGGAAGACCAGAGCGGCACGTCGCATTCGCTGAGCCTGCACGAACCGCTGCGCGTGCATCGCAAGGGCGAACGCCGCTTCGCGGTGCGCGGCACGCCCGGCGATTGCGTCGCGATCGCGGTCAGCCACCTGATGAAGGACGCGCGGCCCGACGTCGTGCTGTCCGGCGTGAACCGCGGTGCGAATCTCGGCACCGAAACGGTGTTTTCCGGCACGGTCGGCGCCGCGATGACGAGCATGCTGGTCGGCGTGCCGGCCATCGCGCTGAGCCAGGCGTTCACCGATCGCAACGCGGTGCCGTGGAACACGGCGCTCGCGCATGCGCCGAACGTCATTCGCAGGCTCGCCGCCGCCGGCTGGGACAGCGACGCGTGCCTCAACGTGAATTTTCCCGCCTGCCCCGCGCAGGACGTGCGCGGGCTGAAGGTGACGAACCAGGGCGCCGGCACGCTGCAGGGCGTCGAGATCGTATCGGGCCGCGATCCGCGCGAGATCGACTATCACTGGCTGAAGCTCGCACGCGCGCCGCGCGACGACGATGCGGATTCGGAAACGGTCGCGCTCGGCGAAAGGTATATCGCCGTCACGCCGCTGAAGTTCGAGCGCACGCACGACGGCGCGCTCGCGCGGCTGCGGTCGAATCTCGGTTGAGCGGGTTGAGCGGGTTGAGCGGGTTGAACGGGTTGGCCGGATTGACCGAGTTGGCCGAGTTGGCCGAGTTGGCCGGGTTGAACGGGTTGGCCGGGTTGGCCGGGTTGGCCGGGTTGGCCGGGTTGGCCGGGTTGGCCGGGTTGGTCGGGCGGCAGCTTCGGCGCCTGCGCGCGGCGGCCCGATTGCCCGGTCGCGTCGGCGCGCAATATCGCGCGTAACCGCCCGCACTGCATCAAGTCAGGTTCAATCCCCCGTCGAGCATCACGATCTCGCCCGTCACGTAATCGGACGCGACGAGCATCGCGACCGTCTGCGCGATGTCGTCCGGCGTCGCCGCGCGGCGCATCGGCGCGCGTTCGCGCCAGAGCTGCTGCGCTTCGGTCCAGTCGGCGGTCAGCGGCGTATCGACCAGCCCCGGCGCGACCGCATTGACGCGAATCGCCGGCGCGAGCGTGCGCGCCAGCAGCCGCGTCGTGTGATTGAGCGCGGCCTTCGCCGCCGCATACGGAATCGACGCGCCTTTCGGCCGCACGCCCGCATGCGAGCTGACGTTCACGACGCATCCGGCCCGCCCGCGCGACGCCGCCTCGAGCAGCGCGGGCTGCGCTTCGGCGACGAGCCGGAACGGCGCGATCACGTTGATCTCGTGTATCTCGCGCCACACGTCGGGCGTCGCCGCCGCGAGGTCCTCATGCGGAATCACGTGGCTGATCCCCGCATTGTTGACGAGCACGTCGAGCCGCCCGTGCACGGCGAGCGCGTCGCGGATCAGCCGCACGCGCTCGGCATCGTCGGCGAGATCGGCCTGCACGTAGGCCGCGCCGAGTTCGCGCGCCATCGCGCGCCCGGTGTCGGCCGAACTGCGGGAATGCAGGATCACCGCATAGCCGTCCGCCGTCAGGCGGCGCGCGATGGCCGCGCCGATCCCCGACGTCGAGCCGGTGACGAGCGCGACAGGCCGATGCAGGCGCGACGTGCGCGGTTCGGCGGCGGCTTCGGTTTCAGGTTCCGTTTCGGAAATCGGGGCATGCATCGGCGGGAGCGGCGCGTCCATATCGGGGAACCCTGTCAGTGGCGTTCCTGCATCATAAGCGCGACGACGCACCCGGACGCGAACGTGACGCCGGCCACCGCCAGAATTGCATCGGCAAAGCCGAAACGGTCGGCCATGAGGCCGGCCGACAGCGCGCCGATCGCATAGCCGAGATCGCGCCAGAACCGGTACACGCTCAGCGAACGCGCGCGCCAGCCGGGCTCGGACGCATCGGACACGGCCGCGATCAGGCTCGGATAGACCATCGCCGTGCCGAGGCCGAGCAGCACACTCGCGACGAGCCACCAGCGGAACTGTCCGGTCAGCGCGGTCAGCACGAGCCCGGCCGCCTGCACCCACATCCCGGCGACGATCAGCCCCTTGCGCCCCCAGCGATCGCTCAACGGCCCGGTGACGATCTGACAGCCTCCCCACACGATCGGATAGACGGCCTTCAGGATACCGATCCGCTCGATGCCGAGCCCGAGCGTCGTGAAGAACAACGGGAAGATGCCCCAGCTCATCCCGTCGTTGAGGTTGTTGATCATGCCGGCCTGCGACGCCGCGAAGAGGTTGCGATCCCGGAACGACGTCAGCATGAATACTTCGCGGAAGGACAGCGCGGACGCGCCGGCCGGCCTGCCGCTTTCCAGCCGCACATGCTCGCGCGTGTCGCGCACGACGAGGATCGACAGCAGCAGGCCTGCGATCGCGTAGAACACGCCGAGATAGATCGGCGTCGGCCGCAGCCCGTAGCGGCTCGCGAGGTAGCCTGTCAGGAACGCGGTCACGCCCACCGCGAAATAGCCGGCGAATTCGTTGAGGCCGACCGCGAGGCCGCGGCTCTTCGGCCCGACGAGATCGACCTTCATGATCACCGTCATCGACCACGCGAACCCCTGGCTCAGCCCGAGCAGCACGTTCGCGGCGATCACCCATCCCCAGTTCGGCGCCGCGATGATCATGAACGGCACGGGCAGGCCCAGCAGCCAGCCGACGACGAGCACGCGCTTGCGCCCCCACGTGTCGGCCAGTTGGCCCGACACGAGATTCGCGAACGCCTTGACCAGCCCGAAGCTGACGATGAACGACGTGATGAGCGCGGTCGATTCGAGATGGAACTGTTCGGAACCGATCAGCGGCACGACGGTGCGCTCGATGCCGACCATCCCGCCGACGAACGCGTTGACCAGCACGAGCAGCGCGAACTGCCGCCAGTTCGCGCGCAGGCCGAGCGTCACCGCGCGTTCGCCGCGCGCCACTGCCGGGTTCGCCATCGCGCTAGCCTCCCGCCGCATCGTGCCCCGCGTTGGCCGCGCGCAGTTGCGCGGCGGCCGGCGGCACGGGCGGCACGTCGGTCAGCATGAAGCGGACGAATGCGTCTTCGCGGTCGATGCGCAGCGCCGCGTTGTAGCGCTTCTCGAAGCCGATCGTCGACGCCGGCTTCCCGCTGAGTCCGCGTCCGCACACGGAACCCGAGAACGCGCCGGGCAGCACTTCGACATGATCGGGCAGCGCGGCGAGCCGCCGGACGCTGCGGAACAGGTCGCGCGCGCCCGCTTCGGCGCTGACGGCCAGCTCGGTGCGGCCGACGTCCCCGATCATCAGCGTGTGGCCGGTCAGCACGAACCACGGTTCGTCGGAGCGCGTGCGGTCCGTCACCAGCAGGCTGACGTGCTCGGGTGTGTGGCCCGGCGTGTGCAGCACGTCGACGACGACGTTGCCGAGCGCGATCCGGTCGCCATCCTCTACGCCGGAAAACGGCAGCGCGACCTCGGCCCGCGCGGACAGCACATACGACGCCCCGGCCGCGTCGGCCAGCGCACGGCCGGTCGACAGATGGTCCGCATGGACATGCGTATCGATCACGTACGCGATCTTCATGCCGGCTGCCTCGGCCGCGCGCAGGTAGTCGGCCGGATCGTCGACCGGGTCGACGACCGCGCCGGTCGCCTTGCCGCCGCAGCCGAACAGGTATGAAATGCCCCCCGTATCGGGATGCAGGAATTGTCTGAGGATCATCGGATTGCTCCCGTCCCGCGAATGCGGTAACATTCAATCAATTTGATGAATGATTGATCAAGGAGAGGCCACGTGTCAAGCACGGGACCCAAGCAAGCGATCTATGCGAGCCTCGCGGAGGTCGCGCAGGCGATCGGCCACCCGAACCGGCTCGAGTTGCTCGAACACCTCGCGCAGCGCGAGCGGTCGGTCGAGGAACTGACGGCGCTGTCGGGGATGACGTTCGCGAACACGTCGCGGCACCTGCAGATCCTGCGGCGCGCGCGCCTCGTCGATACCGAGCGGCGCGGCAAGCACATCGTGTACCGCCTCGCCGGCGACAGCGAGGTCGTCGTGCTGATGAAGGCACTCGGCCGCGTCGGCGAGCGCAATGTCGCCGAGGTCAACCAGGTGCTGGGCGATTATTTCCATGCGCGCGATGCGCTGGAGCCGGTGTCGCGCGACGAGTTGACCGCGCGGTTGGCCGACGGGCTCGTCACGCTGCTGGACGTGCGTCCGCACGACGAATTCGCGCTCGGGCACCTGCCCGGCGCGGTGAACATTCCGCTGGGCAACCTCGAAGCGCGCCTCGGCGAGCTGCCGGCCGACACGGAGATCGTCGCGTATTGCCGCGGCCCTTACTGCGTGCTCGCGTTCGAGGCCGTGGCCGCATTGCGCGCGCGCGGTTTCAAGGCCGCGCGGCTGGAAGACGGGTTTCCGGAGTGGAAAGCGGCCGGCCTCGCGGTCGAGACCGACGCTGCGGAGTAAGGGGATGTTCGGCCGCATCGAAGCGGGCCGCTTGCGGCGGCTTGCCGCTACTTGCCGGCCAACGCCAGCGACGACGGCGCGAGCGCGCTATTGGGACCCTGCCCGTTCCACTGGTTGACCCATACATCGTTCGGCGTCGAACCCATCACGAAATCGAGCGCGCTGTGCGTCTCGACCGCTTGGCCCAGCGATCGCCGGGCGCGATGACCTGCAGCCTGCATCAGGGCATCGCGAATCGGCTCAGCGCTGCTTCGGCAGATCGACAAAATCCTCGAGCTCGCCGGCCACGTACAGCCGCTTGCCGATCCTCGGGTATTCGCACACGTCGTGCTCGAGACGCTGCCCGGCGACGATCAGTTCGAGCGGCACGTCACCCGTGTTCTGCAGCGTGTGCGCTTCGCCGCCGCGCGCAAAGCCGAGGAAATCGCCGGGCCCGACGTCGTACGGGCGTTCGCCGATCGTGACCGTGCCCGTGCCGGACAGCACGTACACGCATTCTTCCTCGTACAGGTGACGGTGGTATTCGGCCGATTCGTGACCGGGCATCAGCGTGAGCAGGTGGAAGCCGAACTGCGTCAGGCCGGCCAGGTCGCTGAGCGGTCTTTTGAGACGAACGGCATTGGGATTCAGCGAATGCACGGCGCGCGTCGGTTCCATCTTCGCGATATCGGCGGCCTTCAGCAATTCCCGGGGAGGGGTGATCGACATGGGGGGCTCTCGTTAGCGTGACTGCATCGGTTGGACGCGCCACCCGGGGCCGGCGAACGGACAGCCGGCGAACGGGCGACGCGGCGCATGGGCGCGCCCCGGCATTGTCCGACATTTCCGGCCGCGTGGAGACACGGCATCGCATCGCGACGTCGGTTCGCCTCCGCTCCGGCCTCCGCCACCATTCAGCGCACGGGCGTGCCGCGCAGTCCGGTCAGCAGCGCCACGAGCCGATCGATATGCGCGTCTTCCGTGCGCCACGACGACACGCTGATCCGGAACGCCGGACGCCCCTGCCACACGGTCGCGCCGAACCACACGTCGCCCGAATCCTGCGCGGCCTCGCGGATCGCGACAGTCTCGTCGTCGGTGCCGGCGCGCACCAGCACCTGGTTCAGCACGACGCGGTTCAGCACGTCGTAGCCGGCCGCACGCAGGCCGTCCGCGACACGCGACGCCTGCGCACAATGCCGCTCGACCATCGTCGCCAGCCCGGCGCGGCCGAGCGAGCGCAGCGCGGCCCACACGGGAATGCCGCGCGCGCGCCGAGAGAACTCGAGGTTCAGGTTCTTCTGCGCGTCCTTCGCGCCGCTCAGGTAGACGGCGTCGCTGTTCATCGCGGTCGCGAGCGCGTCCGCATCGCGGCAGATCACCATCGCGCCGTCGTACGGCGTGTTGAGCCACTTGTGGCCGTCGGTCGTCCAGCTATCCGCGCCGTCGATGCCATCCGTCAGCGCGCGTTTCGACGACGCGCGCGCCCACAGGCCGAACGCACCGTCCACGTGCACCCATGCGCCGGCCGCCTTCGCGGGCGGAATCAGCGCCGCGAACGGATCGAATTCGCCGGTGTTCACTTCGCCGGCCTGCACGCAGAGGATCGTCATGTCGTCGAGCGGCGGCAACTGCGCGGGGTCGATGCGGCCGTGCGCATCGACCGGCGCGACGACGATGCGCTTCATCCCGAAGCCGAGCACGCGCAGCGCCTTCTTCACCGTGATGTGCGCGAGTTCGGAGATCACGACCTTCACCTCGGGCGCGCCGATCAGGCCGTCCTCGTCGACGTCCCAGCCCTTGTGCGCAAGCAGCGCGCGCCGCGCGGCCACCAGCGCGACCAGCGTGCAGGCCGTCGCGCTCGTGCCGAAACCGACCGCGCTGCCTTCGGGCAGCGCAAGCGCGTCGACGACCCAGCGCGCGGCCTGGCGCTCGAGCGTCGCGGCCACCGGCGAATTCGCGTATGACGACGCGCACTGGTCCCACGCGAGCATCAGCCGCTCGGCCGCCGCCGCGGCCGGCAGCGCGGCGCCGATCACGAAGCCGAAGTAGTTCGGACCGTTCGACGCGACGGTCGCCGGCGAGCCCCGCTCGTCGAGCAGGCGCAGCACATCGCCGGCCGGGCGGCCCTTATCGGGCAGCGGCTCGTCGAATGCGGCGAGGCCGGCCAGCGCGGCCGCGTCGGGAAACGCGCGCCGTTCGTTCGTCGTTGCGAGATACGCGTGCGCGCGGCGGTCGGCGTCGGCCAGCAATGCGAGTTCGTCCATGTCGGTTGCCTCGGAGGGGATCGGTGGAGATCGGTCGAATCAGAGTTGCGAGAGATCGCGGCCGAGCTGCTGCAGCGCGCCATCGATCCGCTTGTAGTACGTGAACTTGCCGACGCGCGTCGCACGCACCAGCCCGGCATCCGCGAGGATGCGCATGTGGCGCGTGGTCGTGGCCGGTGCGATGCCGAGCTTCTCGGTGATGTACGTGCAGCACACGCCGAGTTCGTCGAAATCGCCGTGCGGCTGCGGCGGGAAATGCTTGCGCGGCTGCTTGAGCCAGCGCATCACGGCCAAGCGGCTTTCGTTGGCCAGTGCGCTGATGCGGGTGACGTCGTCCATGGGGTTGGAAGCCTTCGATTAACGTTTCGCATATTAGCTAAATGACGAAACGTGGGCAATCTGCTCAAGATTCGATTTCAGGCTGTCATGTCACGTTCGGGATCGCGACATCGGCATTCGATGCGATCGCGGCAACACAGCTAGCTGCCACAACGTCCGGCAGGCAGCGTGAGCAACGCGCCGTTACACCGCCGCCAATGCCTGTGCCAGCCGCTCGATCAGCGCGCGCACGCGCCGCGGCTGCACGGCGCTGCCCGGGTAGACGATCTGCAAATCGACGTCGCCCGGCGAGAAGTCATGCAGGACCTCGACGAGCGAGCCGGACGCCAGATCCCGTTCGACGTCGACCAGCGACTTCAGCGCGACGCCGTGCCCCGCGACACACCACGCACGGACGAGCGCGCCATCATTGGCTACGCGCCGGCCACGCACCATCACGCGCGTCAGTTCGCCATCGATGCGGAACGGCCATTCGGCATACAGGTCCGGCCCGAAACGCATCACGATGCAGTCGTGCACGGCGAGATCGTCCGGATGCCGTGGCGTGCCGTGCGCGGCGAGATACGCGGGCGACGCGCACACTACGCGCCGTGCACGGCCGAGCGAACGGCTGTGCAGCGAACTGTCCGCCAGCGTGCCGCGGCGGATCGCGAAATCGAGCCCCTGCCCGACGAGATCGACATAACCGTCGCCGAGATGCAGGTCGACCGTGACACCCGGGTGCTCGGCCAGGAACGCGTCGACGACGGGCACGACACGCTCGCGCCCGAGATCGGCCGGCGCGCTCAGGCGCACGGGCCCCGACAGCGTCTGCGTCCCCACCCGCACGCGGCTTTCGAGTTCGTCGGCCTCGGCCAGCAGGCGCCGCGCGCCGACGACGAGCGTGCGGCCCTCGTCGGTCAGGCTGATCGCGCGCGTCGTGCGCGTGAGCAGCGCCGCGCCGTAGTGGCGCTCGAGCGCCGCCAGCCGCTCGGACACCGTGGCCGGCGACAGGCCGACCTCCCGACCGGCCGCGGCCAGCCCGCCCTTTTCCACGATGCGCAGGAACAGCGCGAGGTTATCGAGCAGCATTATTCGCTTCCTCCGAAGGATATTTTCGAAGTCTGCCCAATTATCTGAAATACCCGCAAGCGATACAGTGTGAGTCCGCCGACGAGCGCCCGTCCGGCACGCGCCGGGCATCGACCATTCAAAGGAAATGCACATGGAATTCCGTACGCTCGGCCGCTCCGGCCTCAAGGTCCCCGTCCTGAGCTTCGGTGCCGGCACGTTCGGCGGCACCGGCCCGTTGTTCGGCGCATGGGGCAACACGGGCGTCGACGAAGCGCGCCGCCTGGTCGACATCTGCCTGGAAGCCGGCGTCAACCTGTTCGACACCGCCGACGTGTATTCGGACGGCGAATCCGAACGCGTGCTCGGCGCGGCGATCAACGGACGTCGCGACCGCGTGCTGATCTCGACGAAGACGGGCCTGCCGACCGGCGACGGCCCGAACGATGCGGGCACGTCGCGCGCCCGGCTCGTGCGCGCCGTCGACGACGCGCTGCGCCGCCTCGACACCGACTACATCGACCTGCTGCAACTGCATGCGTTCGATGCGGGCACGCCGGTCGAGGAAGTGATGTCGACGCTGGACGATCTCGTGCGCGCGGGCAAGCTGCGCTATATCGGCGTATCGAATTTCGCCGGCTGGCAGATCATGAAGTCGCTCGCGGCAGCCGATCGCTACGGCTGGTCGCGCTACGTGGCGAACCAGGTCTACTACTCGCTCGTCGGCCGCGACTACGAGTGGGACCTGATGCCGCTCGGCGCGGACCAGGGCCTCGGCGCGCTCGTGTGGAGCCCGCTCGGCTGGGGCCGGCTCACCGGCAAGATCCGTCGCAACGCGCCGCTGCCAGAAGGCAGCCGCCTGCATGAAACGGCCAGCTACGGGCCGCCGGTCGACGACGCACGCCTGTACGACGTGGTCGATGCGCTCGACGCGATCGCAGAGGAAACCGGCAAGACCGTGCCGCAGATCGCGCTGAACTGGCTGCTGCAGCGGCCGACCGTGTCGTCGGTGATCATCGGCGCGCGCAACGAGGAACAACTGCGCCAGAACCTCGGCGCGGTCGGCTGGTCGCTGACCGATGCGCAGGTCGCGAAACTCGACGCGGCGAGCGCGGTGGAAGCGCCGTATCCGTACTTCCCGTATCGCCGGCAACAGGCGTTCGCGCGGCTCAATCCGCCGATGCGCGGGTAAGCGGCGACGGCCGACCCGGCGCGACGGCAGTTGGCAGGTCGGCACGACACCACACGCCGTGGCACCAGAAACCGCGACCGTCATGGGTCTACCCGGCGCGCCGCGAACTTCCTATCGTGTAGGTCTGCGTCGTTGTCGGCCGAGCCGGCAACACATCCACTCCTCATCGAAAGGGTTCGCAAACATGAACGCTGCTGACGCCGACCTGACCGTACGCGCGGTCCGGGAAGACGACTATGACCACTGGCTGCCGCTGTGGGACGGCTATAACCGCTTCTACGGCCGCTTCGACGACACTGCGCTGCCGCTGGAGATTACGCAGCTCACATGGTCGCGCTTCTTCGACGGCTACGAACCCGTGCATGCCTTCGTCGCGGAACGTGACGGCAGGCTCGTCGGGCTCGTGCATTTCCTGTATCACCGCAGCACGACGCACGCCGGGCCGAGCTGCTATCTGCAGGATCTGTTCACGCTGGACGGCGAGCGCGGCAAGGGCGTCGGCCGCGCGCTGATCGAGGCCGTATACGACGCCGCGCGCCGGCATCGTGCCGAACGCGTGTACTGGCAGACGCACGAAACGAATCACACGGCGATGCGGCTCTACGACACCGTCGCGGGAAAAACGGGGGGCGTGGTTTATAGAAAGGTGTTGCCGCGCTGAGCGCGGCGGGGCGGGTGGTCAACTGAGTGGCCGCGGCCAGCCCGCGGCCGATGTAGGCCGCGAGCCCCGTGCGGTATTTCCAGAAGGCATCGTGGCCGGGCCTGCCGGCCCAGTCGTTCCATTGGCCGGCCATCTGTGTCCAGTGGACGGCGGTGGGTTTCGTGTCGGTCATGAGCGCTCCGGATCGGGGTTCGTCATCCGTGGCTCGGGTTACGCATGGTAGGCCGAAGCGGAGGAAGGCATGGGCAGGTTGCGCCCCATCCGGCGGTTTCCGTTTCCTGCGGCGACGTTCTACAGTTACAGAAAACAACCTGCGCCGCCGTGCGTCGTCCCGTTCGACGATACGCTCCCGATTCCGAGGAAAGCCCATGCCGAGTATCGTCGCCGCTCCCGCCAATCTCCCCCCGAGCCCCGTCGCGGCGGAAACGCGCATGGTTCACGACGTCGCCACGCTGAAGCCGTCCGACTACCGTTCGGCGGACGGTTCGTCGTGGGTCATCTCGATCGTCACGCCGGCCGCGGACAGCGGCGCGAACGTGACCGGCTCGACCTATTTCGACACCGCGAAAGGCCGGACCGTCCCGGTGCCCGACGCACGCCGCCGTTATGCGAATCGCGGCACGTGGCAGGTCGTCGCGAGTTCGAGCCCGTCGGTGCCCGCGACCGGCCACTACGACTGGCTGACGCTCGCGTGGCTGCCGATCAACCGGCGGCCGCTGCCGCAAACGCCCGAGCACCTGTATTCGCCGTTCATTCGCGGCGGCACGATCGTTTATCGATGGAATCCGGCGGCCGAAGGCGGCGAGCAGTTCGGCGCGGTCAGGATGATTTTTCCGGAGTGGACGCAGCACGTGGTGGATGTGCTCGGGTCCGCGTCCGGGAACAGCACCCGGTCGACCGGGCCGGCCGATGCGTCGGCGCTCGATCGCATACAGCGCGACAGGAATCCGATGGCCGCCGTGCTCGACTTCGGCGACGCGCTGCGTGAAGAGCCGGTGGAACGGATCGTCGCGCGGCTGCCCGCCTTGCTGCAGGTGAACGACCTGCATGAACTGTCGGCAATCGTGTTCCTGTGCCTGTCAGGGTCGCGCGCCGAAGACCGGCCGCGCTTCGTCGAAGCGATCGACGCGGCGATCGCGGGTACCGACGACAGCGCACGCCTGCTCGCGATCGCGTATGGCGCGTTCGCGGCGGGACGGTCGAGACCTTATCCGTTCAACGATGCCGCGCAGGCTGCACGCATCAACGACGTATTCACGGCACTGAAACAACGCACATCGGCGCTCGGCGTACCGATCGCGGAAGGGTCGCCGTGGTACGAATTCTTCACGGCCTACAGGCTCGGCGGTGCGGCATCCGGCAACGGCCAGTGACCGTACGCAAATGATCGGCGGCGCGGCAGCGGATGCCTGTTTACCACGCCTGCATCACCGCTTCTCCTCGTTCGGGTTCGGGTAGAACGAAACGGGATCGCCGCACGGCGTGCTCATATCCTCGATCCGCGGAAAAGTCCGTGGCGAATAAATGCCGGGGTGTTTTCTATCAATTCGACCATTTGAATCAGATCGCCCCGTGATAGATTTCCCCCGGCCACAGAGCCATCTCAAATAACCTCAATCCATAGACCAAATCATGAAATCTGTTATCCGTCATGCCGCTCTGGCACTGGTGACGATCGGCTTCCTGTCGGGCTGCGCAAGCAGCGTGACACGCGACGCAGGCAATCAGGCGGGGGCCACCGCGACTGCGTCGACGTCCAAATTCGGCACCAAGCCGGTTATCGTGAAAGTTACGCTGGACGCGGCTGCCCAGGAAGCGTTGAAAGACAATCTGAAGTTCAGCCCCAAGAAACTGCAGGAGCAAATCGAAAACGCGCTGGACGCACGCAAGCTTCTGGCAAAGGCCGATTCAACCGATGCGATGCAACTGAACGTTGAAGTGACCGGCATTCGGGTGCGCTCGAGTTTCTCCGCGGTCATGTTCGGCTTCATGGCGGGCAGCGATTATGTCGACGGCACCGTGACGCTCGTCGGCACCGACAATCGTCAGCTCGACCGCTTCAAGGTGTCGGCATCGTACGCACTCGGCGGCATCGCCGGTATGGACGGGACACGTATGGACTGGCTGTACGAGAAATTCACCGAGAAGACGCTGTCGACGCTCGACCCGTCGGCCGACGCGCAACAAGCGGACGCGAATCACGCGAAGAAGCTGTAATGTCCGACGCCCGATGGACCGCGGATTCACGGCCGTCGGGCGGCAGCCGCCGCGCTCACCCAACGGCTAGGCTGCGGGTCGCGACCGCAACGATCCTCATCGAGCAGATTCTCCTTTGAGCATGCCCCTCAGCAACAGGCACGCGTCGCGGCTTCGATTGCCGCATTCTGATTCGACATGCGCCCGTCCGTGTCTTCGTTGTGCCGGCGGTCGGCGTCGTACGCAAGGCGGCAAAAAACCGCCGCCCTGAAGCAGCCGTAAAGGAGAGGTCTTCCGTGTTCGCACGGAGACACCGTCCGGCCACCACGCCGTCCGGTAGATCCATTGTTGACGAGTGCCCCGCATCCGGGAATCAGCCCGGTCTGATTTTCGAGTGCAAGAAAGCCCTCCGAGAATTCAGACAGGTCCGATAGGATTGGCATCGAGCGGATCGTAAACTCCGCCCCGTGAACCTCTCGACCTCCCCCCTCGCCCATACGATCCGCGACGCGATCCGTCGCCCCCGCTTCCTCCGCAGCCTCGACATCGCGGTGCTCGCGCTGATCGTCGCGAGCGTCTTCGTCGTGATGATCGACAGCGTGCAGGAATTGCACGCGCAGTACGGCAACGCGCTGTACGCGGCCGAATGGGCGTTCACGCTGCTGTTCACCGCCGAATACGCGGTGCGGCTGTTCACCGCGCGCAAGCCCGCCGCCTATGCGCGCAGCTTCTTCGGCATTGTCGATCTCGTGTCGATCCTGCCGACCTATCTCGCGTTTTTCTTCCCCGGCCTGCATGCGCTGATCGACGTGCGCCTGCTCAGGCTGCTGCGCGTGTTCCGCATTCTCGGGCTCGCGATCTACCTGGAGGAAGGCCAGATGCTGATCCGCGCGCTCACGCGCGCACGCCGCAAGATCTTCGTGTTCATCGGCGGGATGTTCGTGATCGTCGTGATCCTCGGCACGGTGATCTTTCTCGTCGAAGGCCCCGAGAACGGCATCACGAGCATTCCGGTGGGCGTGTACTGGGCCGCCGTGACGATGAGCACGACCGGCTACGGCGACTTGACGCCGCACACGCCGCTCGGCCGGCTGATTACGTCGTGCGCGATCCTGCTCGGTTACGGCATCATCGCGTTCCCGACCGGTATCATGGGTGCCGAACTCGTCGCGTCCGCGCTCGAACGCGGACGGGCGCAGCAGGCATCGTCCGGCGACGCCGGTGCAACGGTCTGTCCGCATTGCGGCGCGTGTACATCGAAGCAACGCGACGATGCGACCGCCGGAGCAACGCAGCGCACGCCCGACCGCCAATCATCAACGCATTCGTCACTCGATTAACGACAATGAACGCTTTCTCATGCTGAGCATCGGCCCCTTTTCCGTAAGGGTCGTGGCCGTAGCGATCGCCGCCCTGATCGCGTGGCTCGTCGCACGCTTCGCGCAGCGCAACCGGCCCGCTGGCCAGCACAAGACATCCGCCAGCCTGCTGCTCGACGCGCTGCTGATCGGGCTGATCGCCGCGCGCGTCGGCTATATCGCACGCTGGTGGTCCGACTACTTCGCCGCGCCGAAATCCATCGTCGCGCTCGGCGACGGCGGATTTACCTGGTGGATCGGGTTGCCGGTCGCGCTCGCCTATATCGGCTGGCGCTCGCGCCGCCTGCCCGGGCTGGCGCGCCCCGCGCTCGCCGGCATCGCCGCCGGCATGCTGGCATGGGGCGCGGCGCAGGGTGTGCTGGCGACGTTCGACCGCACGGCGGCGCCGTTGTCCGCGCTGCGGGTGGAGACGCTCGATGCGACGCCCGTCGCACCGAACAGCTACGCGGGCAAACCCGTCGTCGTGAACCTGTGGGCAACCTGGTGCCCGCCGTGCCAACGCGAAATGCCGATCCTGGCGCAGGCGCAGCAGGATTACCCGGGCGTCAGTTTCCTGATGATCAATCAAGGCGAGGATGTGCAGACCGTGCGCGCGTTTCTGGAACGCGAAGGGCTGCGCTTCGACCACGTGCTGCTCGATCGCTCGCTCGGCGCGATGCGGACCTACGGTTCGCGCGGGTTGCCGACGACGCTGTTCTTCGACGAAAGAGGCAAGCTGGTCGAGTCGCACATGGGCGAGATCACCGCCGCGCGGCTCAAGGACACGGTGAATACCCGCTTCAGCCGTTGAGGTTCTGGAGTATCGCTGGCGGAACACGACGCGGACATGCCGGCAAGCGTCGATGGCGGGTGATTTGCACGGTGATCGAACCCCGGGCTTGCGCCCGCCCTTCCCGATCAGATCAACCCGCCGGCACGCCGATCGTGCGCGTGAGCACGTGCCGGCGTCAGGCGATCGGCAGCATCGCACCAGCCACGATCAGATCGGATACTGCGGCAGCGCGAAGTTGCATGGCGTCGCTCGTCGGAGGGTGGAAGCTTTGCAGTCGGCAGCGATTCGCGGGCGCGTATGGCCTGGATCGAGGTGCCGGTGGCCGACATGTCGCACCGAGGCACGTCAGATACTGCGCTGATTGACGCGCTTCGACAGTTCCTCCGCGCTCTCCTTCCGCTCGCTATATCGATCGACGAGATAAGGTCCGACATCCCGCGTCAGCAACGTGAACTTGACCAGTTCTTCCAGCACATCCACGACACGATCGAAATAAGCCGACGGCTTCATCCGCCCGGCCTCGTCGAATTCCGCGAACGCCTTCGCCACCGACGACTGGTTCGGAATGGTCAGCATGCGCATCCAGCGCCCGAGCACGCGCATCTGGTTCACCGCATTGAACGATTGCGATCCGCCGCTGACCTGCATCACGGCGAGCGTCTTGCCCTGCGTCGGCCGAACGGCGCCGATCGACAGCGGAATCCAGTCGATCTGCGCTTTCATGATGCCGGTCATCGCGCCATGCCGCTCCGGCGAGCACCACACCATGCCTTCCGACCACTGCACGAGCTCGCGCAACTCGACGACCTTCGGATGACTCTCGGGCGCATCGTCCGGCAGCGGCAGGCCGCTCGGATTGAATACGCGCACTTCGGCGCCCATCGCCATGAGCAGGCGCGCGGCTTCCTCGATCAGCAGTCGGCTGAACGAGCGCTCGCGCAGCGAGCCGTACAGCAGCAGGAACCGGGGCGGATGCATCGACGGCACCGCCGGCCGCAACTGGCCGGCATCCGGCACGCGGAACGATTCGATGTCGAGTTGCGGCAGGTCATCCGGACGGTCAGACATGCGCGCCCTCCGCGTGGTTGCGATGAGTCGTAACGTGGGTCATGCAGATAGGTTCTCCTGTTTGCTCAAGCACGTTCGTACCAGCCCTTCGACCGGTTGACGATGCGCACCACCAGCAGCATGACCGGCACTTCGATCAGCACGCCGACGACGGTGGCCAGCGCCGCGCCGGAATGAAAACCGAACAGGCTGATCGCGGCCGCGACCGCCAGCTCGAAGAAATTGGACGCGCCGATCAGCGCCGACGGGCACGCGATGTTGTGCTTCTCGCCCACGGCGCGATTGAGCCAGTAAGCGAGCGCCGAGTTGAAAAACACCTGGATCAGGATCGGCACCGCGAGCAGCGCGATCACCAGCGGCTGCATCAGGATCGCTTCGCCCTGGAACGCGAACAGCAGCACGAGCGTGGCCAGCAATGCCGCGATCGACCACGGGCCGATTTTCGCCATCGCGGCATCGAACGCCGCCTGCCCGTTCGCGAGCAGCCGCTTGCGCCAGAGCTGCGCGAGGATCACCGGAATCACGATGTAGAGCACGACCGACGTAAGCAGCGTCGCCCACGGCACCGTAATCGCCGACATCCCCAGCAGCAGGCCGACCAGCGGCGCGAACGCGATCACCATGATGCTGTCGTTCAGCGCGACCTGCGACAGCGTGAACAGCGGATCGCCGCCCGTCAGCCGGCTCCACACGAATACCATCGCCGTGCACGGCGCGGCGGCCAAGAGGATCAGGCCGGCGATGTAGCTGTCGAGTTGCTCGGCCGGCAGCAGCGGCGCGAACAGATGCCGGATGAACAGCCAGCCGAGGAACGCCATCGAAAACGGTTTGACGAGCCAGTTCACGACGAGCGTGACGCCGATGCCTTTCACGTGCTGACGCACTTCATGCAACGCGCCGAAGTCGACCTTGACGAGCATCGGGATGATCATCACCCAGATCAGCAGCCCGACCGGCAGATTGACCTGTGCGTATTCCATCCGGCCGATCTGCTGGAACAGGCCGGGCAGCACCTGGCCGAGCGCGATGCCGGCGACGATGCACAGCGCGACCCAGACGGTCAGATAACGTTCGAAGAAATTGATGGAAGGCTTGGCGACAGCCTGTTTCGGCGGAGCGGCGTTGGACGTGTTCATTGGATGGGTGTCGGTCTCGAAGTCGCCGGCGGCCGGTGGATTCGCCCGGCCGCCATGCGAACGATCAGCTCCGGGAAATCTCGGTCAGTGCCGCCTGGAGTTCGGCGTTGCTCATGCGATCGAGCGGCAGCGCCAGCAACTGCACCATCCGATAGCCGATCGCCTGGCGCGTGAGTTCGAACGCGAGCCGCTTGCCTTCGTCGCCGCCCACCGCGTTCGACGGATCGGCATAACCCCAATGCACTTTGACCGGGCTGCCGGGCCAGTACGGGCACGTCTCCGCGGCCGCGCTGTCGCACACCGTGATGACAATGCGTATTTCAGGCGCGCCATCGCCCGTGAATTCGTCCCAGCTCTTGCTGCGGTAGCCGCTTACGTCGACACCGGCGCCCGTCAACGCTTCCAGCGCGAACGGATTGAGCCGGCCGCTCGGCGCACTGCCGGCGCTGTACGCGCGCACGTCCTTGCCGAGCTTCGCGGCCCAATGATTGAGCATGCCCTCCGCGAGCACGCTGCGCGCGGAGTTGTGGGTGCAGAGGATCAGGACGTTCGTGGTCATGGGCGAGGTATGCGAAGGCGCTTCAGGAAGGTTGCGGGCCGGTCGTCGAACACGCGGACACCGGCGAGCACGGATTGCCGCCGCAGCAGTTCTCCGTGAGATAGGCCAGCAGCCCGTTCATCGTCGCGAAGTTCGCGCCATAGATGACGAAGCGGCCCTCCTGCCGGCTCGTGACGAGCGCCGCATGCGCCAGCTCCTTCAGATGGAAGGACAGCGATGAAGGCGGCACATCCAGCAGCGTGGCGATCTGCCCGGCAGGCAGGCCCTGCGGCCCCGCCTGCACGAGCGCGCGGAAGACGGCGAGCCGGGATTCGTGCGCGAGGGCCGACAGGGCGGCGATGGTCTGGTTCGTTTCCATTTTTCAATAATAGTCGAAATA
This sequence comes from Burkholderia sp. BKH01, assembly GCF_025685725.1. Classification (NCBI taxonomy): domain Bacteria; kingdom Pseudomonadati; phylum Pseudomonadota; class Betaproteobacteria; order Burkholderiales; family Burkholderiaceae; genus Burkholderia; species Burkholderia sp. BKH01. Next base: position 90,464 of record NZ_JAOTQT010000003.1, on the reverse strand, counting down.
TCGAATTCCGAGAAGCCACCCCTCGAGATGAAGCGGTGGCCAACAAACGGTGACACACAAAACGACTGCGCCAGCGGACGAACCCTGCGCCCGGCGACAGCCCGGCCTTCAACTACGCGTCGCGCGCTTCCCGATGCGCTTCCCCATGTACTACTCGGCCGTCAGCATCGGGCTCGACGCACGGCTTCACGGCCGCGAGAACACCATCACGCGCCCCGACACGCGCTGCACCTTGAGCCAGCCCATGTCGGCGGTAAAGCGCAGTTGCTGCAGCGGGAAGTCGAACGAGGCCTTCTCGGCGGCGCTCACGACCGCATCGGCGATCCAGCGGATCAGCGCCTTCCCTTCCTCGGTCGTCACGCTGCCGTTCTGGATGCCGCCGTAGAAATGGCGATTCCCGGCATTGACTTCGTTCTGCAGCTGCATCCAGTGACCCGGCAAACCCGGCAGGGTCAGGAACAGGTCGGCGACCCGCTTCGTCGTCAGGCCGCGCGCCCACAGCGCACCGTTCACGTCCGGCCGAACCAGGTTGTGGCGATCCGCTTCCCGGGCCTGCCCCTTGATGTCGCCCCGCAGGGCATCGAGCTTCGACATGACGCATTCCTCATGGTGATGGGCGCGGGAAAATGGCCCCGCGCGCGCCGCTAGCACGATACGCCCGTTGTGCGAAGTGATCGCCTGTCAGGTTTGTCAGGCCGCGCCGCCGGCGCGGCCGCCATCGCCCCGCTTACGCGACAGCCTTCACCGCGTGCCGCACGTCGAAAAACGTCGCCTGCGCCGCTTCATCGGCCCGCGCATACGCGCGGTTGACGCCGCTGATCACCGCGCGGATCGACGCGGTCGTCAGGTTCGCGTCGATGCCCACGCCGAACGCGCTGCCGCGCACGCCCGAACCGGCCAGTTCCGCAATCGCGATCGCCTTCGCGTCGGCGCCCTGCGACAACGCGCGTTCCTCGTAGTGCTGGATCCGCAGCGGCGTGCGCAGCGCATGCATCAGCGCGTCGAGCGGGCCGTTGCCTTCGCCGCGCAGCACGCGGCGCTCGCCGTGCACGTCGGCGGTCAGCACGATCGTCTCGCGGCCGTCGCGTTCGCTAAGTTCATGGCCGACATAACGCAGCGGCGCGTCGCCTTCCACGTATTCCTGCTGGAACAGCGACCAGATCTGCGCGCTCGTCACCTCGTGCCCGCTGTCGTCGGTCAGGCGCTGCACGGCCGCGCTGAAATCGACCTGCAGGCGACGCGGCAGCGCGACGCCATAACCCTGTTCGAGCAGGTACGCGATGCCGCCCTTGCCCGACTGGCTGTTCACGCGAATGATCGAATCGTACGTGCGGCCGAGGTCGCTCGGATCGATCGGCAGATACGGTATTTCCCACACGGCGTCGGCGCGCTGCACCGCGAAGCCCTTCTTGATCGCGTCCTGGTGCGAGCCGGAGAACGCGGTGAACACCAGGTCGCCGACATACGGATGACGCGGATGGATCGGCAGCTGCGTGCATTCCTCGGCCGTGCGCGCCACTTCGTTGATCTGCGAGAAATCGAGGCCCGGATCGACGCCCTGCGTGTACAGGTTCAGCGCGAGCGTCACGAGATCGACGTTGCCGGTGCGCTCGCCGTTGCCGAACAGGCAGCCCTCGATGCGGTCCGCGCCGGCCATCACCGCGAGCTCGGCCGCCGCGACCGCGGTGCCGCGGTCGTTGTGCGGATGCACGGACAGGATCAGCGCGTCGCGACGCGCGAGGTTGCGGTGCATCCATTCGATCTGGTCCGCATAGAAGTTCGGCGTGCCGACTTCGACGGTGGCCGGCAGGTTCACGATCGCCTTGCGCTCGGGTGTCGGTTGCCATACGTCGAATACCGCGTCGCAGACTTCCTTCGCGAAGTCGAGCTCGGTCGCCGTGAAGGTTTCGGGGCTGTATTGCAGCGTGAACTGCGTATCGGTCGCGGCATCGGCGCAGCGCTTGATCGTGCGCGCCGCATTCACCGCGAGCCGTTTCACGCCGTCGCGGTCGAGCCCGAACACGATCTTGCGGAATTCCGGCGCGGTCGCGTTGTACAGGTGCACGATCGCGCGCTTCGCGCCGCGCAGCGATTCGAAGGTGCGCTCGATCAGGTCGTCGCGCGCCTGCGTCAGTACCTCGATCGTCACGTCGTCGGGAATGTGGCCGCCTTCGATCAGTTCGCGCACGAAGTTGAAGTCGGTCTCCGACGCGGACGGGAACGCCACCTCGATCTCCTTGAAACCGATCGCGACCAGCGTCTTGAACATCCGCATCTTGCGCGCCGCGTCCATCGGCTCGAACAGCGCCTGGTTGCCGTCGCGCAGGTCGGTGCTCATCCAGATCGGCGCGCGCGTGATCGTGCGCGACGGCCACGTGCGGTTCGGCAGGTTGACGGGCGTGAACGGCCGGTACTTCGTCGCAGGGTTCTTCAGCATCATGATGTTCGGTCCTCGGTCGGTTTGTCGGGAAACCGCGGTGCGGCGGCCATCGGCCTTGGAGGCCGGCTGCACGCGCAGCGGTGAAAGCGGTAAAAAATCGGCACAACGGCAAAGCGGTACGGCGAACGACAGCCTTGGCGGTTGGGCGACCGGGACGGAGCGGAGCGAAACGGAAAAAAGACGAGCTCAGGCGCCGGTCGACAACCGGGGCCAGGTCGGTGATACGGGGGAAATCTGGCGCTTCAGGAACGAAGCAGATGGAAAGCGCGCAGCCGCAGACCCAGCCCGGAACAACGGGCTAGTAGTCGTAGCGAGAAGAGGGGCTGGGCGGCTTGCATGGCCGGAATCAGATCACAAGGCGGAGGGGGCTGTCAACGGGGCGCTCGCGAATCGCTCGGCTATTGTGCCTGCAAAATCAGTCCTGTCCGATAGGCGGCGGCCGCGCCCGTCGCTATGCTTCACGGGTGCGGCGCCGGTGAGGTCCTATTCATGTTCGGAGTGAGTCGGTCCATCCTCTTCGCCGGTCGCCGCACCCCTTCCCTTTGCGATCGGGCTTCGGCGTGGGCGTTCGGTGGTGGCCGGTGGGCGCGGCCATGACAGAGATGCTGATGTTGAAACGAACGCTGCCATATGCGAACACCGAGCGCCCGCCCCGAAGCCCGATTGCCTCCCCGCCTCTCTCGTTCTGCCCGTGCGATCGCGCACCGTTCAGAAAAACGATACATGCGTCGATATAATTTCCAGAATATATCGAAACATCGCCAATTAAATCCATCCCATTAAATCAAATCTCGCTCATTTTCGATTTTCTGAACAATAACCATTGCGCGCGGAATATTTTTTTATTTATTTTTCGACATGCTTTCAAAACCGCGTTTCAAACATAAAACGTTTGCACGACGCGGCGAGACGCCTTACCACTGTTCTTCAGGAGGAAAGCATGGCCGATTCTCAAACGTCATCCAATCGCGCCGGCGAATTTTCGATTCCGCCGAATACCGATTTTCGCGCGATTTTCTTCGCGAATGCCGCCGAACAACAGCACATCAAGCTGTTTATCGGCGACAGCAAGGAACCCGCCGCTTATCACAAGCTGACCACGCGCGACGGCCCGCGCGAAACCACGCTGAATTCCGGCAACGGCAAGATCCGTTTCGAGGTGTCGGTAAACGGCAAGCCGTCGGCCACCGACGCACGCCTCGCACCGATCAACGGCAAGAAGTCGGACGGCTCGCCGTTCACGGTCAACTTCGGGATCGTCGTGTCGGAAGACGGGCACGACAGCGACTACAACGACGGCATCGTCGTGCTGCAGTGGCCGATCGGCTGATCAACCGCCCGCCGATTGACCGATGACCGCCGGGCCGACTGCAAGGAGGCCCGGCGGTTCTGCATCGAAAACGCGAAGCAACTCAATCCAACCCCGTTTCGCCTTCAGGAAACTGCCATGCCCATCATTTCGGCATCGATCAACAGCGCGCCCGTCGTCACGTCCGAGACTTACGTCGACATCCCCGGCCTCTATCTCGATCTCGCGAAAGAAAACATTCGCGACGGCAAGCTGCTGGTCACGCTCAACGTGCCGACGCCGTACGCAACCGGCAACAATTTCCCCGGCATCTACTTCGTCATTACGACCAACAAGGGGATCGTCGCGGACGGCGCCTTCTCGTATTTCTCCAAAGTGCCGGAGAATCCCAGCCGCACGCCGTTCACGCTCGTCGTCGCCATCGACGTCGCCGACGGCCACACGTTCGTGAAAGGCCAGTGGAAAAGCGTGCGCGGCAGCGCAATGCATATCGATTCGTTCGCGAGCCTTTCCGCGATCGGTGAAACGGCTGCGCAATCGTCGTCGCAATCCGGCGGGAATCAGGGCGGCGGAACCGGCGGTGCCGGCAACATCGGCGGCGGCGGCGAACGCGACGGCACGTTCAATCTCCCGGCCAACATCAAGTTCGGCGTCACCGCGCTCACCAACGCGTCGAACGACCAGACGATCGACATCTACATCGACGACAACCCGAAACCGGCCGCCACGTTCAAGGGTGCGGGCGTGCAGGACCAGAACCTCGGCACGAAGGTGCTCGACTCCGGCAAGGGTCGCGTGCGCGTGATCGTGACGGTGAACGGCAAGCCGTCGCGGCTCGGCTCGCGACAGGTCGACATCTTCAAGAAATCGTTCTTCGGGATCGTCGGGTCGGAAGACGGCACGGACGACGATTACAACGACGGCATCGTGTTCCTGAACTGGCCGCTCGGTTAAGCAGCGCAATCCCTCCGCCCCTCGCCACGCCGCCCGGCGTGGCGATTTGCTTTGGCGCAGCCGCCAGGCCAGGCCGCTTGTCGCAAGAACGATCAAATGCCCCCGCCACCGATACCATATAGTCCGCCCGACACCCTCATTGGCTTGCTATGAACCCGGTTGGAAAAGCACTCTGGTTGATCGAAACCGAACTGGACAGGGAACTGACACTCGACCGCATTTCCGCCGGTTGCGACATGACGCGCTTCGGTTTTTCGCGCCTGTTCTCGATGAATACCGGTTGGCCGGCGATGCGCTATGTCCGGTCGAGGCGGCTGACGCGTGCGGCGCGAGCATTGGCGCAAGGCGCGCCGGACATCCTTCACGTGGCGCTCGATGCCGGATATGGCTCCCATGAGGCGTTTACGCGCGCCTTCCGCGATCTCTTCGGCGTCACGCCGGAGGAAGTGCGGGCACGGCGCACTCTCGACGGGTTGTCTCTTGTGGAGCCGCTTCGCATGAAAGAGCTGAAAATCATCGCCGTTACGCCATCACGCTTCGAAGTCGCCGAAAGGCAGCTAATCGCTGGTATGAGCAGCCGGTATACCTTCGAAACCAACGAAGGGATTCCGGCGCTCTGGCAAGCCTTTATCCCGTACATCGGCAACATCCCCGGCCAGGTCGGCGACGTGACTTATGGCGTGTGCTGCAACCCGGATGCGGACGGCAGCTTCGAATACATCGCGGGCGTGGAGGTCGAGAGCCGCGACCGGTTGCCCGCTCCATTTCGTTGCATCGAACTTGAACCGCAACGTTATGCGGTCTTCGAACACAGCGGACACATCTCCACGCTTCACCAGACCTTCTACAGCATCTGGAACGGCTGGCTGCCGACGTCGGGGTTCAGCGCGGTGGACGCACCCGAGTTCGAACGCTACAGCGAGGACTACGATCCGGTTGCGGGTACCGGGGTGCTTGAAATCTGGTTGCCTGTAGAAAAATCCGCGTGAGTTAGTTGCCTATGCGTATGCCGATCGGCCGCGACGATGCGCGCCTGCAACGATGCCGGCCGGCGTGGCCGGCATCCGGTCAGCGGTCAGCCGGCATGCGGCGCGACGGGCGTCGCAATAGCGACCGGCTGCGACCAGGCAGCCGACGCCAGGCGCGTACGCGCGTCAACGGCCACGCGGTTGAACGCCACACGCCGGTCACCCTTCAGCGTCGCCGCCTTGGCCGCCTGCACAAGCGCGACCGGATCGACGATACGGTTCTGCCGCCGGACCTCGAAGTGCAGATGCGGGCCGGTCGCGGTCCCCGTACTGCCGACGGCACCGACACGCTGGCCGCGCTCGACGCGCGCGCCGGTTCGCAGCGTCGGCTCGAACGCCGACAGGTGCGCGTAGTACGACGCATAGCCGCCGTCGTGACGAATCACCACATACTTGCCGTAGCCGCTCGGCTCGGTGCCGATGAACGACACGACGCCGCGCTCCGATGCATGAACGGCGCGCCCGGTCGGCGCGGCGAGATCGACGCCGGAATGCACGTGGCGCACCCCTGTCACCGGATGCACGCGCGCGCCGAACTGCGAGCTGATCCGCGTCGCGGCGACTGGCATCGAGAATCGCGCACCGAAGAGCGGCACGCCGTCGAGGTCGTAGTACGCGCCCGGCGAGCCTGTGTCGGGCGCGAACCACACGCCCGCCACCTGCTGGCCACGAAAGCGGATATCGAGCGCCGTCACGCGCACGCCGTTCGGCAGCGCCGCGTCGCCGTCCGGTTCGAATGCCACGCGGAAGGTATCGCCGATCTCGCCGCGCTGCTTCGGGTCGATGCGCCCGGCCAGCAGGCGGATGACCTGCGCCGCGACGCCGGCCGGCAATTCGGCGCGCGCCAGCGACGCACGCAGGCTGCCGGCAATTGCACCGGCGCGCGTGCCGCGATCCGGCTGCGCGAGCATGAACGGCTCGGCCGACGCCAGATCGACGGCGCTCCGCTCGAATGCCGGCTGTGCGCCGATCGACGGCAACGGCGATGCAATGCCGTAGGCGAACCGCGTCGCGTAGCCACGTTCGATCGCACCGCGCGCCGCGTCGCAGAGCACGCGGTAAGCCACGCATGCGCCGAAACGGGTAACGGGATCGTCGCGATCCGTGCCCATCGGCACGTTCGACGCATGCGATGCATACGCAACGTCGAGCGGCGCTGCCGCCGATGCACGCAAGCCGCCCCACGTCGTCCGGGCGGAACTGAAAAAAGGCACGTCGACAAGGTCTGCCGTTTCCGGCATCACGGGCGTAAACGGCGCGGCGTCGTGAAACGCGTGCGCTGTCGCACCCTGCGTACCGGCCGCACAGGCCGCCGCAACGACGCCGCGCAGCAGCGCGCGGCGAATCGGGAAACAGCGAACGCCGCGTCGGGCGGGTTGACCTTGTTCGCGTGCGAGACGGAAACGCAGGTTCAACCGCATGACGTCGTCACTCGCTATCTATGAAAAATCGGGAAAAAACCGGGTATCGCGGAGGAACTAGCGTCGCGATCCGGCAACGTGAAACCGATTGTATCGGCGTGCTTGAAACGGCTGAATAGGACACGTCCTATTTTATTGAAGCGCCTATTAGTACTAGAACGAAATCTCGATTTCACCGTCCGACCGCGGGGCAGTCCGCCCCCATGCATTCGCGCGAAACATCGCATGCCGTGTACAGTCGAGGGTTGCCGGCGCGAGCGCGAGTCTGCCCGACAACGGCGGGCGCGCTCGCGCCATGTGTCTTCAACCCGGAATCCCGTCATGTTTCTCGATCATCTTCATCCAGAACGCTGGACGTTCCTGTGGAACGCGCTGTCCACCCTTTCCATCAAGCTGTGCGCGGGCCTTGCGCTACTCGTCGCGGGTTGGTGGCTGTCGAAACGCATCGGCAACTGGCTGAACCGGCTGCTCTCGAACAAGGAGCGCGTCGACGACACGCTGCGGCCGATTCTCTGCGACGTCGCCGTGTGGGGCGTCCGCATCGTCGCGATCGTCGGCGCGCTGTCGCAGCTCGGCATCGAAACCGCGAGCATCGTCGCGGTGCTCGGCGCGGCCGGCCTCGCGATCGGTCTCGCGCTGCAGGGCACGATGCAGAACATCGCGGCCGGCATCATGCTTCTGCTGCTGCGGCCGTTCAAGGTCGGCGACTATATCGACGGCGGCACGGGCGTCGCGGGCACCGTCGACGAGGTCGGCCTGTTCATGACGCGGCTGACGAAGCCGGACGGCATCTGCGAATACGTGCCGAACAGCGCACTGTGGGGCAGCTCGATCCGCAACTACACGCGCAATCCGACGCGCCGCCTCGATCTCGAAGTGGAAGTGTCCGTGCATGACGATATCGATCGCGCGCTCGACGCGCTGCGCGCGCTGGCCGAAGCCGATCCCGACGTGCTGCAGGATCCGGCGCCGGACGTGATGGTGATGCGCTTCGACGACAGCACGGCCGTCGCGAACATGCGTGTCTGGACGCATACCGACAAGTTCTGGGCGATGCGCTGGCGTCTCGCGCGCCAGGTGCGCAAGGCGCTCGCCGATGCGGACTGCGCACTGCCGATCCGCACGCGCGAGCTGCACATCGTGCACGACGCGGAACGTCGCGCGGACAGCGTGCGCGTGCGGGCGTCGTAACTCGGAACGACGTCGGGGCGCGTTGCCGCGCATCACGCGCGGCGCGCCCCGGCTGCGTCGTCACATCTTCACGATATCGAGCAGCGCCTTCTTGCCGCTCCTGTACGTGAACACCGAGATCGCGCCGTGCTTCAAGTCGCCCTGCGGCGTGAAGCTCGTTTCGCCAATCACGCCGCGATAGTCGGTGGCCGGCATCGCGGCCAGCACCTTCGCCGGATCGGTCGAGTTCGCGCGCTTCATCGCGTCGACGATGATGTACACCGCGTCGTACGAGAACGGCGCATACACCTGCATCGGCTGGTGGTAACGCGCTTCGTAGCGCTTCGCGAACGCCGCGCCGCCCGGCATTTTCTCGAGCGCGATGCCGGCTTCGGAGCACACGACGTTGTCGGACGCCGGGCCCGCGAGCTTCGGCAGGTCGGTCGAGCACACGCCGTCGCCGGCGAGGATCTTCGCGCGCATGCCGAGCTGGCGCGCCTGCTTCGCGAGCGGCCCGCCCGTCGCGTCCATCCCGCCGTACATGATCGCGTCCGGGTTCGCGCCCTTGATCTTCGTGAGGATCGCGCGAAAGTCGATTGCCTTGTCGTTCGTCGCATCGCGCGACACGACCTTCATGCCGGCCGCCTTCGCGGCCTTCTCGAACTCGGTCGCGAGGCCCTGCCCGTACGCGGTCGAATCGTCGACCACGGCCACCGTCCTGATGCCCATGTTCTTTGCCGCGTACATCGCGAGCGCCGGCCCCTGCTGCGCATCGGTCGCGACGACGCGATACGTCGTCTTGAAGCCCTGCTGCGTGTACGTCGGATTGGTCGCCGCCTGCGAGATCTGCACGACGCCGCCGTCGCGGTACACGCGCGACGCCGGAATCGACGTGCCCGAGTTGTGATGGCCGACGACGCCGACGACCTTGTCGTCGACGAGCCGCTGCGCGACCTGCGTCGCGGTGCGCGGATCGCCCGCGTCGTCCTGCGCGTCGAGCCGCAGCGTGACTTTCCTGCCGTCGATCACGAGCCCCTTTGCGTTGATTTCCTCGACCGCGAGCCGCGCGCCGTTCTCGCTGTCCTTGCCGAGGTGCGCGATCGCGCCGGTCAGCGGCGCGACGTGGCCGATGCGCACGATCTCGTCCGCGTGCGCGGGGAACGCGGCAACCGCGCACGTCAGTGCAGCCGCAGCGGCAAATGCCGTCTTGTGATATCGATTCATGGTTTGTCTCCTTCCTTGTCGCACTTCGTTCGTATTCGGATACGTCGTTCGTTGAAGGCAATGCCACGCGCTTACGCGCGCCCTTCGAAACCCAGCAGTACGTTCACCGCGTTGATGCCGATCTCGTCGACCATGTAGCCGCCTTCCATCACGAACAGCGTCGGCAGGTTCAGGCGCGCGAGCGCCTCGCCGATGCGCAGGTAGTCGGGCGAGCGAAGGCGGAAATGGCTGATCGGATCGTGCTCGAACGTGTCGACGCCGAGCGACACGACGAGCAGATCGGGTGCATGCGCAACGATCTCGGCCGCCGCATGGCCGAGCGCGGTTGCGTAGGTGTCCCATTGCGTGCCCTTCGGCAGCGGCAGGTTCAGGTTGAAGCCTTCGCCGGCGCCCGCGCCGCGCTCGTCCGCGTAGCCGGAGAAGTACGGATACGACACGTGCGGCTCGCCGTGGATCGACGCGAACAGCACGTCCGCGCGTTCGTAGAAGATGTCCTGCGTGCCGTTGCCGTGATGAAAATCGACGTCGAGCACCGCGACGCGCGCGGCGCCGCTCGCGATGCCGTGCTGCGCCGCGATCGCCGCATTGTTCAAGTAGCAGTAGCCGCCCATGTACTCGCGGCCCGCGTGGTGGCCGGGCGGGCGGCACAGCGCGAAGGCCGCGCGCGCACCGCCGTTCGACAGCAGGTCGGCGCCGGTCAGCGCCGAATTCGCGCTCGCGCTCACCGCGTCCCACGTGCCCGCATTGATCGGCGCGCCGGCGTCCATCGCGAAAAAGCCGAGCTTGCCGTCGATGAAATCGGGCAACGTCGCGGCCGCCGGCATCGCGCGCACCGGCCACACGAGCGGCAGCGCCTGGCAGGTGCGGCCGGTCGCGGCCCATTCGCCCCATGCGCCGGCGAGGAACTCGACGTAGCGCGCGCTGTGCGCGCCGGCATAGCTGGCGCGGTCGAACGCGCGCGGCGCGATCACGTCGCCGAGGCCGGCCGCGCGGACCTGCGCGAGCACCGTTTCGGCGCGCAGGGGGTTTTCGAAGGACTCGGTGATCGCGCCGTCCTTCAGTTCGACGCCGCGATGCAGGTGGTGATCGCTGCTGTAGACCGTGAGCATGGTTGACCGTTGCAGAGATGGCAGTGAGGGGGTGGCAACAGTCTATTGACGCCGGCCGGCAATAACTTTGCTTTTCGCATTCCCGTTTCGTACAATTTTGAGAAAACTGTCTACGGAATCACGGATATGAGCAAAAATCGCGCTTCGGTTGAACTGGATGGCGTCGATCGCGCGATGCTCCGCCTGCTGCAGGAAGACGGCGCGCTGTCGAACGCGACGCTCGGCGAAAAGCTGTCGCTGAGCGTCACGCCGTGCTGGCGCCGCCGCAAGCGGCTCGAGGACGAACGGGTGATCACCGGCTACCAGGCGAATCTCGACCGGCGCGCGCTCGGAATGAACGTGTTCGCGTTCGTGCAAGTGACGTTCAACATGCACTCGGGCCAGGATTCGGATCACTTCGAGGATGTGATGCGGCGGCATGACGAGGTGCTGTCGTGCCACAAGATCACCGGCGCGGCCGACTACATCCTGCAGGTCGTCGCGGCCGATCTCGACGCGTATGCGGAATTCGTCGAGCGTGTGCTGAGGAAGCAGGCCGGCGTGTCGGCGATCCAGTCGAGCCTCGCGTTGCGCGAGGTGAAGTTCTCGTCGCGCGTGCCGGTGCCGGACGCGTGAATGGCGTGATGAATACGCGGGCCATCATTCCGTTTCCTCAACCTCATCCCATGGAGCACTACCCTATGAAGCGTTTCACTTCCTCCGCCTCGGTTGCCGCCGCGCTTGCATGCGCATTCGCATTGAGCGCCTGTGCGGCGCAATCGTCGGCGCCTGCCGATTCGTCGGCGCCGGCCGCACCGCCGATGGTCGGCGGCGATCGCGATGCGCACGGCTGCATCGGCTCGGCCGGCTACGCATGGTGCGAACAGACGCAGCAATGCGAGCGCCCGTGGGAACTTGCGAAGCAACAGGGCTTCGCGAATTCGGCGCAGGCATACGAGCAGTTCTGCAGGAACACTTCGGCGAAGTGAGCGGATCGCGGCGCAATGCCGCGATGCAATGACGTGTCGGCGCGAAGCGCTGCGCGAGCGCTCGCGCATTGCATCGGCACATCGACATACCGACATTCCGACGTTTCACATCGGCACGCGACGCGCCAATCGCGCGCGCCACGCCATCAAATTTCCGCCGGTTTTCCGGCGTCGCGCAACCCGATTCCGGAAACCCGGACACGCGAAAAACCCCACAAAAACAAGGACATTTTTCGCGTGCGACACGGCAATCGACATCGGTTATATTACGCGCCCCTTGCCACCCCGCTCCCGCCACACGCGTCGCGCGCGGCCTCTTTCCACGCAGCCTGAAGCGTCGTCCGCGCAGGCTTGCCGCAGGGGCCCGGGCGCGTTGCGCGCCACCGCGACGCAGGTGATTGCCCGCCCGCAAGAAGCCGATCCGAAGGTGTCCTCCTCAACGGCTTCGCGTGCGCAAATGCAACGGCGGGCAGCGCCGATCCGGAATTCCGGATTCGCGATCCGGATCTCCGGATGCGCGTATCGGCCGCGATCGAAACGCTCGTCGGGCGGCATGGCAAACCGATGCATCCAAGTTGAAGAAGGGATCTGCTGTGATCAAAACGTTACGGGTAATACTGTCGGCGCTCGCGCTGTGCGTCGCCGCGTCGTCCGCGCACGCGGCCGATACGAAGAAGGTCGACGTCCTGCTGGTGGGCGGCGGCATCATGAGCTCGACGCTCGGCGTCTGGCTGCACGAGCTTCAGCCTGACTGGTCGATGACGATGGTCGAGCGACTCGACGGCGTCGCGCTGGAAAGTTCGAACGGCTGGAACAACGCCGGCACCGGCCACTCGGCGCTCGCCGAACTGAACTACACGCCGGAGAAGGCGGACGGCAAGATCGACATCTCGAAGGCCGTCGAGATCAACGAGTCGTTCCAGATCTCGCGCCAGTTCTGGGCGTGGCAGGTCAGGCAGGGCGTGCTGAAGAACCCGCATTCGTTCATCAACTCGACGCCGCACATGAGCTTCGTGTGGGGCGACGACAACGTCCGCTTCCTGAAGAAGCGCTACGAAGCGCTGCAGGCGAGCCCGCTGTTCCGCGGCATGCAGTATTCGGAAGACTACGACCAGATCAAGCAGTGGGTGCCGCTGATGATGGAAGGCCGCGACCGCAAGCAGAAGGTTGCCGCGACGTGGACGCCGATCGGCACCGACGTGAACTTCGGCGAGATCACGCGCCAGTTCGTCGGCTACCTGAAGACGCAGCCGAACTTCACGCTGTCGCTGTCGAGCGAAGTGCGCGAGATCTCGCGCAACGCCGACGGCACGTGGCACGTGTCGTGGGTCAAGCTGCATTCGGATGAACCGCCGCAAGCCGTCGACGCGAAGTTCGTGTTCATCGGCGCGGGCGGCGGCGCGCTGCACCTGCTGCAGGCGTCGGGCATCCCCGAAGCGAAGGACTACGGCGCGTTCCCGGTCGGCGGCTCGTTCCTCGTGACCGACAACCCCGACGTCGTGAAGCAGCACCTCGCGAAGGCATACGGCAAGGCGTCGGTCGGCTCGCCGCCGATGTCGGTGCCGCACCTCGACACGCGAATCATCGACGGCAAGAAGATCATCCTGTTCGGGCCGTTCGCGACGTTCTCGACCAAGTTCCTGAAGAACGGCTCGTATTTCGACCTGCTCACGAGCACCAACACGCACAACGTCGCGCCGATGATGCGCGTGGGCGTCGACGAATTCCCGCTCGTCCAGTACCTCGCCGGCCAACTGATGCTGACCGACGACGACCGCTACAACGCGCTGAAGGAATACTTCCCGAACGCGAAGAAGGAAGACTGGCGCCTGTGGCAGGCCGGCCAGCGCGTGCAGATCATCAAGCGCGACCCGGTGAAGGGCGGCGTGCTGAAGCTCGGCACCGAGATCGTCAGCTCGCAGGACGGCAGCATCGCGGGCCTGCTCGGCGCGTCGCCGGGCGCGTCGACGGCCGCGCCGATCATGCTGAACCTGATGAAGAAGGTGTTCAAGGACAAGGTCGCGACGCCCGAGTGGCAGCAGAAGATCCGCCAGATCGTGCCGAGCTACGGCACGAAGCTGAACGACAGCCCGGCGAAGGTCGTCGAGGAATGGACCTACACGAGCGACGTGCTGCAGCTCTCGCCGCCGCCGAAGATCGACGTCAACGTGCCGTCGCAGGCGACGGGCGCCGCACCGGCCCGCCCGGCGAAGGCGTCGGCCGACATGGCGCTGTAACGCGTACGACCGCCGCGCGGTGCCGTTTCGCCGCACGACATGGCCGCCCTCCGGGGCGGCCATTTTTCATGGCGCGCGCCGGAGGCAACGCCCGCGCCAGCCGTCCACGCCGTCAGCCCACGCCGGTCGCCCACGCCGGTCGCCCACCCCGGCCGCCCGCAGCCGTCGCCCACTGCCGGTCGCCCGCTTCCGCTAGAATTGCGGCACGCGCGACCCCGTCGCCGCCCGATCCATCATCCGCATCGACGCAGTCCAAGCGACCGCCGGTGCGGCCCGCGCCCGAGCCGCGCGAGCGCCGCACACCGTTGCCGCGCCCGCCCGGGCGCGCCACCAACCGAATTCAGCTGGAGAAAGACCGTGTTTACCTGCAGAAACCAGAGCTGCGGCACGCAGTGGGAAACGTCCGACGTCGTCATCAAGGACGAAGGCCAGGGGCTGCTGTTCCGCTGCCCGCTGTGCGGCGCGCGCAACTATCTCGAACGCTTCGAAGCCGACGACGGCACGATCGTCTACGAGCAGATGGAAGGCCGTCCTTACCTCGGAGACCTGGAATGACCCAACCGACCGCAGCGCCCTTCAGCGCGCTGCCGCTGACGCCTGCCACGCTCGCCAACCTCGCGCAGCTCGGTTATGTCGACATGACGCCGATCCAGGCCGCGAGCCTGCCGATCGCACTGGCCGGCCAGGACCTGATCGCGCAGGCGAAGACGGGCAGCGGCAAGACCGCCGCGTTCTCGCTCGCGCTGCTGTCGCGCCTCGACGCGCGCCGCTTCGACGTGCAGGCGATGATCCTGTGCCCGACGCGCGAGCTCGCCGACCAGGTCGCGCAGGAAGTCCGCCGCCTCGCGCGCGCCGAGGAAAACGTGAAGGTGCTGACGCTGTGCGGCGGCACGCCGATGCGTCCGCAGGCGCAGAGCCTCGAGCACGGCGCGCACATCGTCGTCGGCACGCCGGGCCGCATCATGGATCACCTCGATCGCGGCAACCTGAAGCTCGACGCGCTGAACACGCTGGTGCTCGACGAAGCCGACCGGATGCTCGACATGGGCTTCTTCGACGACATCGCGAAGGTCGCGCGGATGTGCCCAGCGACGCGCCAGACGCTGCTGTTCTCCGCGACCTATCCGGACGGCATCGTGAAGCTGAGCCAGCAGTTCCTGCGCAATCCGAAGGAAGTGAAGCTCGAGGAGCGTCACGACAACAGCAAGATCCGCCAGCGCTTCTATGAAGTGACCGAGAACGAGCGGCTGCACGCGGTCGGCCAGTTGCTGAACCACTACCGGCCCGTGAGCACGATCGCGTTCTGCAACACCAAGCAGCAGTGCCGCGACCTGCTCGACGTGCTGCATGCGCAGGGCTTCCACGCGCTCGCGCTGCACGGCGAGCTCGACCAGCGCGAGCGCGACCAGGTGCTGATCCAGTTCGCGAACCGCAGCTGCTCGGTGCTGGTGGCGACCGACGTCGCCGCGCGCGGGCTCGACATCGCGCAGCTCGAAGCGGTGATCAACGTCGACGTGACACCCGACCCGGAAGTGCACGTGCACCGCATCGGCCGCACCGGCCGCGCCGATCAGGACGGCTGGGCGCTGAGCCTCGCGAGCATGGACGAGATGGGCCGCGTCGGCGCGATCGAGCAGGCGCAGAAGCGCGACGTCGAATGGCATCCGCTCGCCGAGCTGAAGCCGGCCGGCGACGACACGCTGCTGCCGCCGATGGAAACGCTGCAGATCCTCGGCGGACGCAAGGACAAGATCCGCCCGGGCGACGTGCTCGGCGCGCTGACCGGCGATGCAGGGTTCGACGGCAAGCAGATCGGCAAGATCAACGTGACCGAGTTCTCGACCTATGTCGCGATCGAACGCGGCGTCGCACACGACGCGCTGCGCAAGCTCAATGCTGGGAAGATCAAGGGCAAGCGGGTCAAGGTCCGGTTGATGGACGAAGAGTGACGGGGAGCGGCGCGGACGGTCTCACCGTTTCGCGCCGCCCTGTACTACCCGCACCTCATGCCAGTTCCGGATACCCGTGCGCAGCGGCTTTCCACGCAAACCGGGCAATCGTTTCATAGTCGTCCGGCAACAGCCGTTCGAATCCCTTCAGTCTCAGCACGCGCGAGCGTTCCGCATCGGCCGCGACCGCGCGATCGAGCGCGTCCCGCAACGCGGCCACCTGCGTTTCTTCCAGCGCCCGCGTGGCGATGAACGGCAACCCCGGCGCGGATGCCGTCGTGCCGATGATCCGGATCTCCTCCAGCAAGTCGGGCAGCGCATCGCGCACATACGCGAACGTCACGCAGTCGATCGCCGCGCAATCGGCATCGCCGGAAGCCAGCGCACGCAGCACGTTCAGGTGCGAGCCGAACGCCGTGACCGATCCGAAGAATCTTCCGTTATGCGCGTGCGGCGCAACCGCATGCCGTAACGCGTTCATTCCGCTGTGCGAATCCCCGCCGTTGAATGCGGCCCGCAGTCCGCGACAGGCGGCGAGCGTCGTCGCGCCGCCCGCATGCACGCGCGCCGACACGATCAGCACGCTGCGATAGCGCGCGCCATCGCAGCCTTCGGCATCGAACACGGGTGTCGCGATCAGATGCACCGTCTCGCGCAATCCGAGCATCCGATACGGATAGCCGCAGGTCTGCGACAGCAGCAGATCGTCGCGCCGCCACAGCGCGTGCAGGTCGTCGAACGGCTCGTCGGGCAGCGCGACGTGCGCCGGCCCGCCTGCGTTCTCGAACGCATCGAGCGCGTCGCGCAGCAGCGCGCGCCACAGCGCGGCGTGGCGCGGCGTCACGTTGTACATCGGGAGTGCTGCGATCCATTGGGTCATGCGCGCATTCTACGCATCGGCGCCGGCGCGGTGGAACCCGGTTCGATCGCACCCAAACGGGTACCGGACGCGCCACCGCGCCCTGAAAGCTTATCGACCACGCGACGATAAGCAAATGCGAATCGATTGGTTGGTCGTGCCGCGCCATCCCGGTAACGTCCCCATGCCTGCTCACGCATCGCTACCGCGCGAATGCCGGGCAAGCCGACCGTGATCTGCGAGACACCCGAGCATCCGGGCCGGCTCTGCGCCCCCCGTTCCATCCCGCTTCAGCACCATGGCCGAATACTTCGACGTCGACCACGCGCGCGCGATTGCCGCACTCGACGCGCGCTTCACCGCCCGCACCGAGTGGCCGACCTGGCTGCTGATCGCCGCGATCTACGGCGGCGGGCTCGCCGTGCTGCTGCTCGTGCGCGCGCAGCACCTGTCGCTCGCGGCCGCGACGCCGCCGCTGATCCTGCTCGGCGCGTGGCACCTGTCGCTGCAGCACGAGCTGCTGCACGGCCATCCGACACGTTCCGCGTTCGTGAACAAGCTGCTCGCTTATCCGCCGCTAACGGTCTGGTATCCATACACGCTGTATCGCGACACGCACCTCGACCATCATCGCGACGAAGACCTGACCGTGCCCGGCGTCGATCCCGAAACGAACTACGTATCGCGCGAACGCTGGGCGCGGCTGCCGCGCTGGCGTCGCGCGCTGACGGTCGCGCGCATGACCGTCGCCGGTCGGATCGTCGTCGGGCCGCCGCTCGCCATCGCTGCGATGTTCGCCGATGCGTTCGCCGCGTTCCGGCGCGGCGACTTCCGCTACTTGCCGATGTGGGCGACGCACGCTGCATGCGTGGCCGCGCTGCTCGCGTGGCTGCAATGGGCGATCGGCGTGCCGTGGTGGTATTACCTGCTCGCGGTCACGTGGCCTGCGCTATCGCTCGCGATGATCCGCTCGCTGTACGAACACCGCGTCGCGCGACATCCGAAGGCGCGCATCGCGATCAACGAAGCCGGCTTCGCGATGCGGCTGCTGTACCTGAACAACAACTACCATCTCGTCCATCACGATCTGCCGAAGCTGCCGTGGTACGACCTGCCGCGCGCGTACCGGATGCGGCGCGACGCGTATGCAGAGAAATGCGGCGGCTTCGTGATCCGCGGCGGATATCGCGAGCTGCTGGCGCGCCATGCGTGGACGCCGACCGATGCGCCCGTGCATCCGTTCGATCAGGGCACGGCGTCGCTGTCGACGGGTGGCGGGGTGAAGGTGGCGGTGGTCGACAAGGTTCTGCAGATCAGCACGTAACGTTCGACAAAGGTGCACTTTGTCGTGAAGCCGCCCGATTCGACGATGCAGGCGCAAGGCCGCACGCCATGCCGATCCGCTCGCGTCGGCGCGGATTTCTTACGAAATGCCGACAAGGCAGAGGCGCGTCGGCGAATTGCCAATCGCGTAGGCAATGCCCAGAATGGCGGGTCATCCGGGGTTCGCAAAACAAGCCATTCGCCCCGGCTCCGCCCGTGGCCGGGCACCCCACTTTCCGACGACGATGCAACCGAACACCCCGCCCGGCGCGATCCGCGCGATCGGCAACGACTGGTCCGTTTCCGCGATCACCGCGGGCTTTCTCGCGGTGCTGATTTCCTACGCGGGCCCGCTCGCGATCTTCTTCCAGGCTGCGCAGGCGGCTCACGCGTCCAATGCGATGGTGTCGTCGTGGGTCTGGGCGATCTCGATCGGCGCGGGCGTATCGGGCCTGTTCGCGAGCTGGAAGCTGAAGGTGCCGGTCATCACCGCGTGGTCGGCGCCCGGCACCGCGCTGCTCGTCGGACTGTTTCCGCAACTGACGCTCAACCAGGCCGTCGGCGCGTACATCACGGCCGCGCTGATCATCCTGCTGATCGGCGTCACCGGCTATTTCGACCGGCTCGTGCGCCACATTCCGCGCGGCATCGCGTGCGGGATGATGGCCGGCATCCTGCTGCCGTTCGGCACGCATGCGTTCGCCGCGGCATCCGAGCAGCCCGCGCTCGCGTTCGGGATGATCGCGGCCTACGTGATCTTCAAGCGCCTGCTGCCGCGCTACAGCATCGTGCTCGTGCTGCTCACCGGCGCCGCGCTCGCAACGCTGCTCGGCATGACGCATCTCGGCAACGTGTCGCCGAGCATCGCGCAGCCGATCTTCATCGCGCCCGAATGGACGCTCGGCACGACGCTCAGCCTCGCGCTGCCGCTCGTCGTCGTCAGCCTCACCGGCCAGTTCCTGCCGGGGATGACGATCCTGCGCGTGTCGGGATACCACACGCCCGCGCGCCCGATCATCACCGCGACCAGCGTGGTGTCGCTCGTCGTCGCATGCTTCGGCGGGATCACGATCGTCGTCGCGGCGATCACCGCGGCGCTCTGCACGGGCAAGGACGCGCACGAGGATCCGGACCGGCGATACATCGCCGGGCTCGCGAACGGCGCGTTCTACCTGATCGGCGGGCTCTTCGCGGGCACGATCGTCACGGTGTTCTTCGCGTTGCCGAAGGCGTTCGTCGCGATCCTCGCGGGGCTCGCGCTGATCGGTGCGATCGGCGCGAACGTGCACGGGATCTTCGAGGACGAGAACCACCGCGAAGCATCGGTGATCACGTTCCTCGCAACCGCATCGGGGATGACGTGGCTCGGGCTCGGATCCGCGTTCTGGGGGATCGTGATCGGATCGCTTTCGTATGCGATGCTGAACAAGGTGCGGCGGCAAGCGTGATGCACGTTGCGCCCGTCGTGCACACCGCTCGCCGCCGCGTCGATCACCGCGCGTGCTGGCGCACCAGTTGCGCGAGCGCGTCCACCAGCGTCGTGGTGCCGTAAAGCCGCTCCGACACACCCGCCTCGACGTCGATCTGCCCGGCGTTGTGCACGTCATACAGATCGACGATCAATTGTGCATGGCGTTCGCTGAGTCCCGCGCGCAGCAGCGTCGCATTCCACGTGTCGCGCGGCAGCTCGTGCGCGACGATCGCGCGGCCGGCCGCCGCGCCGAGCGTATCCGCGATCGCCGTCACGCTCACCCGCCGCGGCCCTTCGATGCTGACGATGCGAGGCCCGTTACCGCCTTCGGGCGCATCGAGCAGCAGCCGCGCCGCGACGACGCCCACATCGGGCGCCCAGACCGTCGGAAACACCTTGGCCACCGGATGATGAAAGCTCGGCAGCACACCAGTGCCGAGCGCGACCGGCAGGACCCGCATCCAGTTCTGCAGATGCTCGGCCGAACGCAGCAGCGTCAGCTGCGTCGGGATCGTCTTGAGCCGTTCCTCCAAGTGATGAAAGAGACGCGTGATACCCGTATTGCCGTCGAGCTCCGCGCCGTAGTCCGACAGCGCGAGCAGCGCCGGCGGCGGGTTCGCGGCGAGCGCGGCGGTCGCGACGTCGATCGTCCGCTCCATCGTCGCGGCCGGATCGGGGTCGGCGACGGGCACCGGGCACAGGATCTGCACGGCCCGCGCGCCGTCGATCGCCGACGCGATCGCGCTCGCGTCCGTCAGCGGCGCGATCGCCACGTCGCACCCGAGCTGCGCGAAGCGTTCACGATGGCGTGCGTCGCGCAGCACCGCGCGCACGGGATGGCCTGCGTTGCGCAAGGTTGTTACGGTCGACAGGCCGACGTTGCCTGATGCACCGAAGATCACGAACACGATCTGCTCCTGGGGGGATGATGGTGTGGTGATTGTCGGCATGCGCGGCCGTGACGGCGCGCACGGACGGATGATTCGGACAGGAAAGGATGAACGATTCAACTAGTGCCCGGCAACGTGCCGCACGGGCCATCAATCGCGAACTGGTACTGCTCTACTGGCAGACCGGCCGTGACAGCCGGTGGCGGCAGGCAGAGCAAGGTTATCGAGCGACTGGCGCACGCGCTCAAGACGGCCCTTCCGGGTATGAAGGGATCTTCCCGCGCCGACCTGATGTCCATGCGCTCATTCGCCGACGCCTGGCCGGACGCGGCAATCGTCCAACAAGCAGTTGGACAATTGCCCCGGGGCCATAACCTGGTGTCGCTGCTCGAATTGAAGCAGCCTGAGCAGCGCCTTGCCTGCGCTCAACGGCTTCGTTATGCCTGATTTCCGTCGCCGTCGAAAGCCAGCCGCAGCCCCCCACGCGCCCCCGATCGCGC
Source organism: Burkholderia sp. BKH01 (assembly GCF_025685725.1). Taxonomy (NCBI): domain Bacteria; kingdom Pseudomonadati; phylum Pseudomonadota; class Betaproteobacteria; order Burkholderiales; family Burkholderiaceae; genus Burkholderia; species Burkholderia sp. BKH01. Next base: position 69,612 of record NZ_JAOTQT010000003.1, on the reverse strand, counting down.
GATCTCCGTCGGCGTCGCACCAAGCACGCGGTTCATCCAGTTCGCCATGTGGCTCTGGTGCGCGAACCCCGCTTCGAGCGCAATCTGGCTGATGCTGAGCCGGCCTTCGAGCAGCAGCGCCTTCGCACGCTCGACCCGGCGCCGCACGACGTACTGGTGCACAGGCATCCCGAGCGTTTCGCGGAACAGCACCTTGAAATGCGGCACGCTGATCGCGACGAGCGCCGCGAGTTCGGCAAGCGTCAGGCGTCGGTCGAGGTTCGCTTCGACATAATCGATCACGCGCGCTGCCGCCTTCGGTGCGAGCGTACGCCGGCGCTCGCGGAACGCCGGCTGGCTGTCGACCAGCCGCGTGACGAGCGCCGTGCACAGGCTTTCCGCATAAAGCGGATCCGACGCGTCTTCCGCTTCGAGTTCCGCGGCCATCGCCCACGCGATGTGCTGCAGGCGCGGGTCGCGCACTTGCAGCCGGCGGCGGATCTGCGCCTGCGACGGCTTCAGCTCCAGATGCTCGAAGGTCCGCCGCACGAACGTGTCGCTGAGCATGATGTGCAGGATCCGGCAGTCGGCGCTGTCGGTCCACTGGCCGGGCAGGCCGGCCGGAATCACGTCGACGTCGCCATGCGCCTGGATGCGCGACACGCGCTCGCCGTCGCACACGCAGTCCGCACGAACGGGGCCGCCGATATGCACGCCGATGCGGTGATGGTCGGCCGCCGGAATCCGGTACGTGCCGGCGCGAATGTCGAGCAGCGCCGCGCCGAAACCCCGCCAGCCGAGCCCGCGGCTGGAACGCAGGCTGACCGGCACGCCGTTGTCCGGCGGCGCGGCGAGAATCGGATCGCTCATGGCTTGGCTCCACCAGATCGTGTGTCGAACGCGCATTGTGACGCGTTTTCGGGCGGCGTGCCGGGCCTGCGGAGGCCGTATCCGGGCCGACAGAAAAAGATCATCCGTTTCTGCTCAAGCCGATCCTTACGTGAGCGCCGGCGGGCACCCCGCCGCTTACGATCGCCCCATCCGACACCTACGGAGCCCGTCATGCCCCATTACTGCCCGCAATGCGCGGCGTTCGTCGCCCGCTCGCCGTCCCGCGCCGCCGGCCTTCCGTCCCGCCCCGACGCTCGCAACGACCGGATCACCGTCGCCGCGTGGTGCCTGCGCATCGTCGGCTGGTATCGGCTCGAACGGCTGCTCGCGTCGATTCCCGACAGCAACGACGACTTCGGGCTCCTCTAATCGCCCGGCCGACGTCATCCACCTACTTGCGCCGCCGCTCGTGCGGCGCCGCCGTCGCGCCGTCGATCACCGGCGCGCCCTGCTTGATCAGGAAGTCGCGAAACAGCCCCGTCACCTGCGAGATCCGCCGGTCGGCGAGCGTGACGACATACCATTCGCGCTCGATCGGGTTGCCGGGGAACGGCAGCTGCCCGAGCAGTCCCGTGCGCAGTTCGAGCGCACACGCGTGCAACGACAGGAACGCGATGCCGAGCCCCGCTTCGGCCATCTGCTTGATCGCCTCGTTGCTCGACAATTCGGACCCCACATGGAAGCGGAAGCCGGCCGTCTTGAACAGGCTCTCGACGGTCGAGCGCGTGCCCGCGCCGCGTTCGCGCACAAGCAGGTGCGCGGATTCGAGATCCTTCAGCGCGACGCGCTTGCGCTGCATCAGCGGATGGCCGGGCGCCGCGACGAACACCATCGGATGCTTCGCGAACTCGACCGCGTGCGTGCGCAGCTCCTTCGGCGCGCTGCCCATCACCGCGAGATCGATTTCATGTGTCGCGAGCATACGGATGATGTCGTCGCGGTTGCCGACCTTGAAATACGTCTTCACATGCGGGCGCGTCGCGGTGAATTTGACGAGCAGCGGCGGGATCAGGTATTCGGCCGTCGTGATCGCGCCGATCCGCAGCGTGCCGCCGAGATCGCCCGTCAGCGCGGCCACTTCGTCGCCGGCCTCGCTCCACAGATGCAGGATCTCGCGCGCATAGCGCGACACGATCTCGCCGGCCGCGGTCAACTGCACGCCGCGCCCCACTCGCTGCAGCAACGCGGCGCCCACGGCCTCCTCGAGCAGGCGAACCTGCAGCGACACGGCCGGCTGCGTCAGGTTCAGCTCCTCGGCCGCGCGCGACACGCTGCCGAGCCGCGCAATCATGTCCAGCGCCTTCAGCTGCCGGAACGTCGCGGTCTTTCCTATAAGTGAATACATATGAGTCGCTTATAAACATTAAATTGTTCGAGTGGGTTCGAAACTATATCGTCGGTTCTTGAGCAATGTCATCCGAATCGTCATCAGCGGGAGCCCAACATGGACAACATCACGCCCAACCTTGCAACGGACCGCGCGCCGCGCATGCCGCGCATCGTGATCGTCGGCGGCGGCGCCGGCGGCCTGCAGCTCGCCACGCGTCTCGGCGATACGGTCGGACGGCGCGGGCAAGCCGAAGTCGTGCTCGTCGACCGCTACCCGACGCACTTCTGGAAGCCGCTGCTTCACGAAGCCGCGTCGGGCCATCGCGACCCGGCATCCCACACGATCGAATACGCGGCGCAGGCGAAGCGCCACGGCTTCCGCTTCGTGCAGGGCGCGCTGCAGCAGGTCGACCGCGCCGCACGCACGGCGACGATCGCCGCCGTGCAGGACGCGGACGGCACGGAAATCCTGCCGCAGCGCGAGCTCGGTTATGACGATCTCGTGCTGGCGGTCGGCAGCGTGACGAACTTCTTCAACGTGCCGGGCGCGGCACGCCATGCGCTGCCGCTCGAAAACCTCGATCAGGCCGAGGATTTCCGCCGCAAGTTTCTCGCAGCCTGCACGAAGGCGAATCATCAGGCCGAGCAGCATCCGGCGAAGCGCGCGGCGCCGATCTGCATCAACGTGATCGGTGCGGGCGCAACGGGCGTCGAGCTGGCCGCCGCGCTGCGGCACGCGATCCAGCAACTGACGACGTACCGCTTCAAGGCGCTGGTGTCCGCGCGCGACGTGCACATCCGGCTGATCGAAGGCGGTCCGCGCATCCTGCCGGCGCTCGACGCGCGGCTGTCCGCGAAGATGCATGCGCAGCTTCGCACGCTGAACGTCGACGTGCTGACCGATACACGCGTGGCGGAAGTGAGCGCCGATGCCGTGACGACCGCGACGGGCGAACGGCTCGCGAGCGACATCACGATCTGGGCGGCCGGCGTCGCGGGCCCCGCGATCCTGCGGGAGATCGGCGACATCGCGCTCAATCGCTCGAACCAGGTGATCGTGACCGACACGCTGCAGACGCCCGACGATCCGCACGTGTATGCGTTCGGCGATTGCGCCGCGTGCCCGTCCGCCGGTGCGAGCGGCTTCCTGCCGCCGCGCGCGCAGGTCGCGCACCAGCAGGCCGTGTATCTGGTCCACGCATTCGCGCGCCGCGTCGCCGGCAAGCCGGTGGCCGGCTTCACGTTCCGCGATGCGGGCACCGTCGTGTCGCTCGGGCACACCGGTGCCGTGTACCAGGCCGACCTCGGCGTGCGTTCGCGCTCGCTGATCGTCGACGGGCTCGCCGCGATCGGCCTGTACAAGTTCCTGTACCGCAAGCACCTGTTCAGCGTGTACGGCGTGAAGCGCGCGCTGTTCCAGTCGCTGAGCCACTGGCTGCAAAGCCGCAACCAGCCGTCGATCAAGCTGCACTGATCGACGGCCGACACGCAGCGTCGCAAGACGGCGTATCGGGCGCGCATCGCCCGATACGCCGTTTTTTTCACATGCATATGATCGGTGCATGCGCAACGTGCGCGAGTTTGGTGCATCACATTGAAAGCCGTCGATACGATGCATTGCGTAAAAAAACATTGCGCGATACGCATCCCGCGCCCACGCTGGCTCACAACCCGATTCATTAGTCGAATCGTATGAGTCTGATAAAAATATTAATTTGTCGCGTTTTCCGGATCGACGCTAAGGTGGGTGGCATTCCCGTCGGCGAACGGATCATCACGTTTCTGAAGAGGAATCACCGTGGTTATCGAAGCCATCGTCACACGTCTCGACGCTGCATTCGCGCAGATCGAAGCAACACCGGATTCGCACGAAGCGCGCCATCAGCGCGACGCGATCATCCAGTGGCTCGACCGTGCGTCGGAAGAAGGATATCGGCTCGGTCTCGTCACGACGCTGCCGGCCGCACGGCTCAGCGACATGTTCGAAGGCCAGTTCGGCCGCGCGAACCTCGACCGCTTCTCGGTCGTGGTCACGGACTCAAATCAGCAGGACTCCGGATCAAACCGGCATCCGTTCGACGTTGCGCTTCAAGCGCTCGGCGTGCCGCGCGAACGTGCAGTGGCGATTGCAAGCAGCGAACCGGAACGCCGCGAAGCCGAGCATTTCGGCCTGTCGCGCTGCGTGAACATCACCGATACGGTGCGCTCGATCGCATCGGCCGGCCTGCACTGAACGCCGGTACGCGGGCCGGCGGCGGCCGGCCAGCCTCGATCGGGCCGCATTCCGACGAATGCCCGACCGAATCCTGACATTCTGCTGTCAAAGTCGCTTGCAACACTTCCGGGCTTGACCCATCTCTCCCGGAGGCGGGACGACGCGATACCGCATCGTTCCGCCCGTTGCACGCCACGATGACACGCCCGACCCACACCGCCGCCCTCGCGATCGCCTGCCTGCTGCTTGCCGCCTGCGGCGGGGAAACCTCGACGCCGCCCGCCACGTCGGCCGACAACAGCGGCTCGACGCCCGCACCGCAACCGCAACCTCAGCCTACGCCGACACCAGCTCCCGCGACCTACTACCAGACGAAGACGCCGTACCGTCCGCAGCAGGACGCCGCGACGTACGAAGCGCCGCCTGCCGGCTACACACCCGTCTATGCCGAACTCGTCGCACGCCACGGCTCGCGCGGGCTGTCGGGCTTCAAGTACGACGGCGCAATCTACGCGATGCTGGTCAAGGCCGAGGCCGACGGTGCGCTGACCGCGCTCGGCGCGCAGCTCAAGGCCGATACGTACGCGATGATGAAAGCCAATGCACTGCTCGGTTACGGTGTGCCTGGCATCTCGACGCCCGGATACGGCAACCTCACGCAAACCGGCATCCGCGAGCATCAGCAGCTCGCCGCACGGCTCGCACAGCGGCTGCCCGCGCTGTTCTCGGCGAGCAACCGGCAGGTCGTCGTCGTCAACTCGGGCCAGGATCGCGCGGTCGACAGCTCGACATATTTCTCAGCGGCGCTCGTCGCCGCGCAGCCGGCGGTGGCCTCGGCGATCACGCTGCCGGCCGCACCGTCCGGCTATCCGGCGAACGCACCGGCCGCACAGCCGGCCGGCACCAACCGCTTCCTGCTGTATTTCCATTCGCTGAAGCCGGCCACCGATCTCGTGACCGATACGAGCGATCCGTACTACGCGACCTATCAGGCGAGCCAAACCTACCAGGCCTACGCGAACGACGCGACGGTGGCCGCGAAGCTGAAGGCAATCAAGGGCGCACCGCAGACGGCCGACGTCGCGCAAACGGTGCTGTCCGCGCTCGTGTCGCCGGCCTTCATCGCGAAGCTCGGCGCCGACGGCTACACGTTCGCGAACACGGGAACCTATGCGTTCACGTCGGCGGACGGCAAGTTCACCAACACGCTGAAGGGCGACGGCAAGACGAAGATCGCGACGGCCGTCGATGCGGTGAACGTGCTGTACAACCTGCTGCAGGTCGCGCCCGCGATGACGGCGGAAACCGGCGGCGTCACGATGGAGAAATACATCGGCGCGGAGCAGGCGCAGTATCTGGCCTACCTGCAGGATGCCGAGGACTACTATCAGAAGGGGCCCGGCATCCAGGAGGCGAACCCCGTCACGTACCGGATGGCGAAAGTGCTGCAGGACGACTTCTTCGGCGAAGTCGACGCGATCGCGCGCGGCGACCTGACCCGCGCCGCGAAGCTGCGCTTCACGCATGCGGAGATCGTGATTCCGTTCGCGTCGATCATGAACCTGAAGAACGTGTTCGTGCCGACGCCGCAGGCGCAGACCTACACGTATGCGAACAACCCGTGGCGCGGCGACCAGGTGTCGCCGATGGCCGCGAACATGCAGTGGGATGTCTATCGCAACGGGTCGCGGCTCATCGTGAAGATGCTGTACAACGAGCGCGAGACGGATTTCCAGGCTGCGTGCGACAGCGCGAAAATCGCGCCGGCGAGCCACTTCTATGACTACGCGGGATTGAAGCGGTGTTACGGGTATCAGTGACGTGACGCGCGGCGCGGATCACGCAAGCCGCGCGCCCGGATGCCTGCCGGCAGCTTGCGGCTCGAGCAGCAACACCTCGATCCGCTCCTTGCCCTTCCCGGTGTTCCTGCGTTTGAACGTCAGCAGGCCGATTTCGCCGGCCGACGCCGGATGCGTGTTGCCGCGTGCCGTCGTCGCAAACCATCAACCGCCGGGAGAATCCGCCACCGCAATGGCACAACCGGCAACCGGCGCGGGCGGATGAGCGGATGAGTCGCCATGGCATCAACGAACTCGCGCCCGCTCGCGCGGTCGAACCTGCATCGCCGGAGATTCCCATGAAACGCGTTGCCGCTTTCGCTGTCCTGACCCTGCTTGCCGCCGTCAGCTTGCCGGCAGCCGCCGGTGCACCGTCATCCGGCGCCGACGCGCCGGTTCCAGTTCAAGCGCATGCGAAAAATTGCGTCCCGTCGCGGGACGCCACGCATGACGCCCGCTCCCCGTCAAAGGCGCCGCCGATCCGCGTGTGCGTCGGCGATTCCGATACGCAACTGAACCTGCCATGGTTCCTGACCGATGTGCTCAACGCGGTCGACACGCACCAGTCGCCCGGCGACCTGCTTCACAAGATGCGCAACGATTTCTGAATCGCGGCCGGTGCGACGTATCGGCGCCACATCGATCATTCAACGGCAGACTGCTTCAGCACCTGCATGAACGTGCCCGCGATACCGGCCCACGCACCGGAGTCGGTAATGCGCTCCAGCAGCGACAGCAATTCCTGTCGTTCTCCTTTCGAAAGCAGTCCGTTTGCCCCGCTGATCGCGTCATAGCGCGGCGTGCCGCGCGACGCGAGTGCGCGATCGAGCCCGTAGTTGCAGATCTGTCCGTTCACTGAAATCTGGATCCACAGCGAGCCGCCGTCAGCCACCGCTGCGCCATCGATCACGATGACCGTCGGCACGGATTCTTCTTCCATCGCGAAACTCCAGCATGACGTGCAACCGGACCGTGCAGCGGCCGCCCGCGCACCAGCCGCGAATCGCCGAAAGCGGTACCTTGCAAAAATATTTCCTGTCGAGATGCAATCACAAAACTGCACCAATCGTTAAATAACAATATTTCGTAATCCAGCATCACACCTTATACTTGCCGCGCACCATCCTCGTGCCAAGAGAAGGTGTCTTTCATCCCGGCCGCACGACCCTGCGGCTGGGGTTTTTTTTGGTGTGCTACGCCTAAATACATGCGCAACATGCACATGTTATGAAAGCGAGCCTCCGGATGAATGGCCGATCGCGACGGTGCCGCCCATGACCGTCGCGACCGTTGAATCGATTGGCATCGCGATATCGGCGCGCGCGCCGTATTGCCGAACCAGGCATGACGCATGCTCGCCGTTTGCGCATCGACCGGTTCGACTTGCCTCTCCATGCGAACAACACCAAAGGCAACCGCGGGAATGTCGGCGCTCACGCCAGACTCGAAGCCAGTTTTCCAGCGCAGCGGTGCGTGGCCGCGGGTTGCCTTTTTCGTTGCGGTAATCGTTTGCGTACTCGTGCCCGGATTCGCGATGGTGCTCGCCGATCGCTATGCACGCGACGCCGTCACCGCGCATGAACGCGTCGTCGCGAACGACATCGTCGCATCGGTGGACCGCATCCTGGATGGCGTTCAGCAGCGACACGCGGACGAGCTGACCGCGCTCGTCGGGCGGCGATGCTCGACGATCTTCCGGACGCTGGCCGAAGTGGGCACTCGCCTGCGCTACCTGCGTGCCGTCGGGTTGGTGAACCACGGCCGCGTCACGTGTTCGTCGGCGCTCGGCGCGATCGACGTGCCGCTCGACGCGTACACGCGCGAGCCGGAGCCGGGATCGACGATCGTCACGCTGCTGCGCCAGACGCCGTTTCAGCACGGCATTCCAGTGCTGTCCGTGTTTCGCGCCACCGCGCGCGGCGCGGGCGTCCTCTACCTGATCGAGGGCGACTACGTGGCCGACGCGCTCGCGCACAGCGCCCGATTCGGCGCGGAAACCGCCACGCTGTCGATCGCGGGTTCGGGCCGTCTCGACGAGCACGGGAGGTTCACGCCGGAATCGGAGCCGGGCCCCGCAGGCGGCAGCGCGATCGCATCGCACCGCTGGCCTTTCGCGGTGTCGGTCGCCGCGTCGACGCAATACGCGTCGCAGGTTCAGCGCCGCTATTGGCTGATCTGCATGACGATCGCGCTGCTCGCGGATGGCCTCGTGATAGCCGCCTACCTGCTGGCGATGGCGCCGCGGCGGCTGCTGCTGAAGGCCGTTCGCCATGCGCTCAGGCGCAACGAGTTCCATGTCGTATACCAGCCGATCGTCGATGTCCGGACGTGCAGGACGGTCGGCGTCGAGGCATTGCTGCGCTGGCACCATCCGAAATGGGGGCCAATCAGTCCGGCCGTGTTCGTCCCGCAGGTGGAATCGAGCACGATCCTGCCGAAGGTGACCGAATTCGTGCTGCGCACGGCCGTGTCCGAATTGACCGCGCTGACGCCGTCCGTGCCGCTGCGCATCGCCGTGAACGTCTCGCCAAGGGATCTCGAACGCACGCGGTTCGTGTCCGTCGTCGACGAAGCAATCCGTTCGCTGCCGCCCGGCTTTACGCTGGTGCTCGAAGTCACCGAGCGCGTCCTGCTCGAAAAAAACGCACGGACCACCGCGATATTCCATGCACTCCGGTCGAAAGGCGTGAAGTTCGCGATCGACGATTTCGGCACCAATCACAGCAATCTCGACATGCTGTCGCGCTTTCCGTTCGACTACGTGAAGATCGATCGCCAGTTCATCGCCCGACTGAGCGATGGCGGCGCAGGGCTGATCGAGGGTATCGCCGCCGTCGCGCATTACTACGGCTTGAAGATCATCGCCGAAGGCGTGGAGACCGAAGCGCAGCATTGCGCGCTGGAGGCGATCGGAATTCAGTATGCGCAAGGCTACCTGTATCAGTGGCCGCAGCGGGCAGAGAACCTGAGGCGCGATTGCGCGTGGGTGTAGCGGCGTTGCCGCCGGGGTGTGCGGCCATCTCGCGCGCACCTCGAACGCTCAATCCCGCGCGACCGCCGCCGGCTCGATGTCGGCCGCTTCCGGGCGATGCCCGAGTCGTTCCGAAAGGGCTCGCCCGGCCCCCTTCAGCAGTGCGATGTAATGCGCCTTCGTATCCGCGCCGCAGCGCATCGTCGGAAACGAAATCGACAGCCCCGCGATCACGCGGCCGAAACGATCGAACACGGGCACGGCGAGACACATCAGGCCGTCCTCCTGTTCTTCGTTGTCCTCGCCGTAGCCCTGCTGCCGCACGTGCGGCAGGATGCTCATCACCGCGTCCGCCGACGACAGCGTCTTCGCGGTCGACTTCCTGAACTCGATGCCGGCCAGCACCGCGCGCGCGTCGTCGGGCGACATCCACGCGAGCAGCACCTTGCCGATCGCCGTGCTGTAGAGCGGATTGCGCCGGCCGATCCGCGACTGCATGCGAAGCCCGTATTCGGCGTCGATCTTGTGGATGTAGATGATCGCGTCCTCGTCGAACGCGCCGAGGTGCACGGCTTCGCGCGTCAGCTGCCCGATGCGGCGCATCTCGAGATCGGCCTCGCGCACGAGGTCCACGCTCTCCAGCGCCTTGCTGCCGAGCTCGAACAGCCGGATCGTCAGCCGGTAGCGGTCGGTCTCGCCTTCCTGCGCGACATAACCGAGCGTCTTGAGCGTCTGCAGGAAGCGATGGACCGTCGTCTTCGACATGCCGAGCTGCTGCGACAGCTCGCTGATGCCGATCTCGCGGCGATCGCCGAGCGCCGCGAGGATCGTGAAGACCTTCCCGACGGCCGCGACCGAATCGGCCTTCTCCGCGGTGCCGGCCGCCGACGGGTCGGCCTGCGGTGCCATGTTCGCCTGATCGCGCTTGCGCTGCCTGGGCGTTGCTGTCATGTCCGTGAACCCATGAGATGCGAAACGGGAGAGCATAACGCGTCCGCCACGCGATACGGTCAGCGCGCGAGCCACCCGCCGTCGACGGCAAGCGTGTGGCCGTGCACGTAGTCCGACGCACGCGATGCGAGGAACACGGCCGCGCCCGCGAGATCGTCGGGCACGCCCCAGCGGCCGGCCGGGATGCGGCCGAGGATTTCGTCGCTGCGCCGAGTGTCCTCGCGCAACTGCGCGGTGTTGTCGGTCTCCATGTAGCCGGGCGCGATCGCGTTCACGTTGATGCCGCGCGCCGCCCATTCGTTCGCGAGCAAGCGCGTGAGGCCGAGCACGCCACTCTTCGACGCCGTGTACGACGGTACACGAATGCCGCCCTGGAACGACAGCATCGACGCGATGTTCACGATCTTGCCGCCGCGCCCCTGCCGCACCATTTGCCGCCCAACCGCCTGCGACAGGAAGAACACGCTCTTCAGGTTCACGTCGACGACAGAATCCCAGTCGGCCTCGGTGAAGTCGAGCGCATCGCAGCGGCGGATCATGCCCGCGTTGTTGACGAGGATGTCGACGTGACCGAACGCATCGACCGCGCCGCCGACGATCCGCTCGACCGGCTCGAGCGTCGACAGGTCCGCGCGCACGTCGACGAAGCGCCGCCCGGCCGCGGCGACACGTGCCGACGTCGCATCCGGCGCCGAGCGGTTCGCGCCGACGATGTCGCAGCCGGCCGACGCGAGCGCGACAGCCATCGCCGCGCCGAGCCCCGTGTTGCAACCGGTGACGATCGCGACCTTGCCGGTCAGGTCGAACAAGGCAGCGAGCGCGGAACGCGCGTCGGCGGAAGGAAGATCGGGGTTGTCGCGTTTCATGGTGTCAGCGCAGATCGGCGACGGCGATGTGGTCCATGTCCTTGAACACCTGGTTCTCGCCGACCATCCCCCAGATGAACGTGTACGCCTTCGTGCCGACACCCGAGTGGATCGACCAGCTCGGCGAGATCACCGCCTGCTCGTTGTGCACGACCACGTGGCGCGTTTCCTGCGGCTCGCCGAGCATGTGGAACACGGCCGCATCGTCGGCAAGGTTGAAGTAGAAATACACCTCCATCCGGCGCTCGTGCGTATGGCACGGCATCGTGTTCCACAAGCTGCCCGGCTCGAGCTTCGTCATCCCCATCGACAGCTGGCACGTGGGCAGCACGTCGGGCACGATGAACTTGTAGATCGTGCGGCGGTTGCTCGTCGACGCATCGCCGAGCGTTTCGGGCGACGCCTGCGCGAGCGTGACGGTGCGCGTCGGATAGGCGGTGTGTGCAGGCGCGCAGTTCACGTAGAACTTCGCGGGATGCGCGCGATCGTCACTGCCGAACACGACGCCCTGCCCGCCTTGCCCGATGTAGATCGCCTCCTCGGTACCTACCACGTGACGCTGCCCGTCGACCTCGACCCAGCCGGGCCCGCCGATGTTGATCGCGCCCAGTTCGCGCCGCTCCAGCAGATGGCTCACGCCCATCGCGGCGCCGAGCGATGCGGGCACCTCGACCGGCCGCGCGGCCGGCCACGCGCCGCCGACGATGATGCGGTCGATATGGCTGTAGGTGAGCGACAGCGCGTCCGGTACGAATACGTTCTCCACCAGGAAATGCCGGCGCAGGCCGGCGGTGTCGAGCGCTTTCGCGTGTTCGCTGTGGATGCCTTGCCGCACTTCCATGCCGCTTCTCCATGGGGGATGGACACGCCGCCGATGCCTGTGCGGCCGGTGGTCATACGATGAATTGAAGCACAAATTTTTCAGATTCGGAACGACGAACCGAATTCTTTGCATCGCGCTGCGGGACCATTAATCCCATTCTGATCAGCAATTTATGAAGTTACGGGTATACGACTACCCGACAAAATCATAAAAACGGACCGACGTTCCGAATCATGTCCTATAGTCAGTCGGCAGACATCATTCGACAACAGGACGCATCGACGTCCACGGAGGAGACGTGAAGCTGAAACAGGCCATCGACCGCATTCCCGGCGGGCTCATGCTGGTCCCGATGCTGCTCGGCGCGTGCGTGCATACGTTCGCACCGAACGCCGGGAAGTATTTCGGCTCGTTCACCAACGGCCTGATCGCGGGCACGGTGCCGATCCTCGCCGTGTGGTTCTTCTGCATGGGCGCGACGATCAACCTGCGCGCGACGGGCGTCGTGCTGCGCAAATCGGGCACGCTGCTCGCGACCAAGATCGTGGTCGCGTGGCTCGCGACGTTGATCGCCGCGCGGTTCATCCCCGACGACGGCATCCGGACTGGCCTGTTCGCGGGCCTGTCGCTGCTCGCGATCACGACGTCGATGGACATGACCAACGGCGGCCTCTATGCGGCCGTGATGCAGCAGTACGGCAGCAAGGAGGAAGCCGGCGCGTTCGTGCTGATGTCGATCGAATCGGGGCCGCTCGTCAGCATGCTGATTCTCGGCGCGGCCGGTGTCGCGGTGTTCGAGACGCGGCTGTTCGTCGGCGCGGTGCTGCCGTTCCTGATCGGCTTCACGCTCGGCAATCTCGATGCGGACCTGCGCGAGCTGTTCGGGCGCTGCGTGCATCCGCTGATTCCGTTCTTCGGCTTCGCGCTCGGCAACGGCATCGATCTCAACGTGATCGCGAAAAGCGGGCTGCCGGGCATCGCGCTCGGGCTCGCGGTGATCGTCGTGACGGGGGTGCCGCTGATCTTTGCGGACAAATTCCTCGGCGGCGGCAACGGCACGGCCGGGCTCGCCGCGTCGTCGACGGCCGGCGCCGCGGTCGCGAACCCGGCGATCATCGGCGAGATGATTCCGAAGTTCAAACCGATGGTGCCGGCTGCAACGGCGATCGTCGCGACTGCTTGTCTCGTTACGGCGATACTCGTGCCGATTCTGACGGCGATGTGGGCGCGGCGGGCGGCCAGGGTTTCAGGGGCGCCGGTGATGGTTGCGGCACGGGCGGGGCGCGGTGGGGCGATCGAGCATGAGGGGCATGTTTGAGGGTGCCGGTTCGAGTCCGGTCCCCGGCACAGGTTTCGAGTCGGGCAATGTTCTACAGTGCCAGCCAGTAGCCGGTCACGGGAACGAATTGGGCACCGCTGATTGCCGGCGCGCTGCGATCGAGCGCAGCAACCGCGCGCCCATTCGGAACAAGGGATCGCCCCTCCCGCGCGCGAAGATTCGACGCCCAGCCCTCAACCGATGCGGCACACACAGGATGGCGCGGCGCACAGCGGCTCCTGCCACCTGATGCCATATGCGCCCGCCATCGGCACGGACCCCGCCCAAGCGCTAAAATCCGCCGCCTGAGCATTCACGACGAGCAAGCGTTTTGACGGCGTTCGAGCAGGGTTTCATCCTCACCCGCCACTGGCGGGACACCGCGACCGGTATCGAGATCGAGTTCTGGCTGGCAACCGAGCACGGTCCGCGCCGCGTGCGGTTGCGCCCGCAGGAAGCCGTCGCGTTCATTCCAGCCGAACAGCAGGCGCTCGCCGAACGCGCACTGGCCGGCGAACGCGATGCAGAACTGCGCCCGCTCGCGTTGCGCGATTTCAGCCAGCGCCCGGTCGTCGGCCTCTATTGCCGGCGCTACCGCCACCTGTCCGGGCTCCAGAAGCGCCTCGCGGCGGCCGGCGTCGACGTCTACGAAGCCGATGTGCAGCCGCCCGACCGCTACGCGATGGAGCGCTTCATCACGGCGTGCGTGCAGTTTCGCGGCCAGCCCGGCAACGACAACACGCTGACCGGCGGCGAGCTGAAACCCGCGACCGGCTACCGCCCGGCGCTGCGCTGCGTGTCGCTCGACATCGAAACGAGCGTCCACGGCGAGCTGTATTCGATCGCGCTCGAAGGCTGCGGGCAACGACAGGTCTACATGCTCGGCCCGCCGAACGGGGACGAAAGCGGCGACGCAGGCGCCATCGACTTCCGCCTCGACTACTGCGACAGCCGGCCCGCGATGCTCGCGCGGCTGAACGACTGGTTCGACGAACACGATCCCGACGCGGTGATCGGCTGGAACCTCGTGCAGTTCGACCTGCGCATCCTGCATGCTCATGCGGAGCAATATGGCGTGCCGCTGAAGCTCGGGCGCGGCGGCAGCGTGCTCGACTGGCGCGCGCACGGCCAGCAGCCCGACCACTTCTTCGCGGGCGCGGCCGGCCGCCTGATCCTCGACGGCATCGACATGCTGAAATCCGCGACGTGGACATTCCCGTCGTTCAGTCTCGAATACGTGTCGCAGGCGCTGCTCGGCGAAGGCAAGTCGATCGACAATCCGTACCAGCGGATGGACGAGATCCAGCGCCGCTTCGATCACGACAAGCCCGCGCTCGCGCGCTACAACCTGAAGGACTGCGAGCTCGTCACGCGCATCTTCGACAAGGCCGACCTGCTGTCCTTCGCGCTCGAACGCGCGAGCGTCACGGGGCTCGCCGCCGATCGCACCGGCGGCTCGGTCGCGGCGTTCACGCACCTGTACCTGCCGCGCATGCACCGGCTCGGCTATGTCGCGCCGAACCTCGGTGACGTGACGGGACAAAACAGCCCCGGCGGCTTCGTGATGGATTCGCGCCCCGGCCTGTACGACTCGGTGCTCGTGTTCGACTACAAGAGCCTCTATCCGTCGATCATCCGCACGTTCCTGATCGATCCCGTCGGGCTGATCGAAGGGCTCGCGAACCCCGGCGACGACGCATCGGTGCCCGGTTTTCTCGGCGCGCGCTTCTCGCGCACCGCGCATTGCCTGCCCGATATCGTGCGCCGCGTGTGGGAGGGCCGCGACGATGCGAAACGCCAGCGCAACGCGCCGCTGTCGCAGGCGCTAAAGATCATCATGAATTCGTTCTATGGCGTGCTCGGCTCGACGGGCTGCCGGTTCTTCGACCCGCGCCTCGCATCGTCGATCACGATGCGCGGCCACGAGATCATGCACCGCACGCGCGAGCTGATAGAAGCTCAGGGTTACGAAGTAATCTACGGCGATACCGATTCGACGTTCGTGTGGCTCGGTCGCGCGCACGACGACGACGAAGCCGGCGCCAAGGGCCGCGCGCTCGTCGAGCAGGTGAACCGCTGGTGGCACACGCACCTGCGCGACCGCTTCGGGCTCGAAAGCGCGCTGGAGCTGCAGTACGAGCGGCATTACCGCCGGTTCCTGATGCCGACCGTGCGCGGTGCGGAAGAAGGCAGCAAGAAGCGCTACGCGGGCCTCGCGGCGACGGCCGACGGCGGCGAGGACCTCGTCTTCAAGGGGCTCGAAACGGTGCGCACCGACTGGACGCCGCTCGCACAGCACTTCCAGCGCGAGCTGTACCGGCGCGTGTTCCGGCGCGAGCCTTACCAGGACTTCATCCGCGATTACGTGCAGCGCACGCTCGCCGGCGAATTCGACGACCAGCTCGTCTATCGCAAGCGCGTACGCCGGCCGCTGCGCGAGTACGAGCGCAACGTGCCGCCGCATGTGCGTGCTGCGCGGATCGCCGACGAGTTCAACCAGGCGCAGGGCCGGCCGATGCAGTACCAGCGCGGCGGCTGGATCAGCTACGTGATGACGACGGCCGGCCCCGAGCCGCTCGAAACGATGCGCTCGCCGATCGACTATGCGTTCTACCTGAGCCGCCAGTTGCAGCCCGTCGCCGACGCGATCCTGCCGTTCCTGCGCGACGATTTCGAACGCGTGATCTCCGGGCAGGGGCAGTTGTTCGGCGATTGATGGAACGATGACGCGCCGCGCAAGCCGCAGCGCAGTCACCGAAACCTCTTGTCCGCGTGACGTCGATCTCCGTCGCGTTCCGCACGCATCACTCACTCTGACTCATTCTGCAACACAGCTGGTCAGGATTCGCCATTTATCCAGCCAGTCCGGGTTCCTAAACTTGTCTCGTCGGTTCAGCCAAGCGAATTCATGCCGAACCGCAACGAAATCGTCTGAGGAAACCGTGAAATCCATCATCGTCACCATCGCCGCTGTCGCCGCTACCGCCACCGCCCTTCTCGCCGCACCGGCCGCGTCGTACGCGCAGTCGTCGCACTCGACGCTCACGCGTGCACAAGTACGCCAGGAACTGCTCGACCTCGAATCGGTCGGCTACGAGCCGGTTGCCGGCGACGGCGACAACTATCCGGGCGACATCGTCGCCGCGCAGGAACGCCTGGCCGCCAAGCGCCTCGCCGAACGCAAGAGCGCGGAAGCCGCCTACGGGGCGAACGGCGCACCGGGCACGGATTCGGGCGCGCCGGCGGTTGCGGCGGTCAAGCAATAACGCGCTGCCGGTCGTTTCTGAGGAGAAGGCCCTTCCGGGCCGCCGGCGACCGAGACCTCCATGGCGCGTAGCGTTGCTCGCTATCGCCCGGACGGCCAGGCGCCCGATACGACGCAGGGCACGGAGCCGGAAGCCGGAGGAGCGCCCGTCCGGCTAAAATACCGGCCTGCCGCGCCTCCCGCCGTGGCCGGAGGACATCGATCATGACCGCACGTCGCGGAGCCGCGGTCGTCATCGCGACCAGCCACGAGACAGCCAGCCTGTCGAAAGCCCAGAAGACGTTCAATACGCTCGTCGAGCAAATCGAAAAACGGCGCGAACGTCTCGGTGCGTGGGAAGCCGTCATGCCGGTCTTCCAGAAGAAATTCGTCGATGGGCTGTTGCCGCTCGAACAGGCGTCGACGGCATTGCGGATCAGATTGCTCAATCTGCTCGACGACGCGTTCCTGCAGAAGGGTTTGAGCAAGGCCGAGCAGCGCACGCTGTCCGCGCTGATCGCCGATATGGCGCGCAACCTGCTTGACGTCAGCGACGACGCGCAGTTGAAAGTCATCTACAACCGGCACGCCGCATCCGGCGACGACGACCGCGCAACGACCGATCGCGCACCGACGAAGCAAGCATCAGAGCCGGCACCCGCCGCTGACCCGGCGGACGATCTCGACACGCTGTCTCCCGACGAACTTGCCGAGCGCATGCAAGCCGAACAGGACGAACAGTTCAGGCGCGACATGGCCGCCCACGAGGCCCGCGAGGCACAGCGCGCGAAGCGCAAGAAAGCACCCCGGCAATCCGCCGCGGCAGCCAAACGCGAAGCCGAGCAGGCCGAGTCGAGCAAGTCGATCCGCGAGGTCTATCGCAAGCTCGCGAGCGCGCTGCATCCCGATCGCGAAACCGATCCGCAGGAGCAGCAACGCAAGACCGTGCTGATGCAGCGGGTCAACCACGCTTATGCGAAGGGCAATCTCCTGCAACTGCTGGAACTGCAACTGGAGATCGAGCAGATCGACCGGCGCGCGATCGACGGCCTCGGTGAAGATCGGCTGACGCGCTACAACGGCATCCTGGAGGAACAGCTCCGCGAGCTGGATCAGGAGATCCTGCACGTCGAGACCGGTTTCCGGCGGACGTACGGAATCGCGCGGTCCGTCAAGCTGGCGCCCGATACCGTCGTCCGCATGCTCACGCGCGACATTGCCGGCATGCAGCGCAGCAACCACGACCTGACCGTGGCGCTGCGCGAGTTCGACGATCCGGAAAAGGTCAGGGACTGGCTGAAAGACATGAAGCGCCGGCAGGCATCCTCCCGCTTCGACGACGATCCGTTTTAAGCGCGCACGCGCTGCCCGCGGAACGGCGAGCGCGTAGCCGGCTTGACGGAACGGCGGCGCGCTGCGTCACCGTTCGGCATTCACACCGGTCCGCATTCCGCGCGACAAGTAAAACCGATCGGCGCAGACGCCGCGCGCGTCCCTCACTCTCGCTCATTCTGGAACACAACCCGCCAGGAATCGCGGTTTGCCCTGCCGATCCTGGTTCCCGAACTTGGCCCGCTAGTTCAGCCAACAGCAACGAAACCGTCTGACCGGCACCCGAACTCCTCCCCGCCACGCCGGTGCCTTCGCCGCTCCCGCACCCGCACCCGGCCTGCCGCGACAATCGCCAGACATTTCCGCTCACCGGGCGCGTACGTCCGTCCCACCGCCGTCCCTCTTTCCCTTTCGTTTCCGCGCACCTTTCGCCGCCAGCCCGCACTCCCCGCATCTCATACCGGGGAAAACCCCGCCTTCCCTCAGGACAAGTTCTCGTTGACACAGCGATTTTCGCCCTTCTAATATGCACACAACGTTGCACACAACACAGAACACATAATTGTGTGTCAGTTAGAGTAAGCATACGGGTTTACCCATCTCCAGTGAGGACACCATGAATCGACTGTCTCGTTTCTCCCGTCAAATCGCCGCATGCACCGTGGCGGCGGCATCGCTGTTCGCCGCTACCGCATCGCACGCCGCCGGCCCCGACGCATGGGCCGGCGTGAAAAAGGCAGGCGTGCTGCGCTGCGGCGCCGCGGTCGCGCCGCCGTACGTGATGCGCGATCCGAAGACCGGCGCCTACAGCGGCTTCTTCTCCGATCTGTGCCGCGATTTCGGACAGAACGTGCTGAAGGTCAAGGTCGAATTCGTCGACACGAGCTGGGACAACATCGTGGCCGGCCTGCAGTCGGACAAGTGGGACCTGTCGCTCGCGCTGAACGACACGCCCGAGCGCGAAAAGGCCGTCGCCTTCTCCGCGCCGGCGACCGACTACAACGTCTCGTTCGTCTACAACAGGAACAATCCGAAGATCGCGAAGAACCTGCGCTCGCTCGCCGACATCGACAAGCCGAACGTGACGGTCGCGGTGATGTCCGGCACGTCGCAGGACAAGGCGATTTCGGCGGAACTGAAACAGGCGCGGATCATGCGGCTGCCTGGCAACGACGAGACGCGCCTGTCACTGATCTCGAAGCGCGCCGACCTGCTCGCCGACGCGAACATCACCAACATGCTGCTGACGGAAGCGCACCCTGACTGGGCTGCGAGCTTCAATCCCGCGCCGCCGCTCGCACAGCAGGAGGTGGCGTTCGGCCTGCGCAAGGACACGCCGAAAGCCGATCTCGACGTGCTCAACGGCTACCTCGCGCAGCAAGTCAAGTCGGGCGCCGTGAATCGCCTGATCAAGACGTCCGTGCAGGCGATGCTCGTTCCGGGCAAATAAGCGCCGACCGCGCTGACGGGCCCGGCGAATCGCCGCCGGGTGTCGATTTTCCGATTCGCACTTTGCGCGCCGACGTCGGGCGCCGCTGGAGAGACAGTCATGTTGTCGCCTCAAACGACGGCCGTCAGGTCGGCAATGCAACCCCTTTCGACAACGCGCTTCGCTGCGCCCGCGCCGGCCGACGACTTCGTGCGGCTGCGCGACGTGCACAAGTCGTACGGCCCGAACCTCGTCGTCATGGACGGCATGAGCCTCGACATGCGCGCCGACGACCGGCTCGTCATCATCGGCCCGAGCGGCAGCGGCAAGAGCTCGCTGCTGCGCGTGATGATGGGCCTGGAAGGCATCCAGAGCGGCGAGATCGCGTTCCAGGGCGCGTCGTACATCCGCGGCGGCGACGCGCGCGGCGGATGGCGCATCGACGCGAAACTGCAGAAGCAGGTCGGCATGGTGTTCCAGCACTACACGCTGTTTCCGCACCTGTCGGTGCTCGGCAACCTGATTCTCGCGCCGGTGCGCGTCGGCGGGCTGTCGAAGGCCGAGGCCACCGAGCGCGCGCGCCTGTATCTCGCGCGCCTCGGCCTCGAAAGCAAGCTGCATGCATATCCGAGCCAGCTCTCCGGCGGCCAGAAGCAGCGCGTGGCGATCGCCCGCGCGCTGATGCTCGAACCGAAGCTGATGCTGTTCGACGAAGTGACGTCCGCGCTCGATCCGGAAATGGTCGTCGAAGTCCAGAACGTGATGCTGCAGCTCGCCGAGCAGAAGATGGCGATGATCATCGTCACGCACGACATGCACTTCGCGCGGGACATCGCGACGCGTGTCGTGTTCTGCGCAAACGGCAAGATCGTCGAGGAAGGTTCACCGGACGAAATCTTCAAGTGTCCGAAAGAAGCGCGCACGCGGGAATTCCTCGAGAAAGTCCTGCATCTCGACTAAGGCCGAAGCCATGAACTACCACTTCGATTTCAGTTTCCTCGCCGGCAGTATCGGTGCGCTGCTCGACGGGTTGAAGGTGACCGTCGTGCTGGCCGTCGCCGCGAATGCGATGGGGCTCGTGCTCGGCTTCGCGCTGTGCCTGCTCGCGATGAGCCGCTGGGCGCTCGTGCGCTGGCCCGCGCAGCTCTTCATCGAGTTCTTCCGCTGCACGCCGGCGCTGTTGCAGATCATCTGGTTCTTCTACTGCATCCCGATGATGGTCGACGTGTTCATCGACCCGATCGCGATGGGCGTGCTCGCGCTCGGCCTGAATCTGACCGCGTTCAACGCGGAGGCGTATCGCGCCGGCGTGCAGGCGGTTCCGAAGGAGCATCTCGATGCCGCGGTGGCGCTCGGCCTGCGGCCGTGGCAACGCACGATCTTCGTCGTGCTGCCGCAGGCGCTGCGCGGCGCGATGCCCGTGCTGCTGACGAACGGCATCGGCAGCCTGCAGCAAAGCGCGCTGGTGGCGATCGTCGCGGTGGCCGACCTGATGTATGTCGCGAAGAGCATCGCGACCGAAGCATACCGGCCGCTCGAAACGTACTCGGTGGTCGCGCTCGTGTATTTCGCGCTGTCGCTGCCGATCGCGAAACTCGTCCACGTCATCGAGCGTCGCCAGGACGCTGCCGTCCAGCGCTGAGGAGCCCGCCGTGAATCTCGATTTTGCCGTCGTCTGGCCGTACTGGCTCGTGCTCGCGAAAGGCCTCGGGCTGACGCTTTCGTTCACCGTGACGTGCGCGATCGTCGGCAGCCTGCTCGGCTTCGTGCTGAGCCTGCTGCGGATGTCGCCGTCGCGCTGGCTCCGCGGGCCGGTCGCCGCGTTCGTCGAATTCTTTCGCGGCACGCCGCTGTTGATTCAGCTGTTCTGGGTGTTCTTCTGCTTCCCGGTCGTGCTGCGGCTGCCGATCCCGCCGTACCTGTCGGTGCTGATCTCGCTGACGCTGTACATGGGCGCGATCACGAGCGAGACGTTCCGTGGTTCGCTGAAGTCGATCGCCGGCGAGCAGCACGACGCGTGCATCGCGCTCAGCCTGTCGCCGCACGTGAAGATCGTCTACGTGATCTTTCCGCAGGCGCTGCTGCGCGCGATCCCGCCGCTACTGTCGAACGTCGTGAGCCTGTTCAAGGAGAGCGCGCTCATCTCGTCGGTGGGGATCGCCGACCTGATGTTCGTCGGCCAGAACGTGTCGAACAGTACCGCGCGGCCCGTCGAGTTCCTGACCACCGTCGCCGTCATCTATTTCCTCGTCGCCTTTCCGCTGACCCGCCTGGTCGGCGTAGTGGAGTCCAGGATGCTCAGGCGCTATGCCTATTAACTCGCAACGCTTTCATCAAGCCGGAGAAATCTCATGCAACTGAAAGGCATTCTGCCCGCCCTCGTCACGCCGTTCGATGCATCGGGTGCGGTCGATCACGACACGCTCGCGTCGATCCTCGAATTTCAGCTCGCCGCGGGCGTCAGCGGCTTCGTGCCGCTGGGGTCGACCGGCGAGTATTACGCGCTCACGAACGACGAGCGCCGTGCGGTGATGAAGACCGTGCGCGAAGTGGTCGGCAACCGTGGCACGCTGATTGCTGGCGCGAACGGTTCTTCGACGCGCGAGGTGATCGAGCAGGTTCGCCAGGCGCGCGATGCCGGCTACACGAACATCCTGATCGCGCCGCCGTACTACGCGCTGCCGTCGCAGGACGAACTGATCGGGCACTACGACGCGATTCTCGCGACGGTGACCGACGTGAACGTGATCCTCTACAACTACCCGGTGCGCACGAACGTCGAGGTCGGCTTCGGCGTACTCGACGCGTTCAAGGATCATCCGCGCGTGATCGGCATCAAGGAAAGCAGCGGCAACCTGCTGCGCGCGATCGAGATCGGCGGCAAGTACCGCGACCACTACCAGTTGTCGTGCGGCTCCGACGACCAGGCGCTCGACTTCTTCCTGTGGGGCGCGACGAGCTGGATCTGCGGACCGGCAAACTGCTTCGCGAAACAGGTCGTGAGCTTCTACGACAAATTCTCGGCGGGCGACATCGCCGGCGCGCAGAATGTGATGCGTTCGCTGTTCCCGGTGATGGCAAGCATGGAGTCGGGAAAATTCATCCAGAAGGTGAAATACGGCTGCGAGCTCGCCGGCTTCAAGGTCGGCATCGCCCGCATGCCGCTGCAGCCGCTGACCGACGCGGAGAAGGCGGAATTCCGCGCGGTCTTCGAGGCGTCGCAGGCGTAATGCGCCCCCGTACCGGCGCCGCTCGGTGCCGGTACGCCGACCGAGGAACCTCAACATGACGATTCAAAGCTTTACCTGCATCGAAGGCCACACCGAGGGTATGCCGGTGCGCATGGTGATCGACGGCGCGCCGACGCTGCAGGGCGCGACGATGAACGCGCGCCGCGAGGACTTCGTCGCGCATCACGACTGGGTGCGCCGCGCGCTGATGCTGGAGCCGCGCGGCCACGCACACATGTCGGGCACGATCTTCTATCCGCCGGTCAGCGGCAACGCCGATTTCAGCCTGCTGTTCATCGAGACGTCGGGCTGCCTGCCGATGTGCGGCCACGCGACGATCGGCTCGATCGCGTTCGCGATCGAGGAACGCCTCGTCGTGCCGAAGGAGCCGGGTACCGTCACGGTCGACGTGCCGGCCGGGCAGATCGTCGCGCGTTACGAGATGGACGGCGAACGCGTCACGTCGGTGCGCTTCACGAACGTGCCGAGCTTTCTGTTCGCGCGCGACGTCAAGATCGACATTCCCGCGCTCGGCAGGCTGGCCGTCGATATCGCGTACGGCGGCAACTTCTATCCGATCGTCGAGGTCCAGCCGAACTTCCCCGGTTGCGAGCATTTCACGCCGGACGAACTGCTCGCATGGGGTCGCGACGTGCAGCGCGCGGTCAACGCGGCGCTCGACGTCGTACACCCCGAGCATCCGGCGATTCGCGGCGTGCGGCATTGCATGTGGACGGGCAAGCCGATTGCCGACGATGCGCACGGGCGCGCGGTGGTGATCGCCGGCGACAGCCTCGTCGACCGTTCGCCGTGCGGCACCGGCAGCTCGGCACGCGTCGCGCAGCGCTTCGCGCGCGGCTGGCTGAAGGCCGGCGACGCGTATTGCCACGAGAGCCTGATCGGCAGCCGCTTCATCGGCCGCGTAGAGTCGGTCGTGCGCCTCGACAGCGGGCTCGACGCGGTGCGGCCGAGCATCGAAGGGCGCGCATGGGTCACCGGGCGCGCGCAGTATCGCGTCGATTCGTCCCAGCCGTATGCATACGGCTTCAGCCTTCAGGAGTTCGTCAATTGAACGCGATTGCGCGAGATGACGCGCCCGCGGCACCGGGTGCGGCGCGTGATGAAACGGCTGTCGTGATCGGCGGCGGGATCGTCGGCGTGTGCTGCGCGCTCTATCTGCAGCGCGACGGGTATGCCGTCATGCTGATCGATCCGGCCGCCCCCGGCGACAGCACGGCGAAATGGAGCTGCGGCCAGATGGCGGTCAGCGAGGTCATCCCGCTGTCGAAGCCCGGCATCCTGATGAAGGTACCGCGCTGGCTGATGGATCAGAAGGGGCCGCTCGCGCTGCGGCCCGGCGCACTGCCCGGCATCCTGCCGTGGTTCTTCCGGTTCGTCGCATCGGCCCGCCACGCGAAGATCGTGTCGATCGCGCAGGCAATGGCCACGCTGACGCACGACGTCTATCCCGACTATGCGCCGCTGCTCGATGCGTGCGGCGACCGGGCGCTGATGGGCCAGCGCCCCGTGCTCGAGGTGTTCGACGATCCGGCCGGCATCACGCACGAGCAGCCGCATCTGGACTTGCGGCAATCGCTCGGATTCGAATCGCAACGGCTGACGGCCGCCGACATCGGCGATCTCGAACCGGCTCTCGCCGGCCGGTTCCGGCACGGGCTGCTGTTTCCGGACTGGCGCGCGGTCAGCGATACCGAAGGCTTCATCGCGGCACTGACGGCCAGCTTCGAAGCGCAAGGCGGGCGCCGCGTCCGCGCGAATGCCGCGCGCATCGACGAGGCCTCCGGACGTGCAACGGGCGTCGCGCTCGCCAACGGCGAGCGCCTCGCGGCCGACCATGTCGTTGTCGCGGCCGGTACCGGTTCGCGACAGTTCTTCGGTCAGCTCGGCGTGCGCGTGCCGCTCGAAGGTATCGCCGGCTACCAGGTGCTGCTCGCCGACCCGGGTGTCGAATTCCGTCATTCCGTGATCTACGCGGACGGCGGCTTCTGCTTCAGCCCGATGACGCGCGGCCTGCAGATCGGCGGCACCATCGAGTTCGCGGGTCGCAACGCGCAGCCGAACTTCCGGCGCGCGGACATCATCCTGGAAAAGGCCAAACGCATCCTGCCCGAGTTGCAGACCGCTCGCGTCGAATACGGCGTCGGCTATCGGCCGTTCCTGCCCGACACGAAACCGGTGATCGACCGCTCGACGCGACTACCCAACACGTACATGGCATTCGGCCATGGCCAGCTCGGCCTCACGCTCGGCGCGACGACCGGCCGCCTGATCGGCGACCTCGTCGCCGGCCGCCCGACGCGGCAGGACCTGTCGCCGTTCAGCGCCTATCGCTTCATCTGACATTAGAGACCCGTCATGCAATCCTACGAACGACTTTTCATCGCCGGCCGCTGGGCGGCGCCCGTTCAGGGCCATACCTTCGACACGATCGACCCGAGCGACGAAACCGTGATCGCGAAAGTGGCAGCCGCCACGGCCGAAGACATCGACCTCGCCGTCAACGCGGCGCGGCGCGCCTTCGACGAAGGCCCGTGGCCGCGCATGACCGGTGCCGCGCGCGCCGCGGTGCTGCGCGCGATCGCCCAGGGCATCCGCGACCGCCTGCCCGAGCTGGCCGAGCTCGAAGTGCGCGACAACGGCAAGCCGCTACCCGAAGCGCTGTGGGATCTCGGCGATGCCGCCGGCTGCTTCGACTTCTACGCAGGGCTTGCCGAACAGCTCGACGGCAACGCCGAAACGCCCGTGCCACTGGCCGACGAGCGCTTCAGTACGGTCGTCCGCAAGGAACCGATCGGCGTCGCCGGTGCGATCATCCCGTGGAATTTCCCGCTGCTGATGGCCGCGTGGAAGGTGGCGCCCGCGCTCGCGGCCGGCTGCACGATGGTACTCAAACCGTCCGAACTGACGCCGCTCACGGCATTGGAGCTGGCCGGCATCGCCGAGTCGGCCGGGCTGCCTTCCGGCGTGCTGAATGTCGTGACGGGCCTCGGCGCGGATGCCGGCGCGCCGCTCGCCGCGCATCCGGGCATCGACAAGCTCGCGTTCACCGGCAGCGTGCCGACCGGCAGCCGCATCATGCAGGCCGCCGCACGCGACATCAAGAACGTGAGCCTCGAACTCGGCGGCAAGTCGCCGTTCATCGTGTTCGGCGACAGCGATCTCGACGCCGCCGTCGAATGGATCCTGTTCGGCATCTTCTGGAACCAGGGCGAGGTGTGTTCGGCCACGTCGCGCGTGCTCGTCGAGCGCTCGCTGTACGCGCCGCTCGTCGAGCGGCTCGCGCAGGAAGCGCGCAAAATCAGGATCGGCAACGGCCGTGACGACGGCGTGCTGCTCGGCCCGCTGGTGAGCCGCGGGCAGTACGACAAGGTGCTCGCGGCGGTCGCACGCGGCCGCGACGAAGGCGCGCGGCTCGTGACCGGCGGCGGCCGGCCCGCACACGTCGAACGCGGCTATTTCATCGAGCCGGCCGTATTCGCCGACGTGCCGGAGGATAGCTGGATCTGGCGCGAGGAAATCTTCGGGCCGGTCGTCTGCGTGCGGCCGTTCGATACGGAAGAGGAAGCGATCCGGTCGGCCAACGATTCGCGCTTCGGCCTCGCCGCGGCGGTCATGTCGGCCGACCTGCCGCGCTGCGAACGCGTGGCACGCGCGATGCGCGCGGGCATCGTGTGGATCAACTGTTCTCAGCCGACGTTCACGGAGGCGCCGTGGGGCGGCTACAAGCAGAGCGGGATCGGGCGAGAACTCGGCGAGTGGGGGTTGAACAACTACCTCGAGATCAAGCAGATCACGCGCTACGACAGCGACAAGCCGTGGGGCTGGTACATCAAGTAAGGTGAATCGATCATGCGCTGGAACAAAACGCTGCAGCTCGTCGACGTGCATTGCGAGGGCGAGATCGGCAAGGTCATCACCGGCGGCGTCCTCGACGTGCCGGGCAAGACCATGCTCGACAAGATGAACTACATCAACGAGACCGACGACAGTTTGCGGCGGCTCGTCGTGCTCGAACCGCGCGGCTGCCTGCAGATGTCGGTCAATCTGCTGCTGCCGCCGACGCGGCCGGAAGCGCATGCCGGCTTCATCGTGCTGCAGGCCGACAAGGCACACCCGATGTCGGGCAGCAACTGCATCTGCGTCGTGACGGCATTGCTCGAACTCGGCATGGTGCCGATGCAGGAGCCCGAAACCACGGTCGTGCTCGACACGCCGGCCGGGCTCGTCACGGCGCGGGCGGCGTGCCGAGACGGCCGCTGTACCGGCGTGTCGCTCGACATGGTGCCGTCGTTCGTCGAACACCTCGACGTCGACGTACACACGCCGGAATTCGGCACGATCAAGGCAGACATCGCGTTCGGCGGCGTGTACTACGCACTCGTCGACGTCGATCAGATCGGGCTCGATATCGCACCGGGCAACGCGCGGCAACTCGCGACGCATGGCGTGCGGCTCAAGGAGATCATCAACCGGCAAGTCGCCGTACGGCATCCGCTGTACCCGGACATCGACGAAGTCGCATACGTGATGTTTCGCAACCGTGTCGCCGACACGGTGTACCAGACCTGTACGACGCTGCCGCCCGGCCGGGTCGACCGGTCGCCGTGCGGGACCGGCAGCTCGGCCAATCTGGCGACGCTCGCGGCCCGCGGGCGCGTGCAGGTCGGCGATCGCCTCACGTCACGCTCCACGATCGGCGGGGAATTCCGCGTCGAACTGCTGGGCACGACCGAAGTGGGCGACCGGCCGGCCGTACTGCCGCGCGTGACCGGGCGTGCGTGGGTGCTCGGGTTCCAGCAGCTCGGCGTCGATCCCGACGATCCGCTGGCCGCCGGGTTCATGCTGAGCGACACGTGGGGCGACGGATTCGGGCCGTCAGGCACGTGAGGACGCGATGCTAAACTCCAGAGCGCGCCCGGCGCTCCGGGCCGATTACAGGAAGGATGGCGAGATGAGCAAAGAGGCCGTTGAAACCGAAGGTGGCGGCCGCCGGCACGGCGGGCGGTATGTGTATGAGGAATTGCGCAAGCAGATCCTGACGCTCAAGCTGAAACCCGGCGTGCAGCTCGACGAGATCTCTCTGGCCGCGCAGTTCGGCCTGTCGCGTTCGCCGGTGCGGGACGCGATCGCGCGACTGAGCAGCGAGGGGCTCGTCACGATCCTGCCGAACCGCACGACGCTCGTCACGCCGTTCGAAATCGAGGAATTCCCGAAATACATTTCGGCGCTCGACCTGATCCAGCGTGCGGTCACGCGGCTCGCGGCCACGCAACGCTCCGAAGCCGACCTCGCCAAGATCCGCAGGGCCGACGACGTCTACATGGAGGCCGTTGCCAGCGGCGACTTCCAGGCGATGTCGGAGACCAACAAGGCGCTCCACATGGCGATTGCTCACGCGGCCAACAATCCGTATTTCGTCGGTTACTACGAGCGACTGCTCGGCGAAGGGCAGCGCCTGCTCCATCTGCACTTCGACTTCACGGTCAGCTCGCCCACGGCGGCCAAGCTCGGCCGCGACCACGACGAACTGATCGATGCGATCGCGCGACGCGACGCCGATGCCGCCGAACGGGCCGCGCACGAGCACACGATGCTGTTCCAGAAGCGGTTCCTCGACTACATGAAGCAGAACATGACGGAATCGATGGCGGTGCTGTAGGCGCGCTGCCCACGCATCAGCCCATATCGCCCATCAACTCCACGAGCCGATCCCGCAGCCACCGGCTGCCCTGGTCCTGATCGGCGCTGCGATGCCAGTAGCAGAAGTAATCGAGGCCCGGCATCTCGAACGGCAGTTCGAGGATGCGCGCCGGATAGCGCTGCAGCAGCCGCAGCGGCGCAGTCAGCGCGAGATCGCCGCGCATCGCGATCAGCGGCGCGACCATGTAGTGCTGCACGCGCATCTGGATAGTGCGGCGCAGCCCGAGTCGCGTCAGTTCCGCGTCGACGTGCCCGCTGCCCTTGCGGCGGCTCGATACGTGGATGTGCCCCATCGACAGGTAGTCGTCCATGGTCAGCGTGTTGCCCTCGAACGGGTGGTCGTCGCGGATCATGCACGCGTAGCGGTCGCGCACGAGCAGCGCCTGGTGCAGATGCGGATCGCCGATCAGCGGCGCGTCGATCGCGATGTCGACGGAGCCGTTCGCGAGCGCCGTGGCCACTTCGCGGCGGTCCATCGTATAGCTGCGCACGTGCATGCCGGGCGCTTCCCGCTGCAGCAGTTCGCCGAGCGCCGGCAGCAGCAGCGCTTCGGTCAGGTCGCTCATGCTGAGCCGGAACACGCGCGCCGACGAAGCGGGATCGAACACGTCGCCTTCGTGCGCGCTCGAATCGAGCAGTTGCAGCGCCTCGCGCACGCGGCCGACGATGTTCTCGGCCATCGGCGTCGGCATCATCCCGGCCGGCGTGCTGACGAACAGCGGATCGTTCAGCGTCTTGCGCAGCCGCGCCAGCGCGTTGCTGACGGCCGGCTGCGTGAGGTTCAGCACCTCGGCCGCCCGCGTCAGGTTGCGCTTGTTGTAGATCGCCTCGAATACGACGAACAGGTTCAGATCAATCTTCGAAAGGCGCATCGCCGGATCTCCTTGCCGGCATCTTAAGGCGTGCGCCATTCGTTCGTCCACGCCGGCCCCGCGAGCGGCACCGGGTGCGTTGCGCATCCCGGCGCGCCGCTCAACCGCGCGGCGGCGGCGTCAGGTAAGGCGCCGTCGAGCCCGGCTCGCCATCCTTGATCTCCATCCGCGCGATCGCCTGCAGGTGCACCTCGTCCGGGCCGTCGGCGAAGCGCAGCGCGCGGCCCCAGGTCCACAGGTCGGCGAGCGGCGTATCGGGGCTCAACCCCGCCGCGCCGAACACCTGCATCGCGCGGTCGCAGACGTCCGTATACACGGTCGGCACGAGCGCCTTGATCATCGAGATTTCCTTGCGCGCGGCCTTCGCGCCGACCTTGTCGATCATCCATGCAGCCTTCAGCACCAGCAGGCGCGCCTGGTCGATCTCGATGCGCGAGCGCGCGATCCATTCGCCGACCGTGCCGTGCCGGTTCAGCGGCTTGCCGAACGCGACGCGCGACTGCGCGCGATCGACCATCAGCTCCAGCGCGAGCTCGGCCGCGCCGATCGAACGCATGCAGTGATGAATGCGGCCCGGCCCGAGGCGTGCCTGCGCGAGCGCGAAGCCGCTGCCTTCGTCGCCGAGCAGGTTGCGCGCCGGCACGCGCACGTTGTCGAACGTGATCTCGCAATGCCCTTCCGGCGCGTGGTGATTGACCACCGTGATGTTGCGCACGACCGTCACGCCCGGCGTGTCGCGCGGCACGAGAATCATGCTCTGCTGCTGATGCGACTCGGCGCCGGGATCGGTCTTGCCCATCACGATGAAGATCTTGCAGTTCGGATGCGCGGCGTTCGTGATGAACCATTTGCGGCCGTTGATCACGTACTCGTCGCCCGCGCGCTCGATGCGTGTCGTGATGTTCGTCGCATCCGACGACGCCACGTCGGGCTCCGTCATCGCGAACGCCGAACGGATCTCGCCGCGCAGCAGCGGCAGCAGCCACTGTTCGCGCTGCTCGGGCGTCGCGAACATGTGCAGCAGCTCCATGTTGCCCGTGTCCGGCGCATTGCAGTTGAACACCTCCGACGCCCAGCTCACGCGCCCCATGATCTCGGCGAGCGGCGCGTATTCGAGGTTCGTCAGGCCCGTGCCGGGCTCGTCGCCCTTCAGGTGCGGCAGGAACAGGTTCCACAGCCCTTCCGCCTTCGCGCGTTCCTTCAGCTCCTCCATGAACGACACGGGATACTGGCCCGCATGCACTTCCTCGTTCCACTGGCGGATGCGCGGCACGATGTGTGCGTCCATGAACGCGCGCACGCGCTCGCGCAGTTCTTCCACTTTCGGGGTGTAGCCAAAGTCCATGATCGACTCCTCGAGATTCCGTGTTCGGTTCGGTCAGAAAGCCGAGACACCGCCGTCGACGGCGACGGCCTGCCCGGTCAGGTAAGTGTTTTCCTTCGCGCACAGCGTCAGCATCGTCGCGACGATTTCGTCGGGCCGGCCCAGCCGCTTCATCGGCGAGCCCTGCGCGAGAAAATCCTGGCGGTCGCCGAGATCGCTGTCGATGACCATCGGCGTCGTGCTGTAGAACGGGCACACCGCGTTCACGCGAATGCCGTGGCGCGCGTATTCGAGTGCGGCCGTCTTCGTAAGCCCGACCACCGCATGCTTCGACGCCGCGTACGCGGCCAGCTTCGGCGCGCCGCCGAGCCCGGCCATCGACGCGACGTTCAGGATCACGCCTTCGCGCTGCGCGAGCATCTGGCGGATCTGGTGCTTCATCCCGAAGAACACGCCCTTCGCGTTCACCGCGAAGCTCAGGTCGAGATCGGCTTCGTCGGTGTCGATCAGCGCCTTCATCGGCGGTGCAATGCCTGCGTTGTTGATGCCGACGTCGAGCCGCCCGAAGCGCGCAGCGGCTTCGTGCACCAGCGCCGCGACGTCGGCTTCGACACGCACGTCGCAGCGCTGCGCGATCACGTCGGCGCCGGCGGCGCGCAGCGGCGCGGCCACGCGTTCGAGCGCGTCGCCGTTCAGGTCGCCGAGTGCCAGCCGCGCGCCCATCGCGGCCAGCTCGCTCGAGAGCAACGCGCCGAAGCCGCTCGCGGCGCCGGTAATCATCACGGCCTGCCCGGCGTAACTGTCGATTTTCATCGCGCGCTCAGATCGTCAGGCCGCCGTCGACGACGATGCATTCGCCGTTCGTGTAGCTCGCCGCGTCCGACACGAGATACAGCACGGTGCCGGCCATCTCGCGCGGCTCCGCGTGGCGGCGCAGCGGGATCTTCGCCATCCAGGTTTCGTAGATGTCCTTGTCGGCGAACAGCGCGCCCGCGAACTTCGTCTTCGTCAGGCCCGGCAGCAGCGCGTTCACGCGGATGCCGAGCGGCCCGCATTCCTTCGCGAACGCCTTCGTCATGTTGACGACCGCCGCCTTCGTGATCGAGTAGATGCCCTGCCGGTCGCCCGGCTGCAGCGCATTCACCGACGCCGTGTTGACGATCGCGCCGCCGCCGTTCTCCTTCATCAGCTTGCCGGCCTCGACCGACATGAAGAAGTAGCCGCGGATGTTCACGTCGACGGTCTTCTCGTACGCGGCGAGGTCGGTATCCAGGATGTGCCCGAAATACGGGTTCGCGGCCGCGTTGTTCACGAGGATGTCGAGCCGCCCGTGCTTGCCGCGGATATGCTCGAACGTCGCGGCGATATCTTCCAGCCGCCCGACGTGGCACGCCAGCGCCTCGGCGCGGCCACCTGCCGCGACGATCGCGTCGGCCACGGCCCGGCAATCGTCGAGCTTGCGGCTCGACACGATCACGTGTGCGCCCTGCTCTGCAAGCAGCTTCGCGATTTCCTCGCCGATGCCGCGGCTCGCGCCCGTCACCAGCGCGATCTTGCCGGTCAGGTCGAACAGATTCGTTGCCATGTCGTTGTGCTCCTCCATTGATGGTTTGTCGTGTCGCTGCTCTGCGATCCCGGCGATGTCTGCGATGTCTGCGATGTCTGCGATGTCTGCGATGTCGATGATGTCGGTGATGTCGGTGATGTCGGTGATGTCGGTGATGTCGGTGATGTCGGCGATCCCGGCGATGTCGGCGATTTCAGCGATGCGCGTCGATCACGCTCACGGCCAGTTCGGCCAGCCGCCCGGCCATTTCGCCGACGCGCAGCGCTTGCTCGCTCGACGCGTTGCCCTGCAGCGCGCGCGCCTTCACGCCCTGCGCGATCGCCGCGAGGCGGAAGAAACTGAATGCGAGGTAGAAATGCCAGTCGCGGATCGGCTCGATCCCGCGCAGTTCGCAATAACGCGCGACGATCGCCGCTTCGTCCGGGATGCCGAGTTCCGCGCGATCCTGGCCCGCGATCCCGCGCACCTGCCCGCCGGACGGCAGCCGCAGGCACATGCAGAAATACGCGAGATCGGCGAGCGGGTTGCCGAGCGTCGACAGCTCCCAGTCGAGCACGGCCTGCACGCGATAGCTGTCGCGCGCGAACATCAGGTTGTCGATCCGGAAATCGCCGTGCACCAGCGCCGGCCGGCCCGTGTCCTCGGGGCACGCCTTCGGCAGCCAGTCGATCAGCGTCTCCATCGCGTCGAGGCGCTCGGTTTCGGCCGCGCGATACTGCTTCGTCCACACGCCGATCTGGCGCTCGAAGTAATTGCCGGGGCGGCCGTAGTCGGCGAGGCCCACCGCGTTGACGTCGACGTCGTGCAAGGCGGCCATCGTCCGCAGCAGCGCGTCGTAGCAGGCCGCGCGATCGGCCTTCGGCAGCTCCGGCAGCGCGGGATCCCAGAAGATCCGGCCGTCCTCGAAGCTCATCACGTAGAACATGCTGCCGATCACGTCGCGGTCGACGCAGAGGTGATACGGACGCGCGACCGGCACCGCGGTGCCCGACAGCGCGGTCAGCACGCGGAATTCGCGGTCGACCGCATGCGCGGATTTCAGCAGTTCGCCCGGCGGCTGGCGGCGCAGCACGTAGCGGCCGCTCTTCGCGTGCAGCAGGAAAGTCGGATTCGACTGGCCGCCGGCAAACTTCTCCGCGTCGACCGGGCCTTCGAAGCCCGGCACGTGCGCTTCCAGATAGCGCGTGAGGCGGGCCACATCGAGTTGCTGGGAGGGGTTCGTCATCGTCGCGATCGTTCGTGGGTCAGCCGTAGGTTCGCAGCGCGTGTCGTTCGGGATCCTCCAGATGCGGGATGCCGTTGAACGACGCGAGGTGGAACGCATCGGCGTTGAAGAAAAACTGCGAAAGACTGCTGTTGCGGATCTGCAGGTTCAGCGCGATCGCGCTCGACGGTGGCGCCGCGAGCACCTGCTGCACGGTGACCGCGATCGGGCCGCCGGAGCTCACCGCGAGCACGCGCTGGCCGTCGCCGTGGCGAATCGCGGCGCGCGCATCGGCGACGCGCTGCTGGAAGTGCGCCCAGGTCTCGGGGGCCGCGTCGCCGAGCTTGTCCTCGGACCACAGCTGCAGCACCTGCCGGAGCGCACGGAAATATTCCTTCATCGATCCGGCCGCGAGCCGCGCGATCTCCGGATAGTCGCCGGCGGCCGCCGCGAACAGCCCGTGAAAGTCGTATTCGTTCAGGCCCGGATGGCGGTCGTACGACACGCCTTCGCGGCCCATCCCGCGCAGGATCGCGTCGACCGTCTGCGCGTGGCGGTTCAGCGTGCCGCAGATCACGCGATCGAACGCCAGGCCTTGCCGCGCGAAGTATTCGCCGAGCCACACGCCCTGCTGCTCGCCGGCCGCGGACAGCCGGTCGTAGTCGTCGGTGCCGAACGACGCCTGCCCGTGCCGTACCAGAAAGAGTTCAGCCATCGCATGCCCGCCAGATCAGAAGGATTCAGCATAGGGGGCGGCCATGCATTTTTGAAATTTATTTTTTGAATTGGCCGGTATTCATTTCATGAATTCGGTCGCCCTCCCATCGGGCTCGTTTGCCGGACACCGCCCGGCGGCACGCGAATTGCGGCGCCCACCACCGTCAAGTCCACAACGTTCCAGGAGGGGTGCGATGCTCGGTACGCTCCTTATCGTCATACTGATTTTGTTGCTCATCGGAGCATTTCCTACATGGCCGCACAGCCGAAGCTGGGGCTACTGGCCTTCGAGCACGGTCGGGCTGATCGTCGTCATCGTCGTCGTGCTGGTGCTGCTGGGCCAAATTTGAGGCCCGGCGGCACCGGTCGTGTTGCCGGGAAGCTTGTTCCGGCGGGATGCGGCGACACATCCAGTATCACGGATCGTCGGGCATTCCCCGCCGCGGCTTCAGCCCCCGGCCGGGGGCCGAAGTGCCGGCCGGTCACGCGGAATGCGTGGCGCTTCCGTCGATGGCCGCCTGCAGCGATCGTTCCGCCGCGGGCGTCACCAGTACGATCTTGCCGATGTGGCGGCCCGAATCCATCAGCTCGTGTGCGCTGCGCGCGTCGCGAAAATCGAACAGCCGGTAGACCTGCGGCTTGACGGCCCCTTGCCGGATCAGCGGCCACACGGCCTCTTCGAGCTCGCGAATGATCTGCGCCTTCTCCGCGTAGGTGCGCGAGCGCAGCGTCGAGCCGATGTGCGTGAGCCGCTTCGTCAGCATCGGAAACAGGTCGAGCTCCTTCGCGGGACCTTTGATCACGCCGATCTGCACGATGCGGCCGTTTATCGCGGCCGCCGCGAAATTGCGCGCGACATAGTCGCCGGCGATGATGTCGACGATCACGTCGACGCCCTTGCCGCCCGTGAAGCGCGCGACCTCCTCGACGAAATCCTCGTTGCGGTAGTCGATCGCGAGATCCGCGCCAAGACGCATGCTCGCGTCGCGCTGCGCGTCCGAACCGACGGTCGTGATGATCGTCGACGCGCCGAACGCCTTCGCCAGCATCGTCGCCGTCGTGCCGATCCCCGACGCACCGCCGTGGATCAGCACGCTCTCGCCGGCTTCGAACTGCCCGCGCTGAAACAGGTTCAGCCAGACCGTCATGAAGGTCTCCGGCAGCGCCGCTGCTTCGGCCATGCCGAGGCCGTCGGGAATCGCGAGCGTGTTGTTCTCGTTCGCCACCGCGTATTGCGCATAGCCGCCACCGGGAATCAGCGCGCAGACACGATCGCCGACAACGAACCGCGTGACGTCGCGCCCGACCGCGACGACGTCGCCGGCGATCTCGAGGCCGGGAATGTCGGACGCGCCGGGCGGCGGATCGTACAGCCCCTTGCGCTGGAATACGTCGGGGCCGTTTACGCCGGCCGCGTGAATCCGGATCAGCACTTCGCCGGGCCCCGGCGACGGCACTGCGCGCGTGGCCGGTACGAGCACTTCAGGGCCGCCGGGACGCACGATTTCGATCGCGGTCATGTCGGCGGGGAGGGTTTGGGCATCGTCAATCACGATATGATCCTCAACGTTCGTCGATGCGCGGCCGATTCGCGGGCCATCCCCGAATCGCGGCATCGCAATGTGTGTGAGGCCAGTCTATGGGCGATGCCGCTCGCGGGCACGCAGCGAATTGCCGATCGGGGAATGCAAAAATGCATCAGTCGGGACAAACGATGAATTGGGACGACGCACGCGTATTCCTCGCGATTCATCGCGAGCGCACGCTGCGCCGCGCGGCACAGACGCTCGGCGTCGATCAGGCAACGGTCGGGCGGCGGCTCGCGACGCTCGAGCATATGCTCGGCGCGACGCTGTTCCTGCGCTCGTCGAAAGGCTATCTGCCCACGCCGGTCGGCGAACTGGCGCTGCGCGCCGCCGAGGCGATGGAGCAACATGCACACGAGCTGGTGCGGCTGACGCAGGGTGTCGACCGGCGGCTTGCCGGCGAGGTGAAGATCACGACGACCGATGCGCTCGCGATCGAGTTCGTGATGCCGTCGATCGCACGGCTGCATGCGAAGCATCCCGACGTCTCCTTCGCGCTGAACACGTCATCGCAAATCCTGAATCTCGCGAAGCGCGAAGCCGACATCGCGATCCGTACGGTGCGGCCCGACAACCCCGATCTGGTCGCACGCCGCCTCGCGCACTGGGACATGGGCCTGTTCGCGTCGCACGACTATCTGCACCGGCACGGCGAGCCCGAGCGCGGCCACGCATTCGCGGGCCACGACCTCGTCGTCTACCAGCCGTACATCGACGCCAGCCGCAAGCCGACCCTCGTCGGCGAGTCGATCGACGGCGGGCGCATCGTCGCGCGCATGAACTCGAACCTGATGGCGCGCGCCGCGGTGCGCTCGGGCCTCGGCATCGGCGAGATTCCGGTCTACATGGGCGAGCGCGACGGGCTCGTCCGCCTGTGGCCGGAGCGCGTGAGGCAGGCGCCTTACGAGGTCTGGCTCGTCACGCACCGCGACCTGCGCCACACCGCGCGCATCCGCGCGGCGATCGACGAGATCGTGTTCGCGTTCGCCGCGCATCGGTGATGCGGATGGCACGCGGGCGCGGGCGCGGGCCGGTGGCGCCGACCAGCGACAACTGCCGGAAGCGGCTGTCCCGGTGGAGCGAAAGTTCGTCGATATCGTTCACGGTCTCACCTGCCCGTGCCATTCCGGCCCGCCGGGCATCGGGTTGTCTCGCCCGATCCGGCGCCGGCAGCAGGCCGACTAGCAAACGAATGCGTCAGGTTATCAAATGATCCGGAAGATTCATTCGCTCCCTTCGCCGACGTGCGATGCCGGCCTCGCCTATCAACGCGGTCAAAGGCCGGCAGTTCCGCTTGCGCTCGCGTCCGGCGAAGCGGACCCACCGCGACACGTCGGCTGCCCCGGAATCTCGACGACGCGCCCGTGCAGCGGCCGCGGCACGCCCGGATACACATTGAAGGGTTCGACGGCCTGCCCGTCCACCTTCGCTTCCTTCACCGCATAACGCACGGTTCCCGTCGCCGTGAGCCGCGCGCCGTGCGCGTCGCACGCGACGGACAATGCCTCTTTCCGGCTCTCCGGCATCTGCCGGACAAGCGCACTGAATCCAAGATTGACGACGATGCTCCCGGTCGCCTTCTGCTGCCCCTGCGGCATCACCTTGATCTCGGGTTTGACGTCCAGCCGATACACCGTCTCGTCCCGAACCGCCCGCAACGGCTTCAATGCAATGTTCTTGGTCTGCCCGGGCGCGAGCGTCAGCTTGAATGGAAATGCATAGAGCGCCGGCTTCGCCTCGTTGCCGACCGGCTCGAGTTTCTCGTCTTTCAGCGGCACGCCGGGATTGAGCAAGCGCGACAATGAAATGGTCACGTACTCGGGGCGATCGCCGTTGTTGACGATCTGCACGCTTGTTGTACCCGAATCGATCGGGATTTCCTTCGGAAATACATCGATCGTCGCAACCGCGACGCCAGGAATCAGCGCGGCGAGCGTGGCCGCAATCGGAAGAAAGAATGAACGCAATCTCATGTTGGGGTCCAGTTGAATCGGCACCCCGGGAAGGCATGCCGGTGCTGCCGTCGTGCGCAGTTTGCCATTCGCATGCGCGCATGCAAGCTTTGACGCAGACGACACTCGGAAACGGAAAATCCAAAGCACACCGCCCGCAACACGGCGGGCGGTGAGAAGCCGGAACGTCTCCGCGATGGGGAGACGGCCACCACTACTGCTGTTTCACGACGACCGGCTCGAACACGAGCGACAGTGTGCCCGTATAGGTACCGACCGTGCTCCTGAAGTCGCCTTCCGGCGGATACGCGGAAACGGCGAGACGGTAATAGCCTTCGGAATCGACGTTGGGCGACGGCGGCGCCGGGTTGTCGAACTCGACCACCTGCCCGACGACGAGCGGCTTCTGGTCGGCGCCTTCGGCGCCGATGCTGACCGCCGGTTTGCGGAACGCGAGCGTCGGCTTGCCTTGGTTCCGGATATCGAGCGGTTGATCCATGCGAACCTGAAATCTGCCCGTCGTCGATACCACGCGCAGCCGCGCATCCACCTCGTACGCAGTCTCCCAGCCGCCGAGCTGCTGCATCGTCAGGCCCTGCCCGAACCAGCCGCCCTTGTCGTCGGTGATGATCAGATTGTTCGGGCGGACGATCTTGGCCGTAATCTTGCTCTGCGTCTTGCCTTTGATCTCCAGGGTTTCCGCCGATACGTACATCGGCTGGAGCACCAGTGCGGCCAGCAATCCGCTCAGGATGAATTTGCTCATTTCGCTTCCTATGATTTCGTGACGACCGTGAACGACAGCACATCGCTGTAGTCGCCAGCATCCACAGTCGCGTCGACCGAGGTCCTGAACGTCGGCACAAAGCACGTGCGAAAGTTGTTGTTCAACAGCACCGGGCTTGCGCTTGTATTCGGCAACCGGAATGTCGCGCTGCCGCTGTCCAGCGTCAGGTCGTACGGGACCGTCTGCGACGGCTTGATCGTATTCCTGAGCAGATACCGGTTACCCGAAACACCGTTCGCACTCGTCGCATTGATGACAAAATTGCGAGTACCGCTTTCGAGCCCCGTGTACGTAAAGCAGAGCTGTTGCTCCGCACCGGCGAGCGTCTTCTCGTCATCGCCTCCCTGCAACTCCCCGAGATTCCAGTCGGGTGCCACCACATCTACCGCGAGAGTGGCTGGCGGTTCTGGCGGTGGAACTCCGGGATCGATCACCTTGCATGTGCTGGCGCCGCTGACAGCGGTGACATACACTCCGCCGGTTTCTTCGCCAACGTCGGAACCGCTCGTAAAGTTGCCTGCACGGATGGAAATGCCGGGCCATTCCTTGATGACGGAATTGTTGATCAAGGCCTCGACTCGGGCCACGTATGGCTCTTGGTTCTGCCATTCCGGTGACACGGTTCCCAGCTTGTTATACATTACATAACCGTTACCCTCATAAGGGCGCTCCCCGCTCTTCACTCCGTTTATCGTGACATACTTTGCTACAGCACTGCTTGGCCGCAACTTCCCGTTGGCATCGTACCTATAGATCAGGATGCCTCGAGACCAAAATGAGTGGTTTCCGGTCGCTCCTTTTGCCGATCGATAATTAAAGTCCACGTGGACCGTACTGGTACCATCCCCGTTGTTCGTCCACGTGCATCCCGCGTAGCTGTCGACCACTTTGGCCGTGTTTAGGCTCCATTGCGCAGACGCGTTCAACGAAAGCACCGTCAAACATGCGCCAAAGATGCAACCTCGCCATCGCCGAATAACTCCGAAGTTTTTCATCGATTCTTCATTCCAATTAAGTCAATACGTCAAGCTGGTCATAGCTGGAAATGGCCCCTGCGACCTGCGTTGCATGCTTGGCGACGTGAGGAAACGGCCTTATCCGCGCAACACTCCATGTGCGATTGTGTTCAGCCACACGTCATCTCGACGGCAGCGGCGCACATCGTTTCGGCAATCGCGGGTTACTGCACCGACGCTGCACGTTGGTAGATCACCACGCCATATCCGACATTCACGAACAGCGGAGCCGGTGCACCTTCGCTCTGCCCGGCATCGACAGCAATCCGCTCGTTCGGCCGGAACGTGATGCGCCATACCTGCGTTTTCGAAGGAACGGCCAGTTCCTTCAGTCCGATTCGATATTTCTGCCCCGGCGCCAGCGTCAGGCGCCCCGGCACCACGAGCAATGTGGGCCGCGCCACGTCGCCTACCGGCACCAGATGCTCGGGTGTGTCACCCGGATTGGCCAGCAAGTGCTGCTCGATATCCAGGTAAAGCGGCGTATCGCCGGCGTTCTCGACATACAGTTCGGGCGCCGGCTTTTCCGGTTCGAGCGTCAACTCCGTGCGCGACAGCTTCAGCACGCCGGCGGCCATGCTGCAGGTGCAAGCCAACGCCGCCAGCATCCCGAGTGCGACGCGCGACACGCGCATCATCACGGGCACTCCAGCGTCTGCGGCTTGTCGTCGACACGCAACGTCATCCGCTTCGTCGCGAAGTGCTGCGGCGTGCCCGGAAATACGGCGATCGTCTGTGCGGACGGCGCGCCGTCATACGTCACATCGGTGAAGACCTGGCGCACGTTGCCCGTATTCTCGAGCGTCAGCCCGCCGCTCTCGCAACGGTGCGCCCAGCTCACGCGCTGCTTGCCCGGCGGCGGCATGTGCCTTACCAGCACGCCATAACCGACGGATACCGACATCGGCGCGGTGATCTTGTCCTGCGGCGCGTCGTCCACCTTGAGCGACCTGACCGGCACGATATAAAGCCGGTACAGTTCTTCGTTCGCAGGCTCCGCGAGCGACCTGAGCGTGATCGAGCGCGACTGGTTCGGGCCGAGCGTCAGCTTGTCCGGGCTCGCAAGCATGCCCGGATGCTGCAGCTCGCCAAGGCTCTGTTTCTCTTCCGGCGTTTTGCCCGGATTCATCACTTTCTGCGCCGAGATCGACAGGTAGAGCGGCGCGTCGCCCATGTTCTTCACGGTGACGGTCTGGTCGTGGTTGTTGAATACCTTGGTCGTGGCCGGCATCACCATCAGCTCACCTTCGGCATGCGCCGGTTGAGCGGCGGCAAACAGCAGAGCGCACGCTAGTGGAAGCGCGGTTCGCAAGTTCAGTTTCATGTCGTCAATTCCTGTAAATGGTTGAATGCGCCGTCATTGGCAACGGAAGTCGTTTCCGCTGGCGTCCTTCAGGCTGCACGTGTAGCGATGCCCGTTCTGATCGAGCGTGATCTGCGACAGCAAGGTTTTGCTGACGATCGAGAACAGCCCGTTCGGATGCACCGTGTCGCCGGTTTCGATCACCTTGCCGCTCACCGGCTTGCCGTTCGTATCCTTCAGGAAGCCGCTGTACACCATATTGATGTCGACCTTCGCCGACGCCGCGTAGACCTGGCCCGGGTGGGCCCGGACGATGTTCGCCGGCACCTCGACGTTCATGTCGAACTTCTCGCTGTTGCTCATCACGCGTGCGAACGACACGTCGCGATACGCATTGAGCGGCACCGCATACGTGCTGTTGCCGGCTACCGGGCTGCCTTCGACGTTGAACCCGTACTTCATGCCCGGGATGTTCGGCGTTTTCAACAGCATCGCGCTGCCGCTCGTGCTGTAACGGCCGAACGCAACGCCGTCCTTGCTGGCCGCGACCATGCCTCGGTAGTTGAAATCGACGTTGCCGCCGCCGCTGCTCTGGCCGAGGTTCAACGATGCGTCGCCGCGCGTGCCGGAGCGCGTGCCGTACACGTTCACGCCGTAATTGGTGCCGATCCGGTTCGCCGACAGCCCGACGGATGTCGTGCCGAAGCCGTCCTGGAAATCCTTGCGAACGTCGCCGCTGATCTGGGTCTGGCCGCCGGAATGCGCGGCGCTGAAGCTCGCCTGCGCCTTGTCCAGCATCATCGTCATGTTGAAATACACGCCGTAGCCGCCGCTGCCCTGATAGCCGCCCTTCTGCACGCCGAGCGCGAACGTGCCCCACAGGCCGTTCGGCCGGTAGTTCCAGCGTGCCTCGGCCTGCTGCGACTCGCTGAACGCCGAGCGCTGGTAGTTGTAGCCGAACGTCACGCCGCGGAACGTGCGGCTATACGACACCGCCGTGCTCGGCTGACCGGCGTAGAAGCGCGATACGTCGGTGTTCTGGTAGCGGCTGACCATCAGGCTGCCGAGGGCCTCGCTCGCCATCGACAGGTTGACGTAGCCGCCCGTACTGCGTTCGCCGCTCAACAGGCCGAGAGTAGGCGTGATGTCGACGCCGCCCAACTGCATCGGCCGCGTGACGTTGACTTCAGCCGCCCATTTGCCGCCCTTTCCGGCGAGCATCGACCCGTTCAGGTAGAACTGCTTGAAGTTCCGGCTGACCGCGGCCTCGAGCAGATAGCCGCCGTCGCCCATCTCCTTGCCGGCCGTCAAATGCCATGCGTTGCCGCTGTTCGCGCCGAAATTGAGGTTGTTGACCTCGCGGGTTTCCCGGTTGACCACATTACCGTTCCGGTCGACGAGGCGAACCTCGACCGAGTAGTAGCCGCCCGGCAGATCGGCGAAGCTGATCTCGTTGCGGCCGAGCACGGCCGGCCGTTTCAGGATCTGCCGGCCGTTCCGGTAGAACTCGTAGTTGCCTTCGGCCGACGCGTAGAGAATCAGCGATCCGGCCTTGCTGTCGACCTGCAGGTGGGTCTGGCTGCCGACCGTCACGAACTGGTCGAAGCTCGGCGACAGCAGCGTGTTGACCGTGCCGGCCGCGTAATCAATGTTGTTTTGCTTGCCCGCCCGCACGTACGTTCGGGCGAAATTCTTCTGCAGGTAGTACGAAGACAGCCCCTGCTGGCTGGTGCTTGAATTGCGCGTTTCGGTACGGTTCGCGTACCAGCTCATGTAGCCGAAGCTCTGGAACGGAAGCCCGACATACGTGTTGCCGTTCACGTTGACCGCGCGGTAGCCGTCGGACGCCGCCCGCAAGTCGAGCGCCTGGTTGTTGACCAGCCCGA
This sequence comes from Burkholderia sp. BKH01, assembly GCF_025685725.1. Classification (NCBI taxonomy): domain Bacteria; kingdom Pseudomonadati; phylum Pseudomonadota; class Betaproteobacteria; order Burkholderiales; family Burkholderiaceae; genus Burkholderia; species Burkholderia sp. BKH01. Next base: position 27,261 of record NZ_JAOTQT010000003.1, on the reverse strand, counting down.
AACCCGTTTCCGGCGCGATATAGTCCTCGCGCGAATCGCGGATCGAGATCGACCGCTTCAGCTTGTCGACGGTAACGTAGTACCCGGCTATCAAGTCGTCGCAGCCCTTGCTGCAGCGCTTGTAGTCGAGCTGCGAGATCACGCTCCGAATGGTGTCGACATTTTCGGGCGAGATACCGTTTGCCGCATACTTGGCCGCGTCGAATTCAAGCGACGCGTCCTTTGATGAATAACTGATGAACCCCGGCAGCGTGCGCCCATTGAAGGTCGCAACATAGTTCGCGCTATCGTCCAGTTCAGCCGCACTGAACCCTTCAGGCACGCCATACGTGACCTTTAGTTCTGCGAATGAGTGCGACGAAACAAAAAGAAATGCACCCAGCCACAGCTTGTTGAAACGGAAAGGAGCTTGATAGGCGACCACGCTGATTTCTTCTAGGGAGGGGTGGGAGGGGCTGGCATCGGAATTCTTCGGAAAGAGCCCCGATCGAATCGGGGCTCCGTAAGGGACGGTTACGGTGCCGCTGCTGCGACCGGCTCGAACACCATCACGAGATCGCCGCTGTAGCTGCCGTTCGTGCTGTTCGTGCCGACCTGGGTCGGTGCTTCGACGTCGATCTTCAGGTTGTGGATTTCGTCGTAGCCGCCGTTGCCAGCCGTCACTTGCGTGATCTTCTGGACCGCGCCGAACTTGACTTCAGCATCGCCGCCGTTGCCGGACAGCGACACCTTCGCGTTCTTCATTTCGTACGCGCCGCTCGACAGCTTCAGCGGTTGCGCGAGCGACACGTTGAAGTCGGCGTTCTTCGTCCAGACGCGGACCGGCAGCGTCTTCTCGAACTTGGCTTGCGTGTAGTCGGTGGCCTGCAGTTCTTCCGTGCCGTACCAGGTCGAGCCGTCCGGCTTCGACACGAACATGCCGTCGTTGATCTGGGCGGTCAGCGTGATCTTCTTCGACACCGAATCGGCCTGTGCCGTATGCGCCATGCCGAACAGTGCCGTGGTGACGCCCATTGCCAGAACGAGTTTGCTGAGTTTCATCGAATAATCTCTATAAAAGAAAAATGAGTTTCTGGAATCGAACCACGACTAGTGAATAATCAATCGAAATTCGATGTGTGGGAGATAAATCCCACTGACGCTAGTCTATGGACATTGCTGCTGGCGGAAAATGGGACAAATTCGGAGTTACGCACTCAAACTGCTAGTACAAGTACTAAAAATTGGAAATTGCCTCCTTAAAGCCCTGATTGTTAAGTCGATTTAAAGAATTGTTCGAGACGAGGTAAGCAAAACGCCTTTCGCGGCGGATCGAGCGCGCGTGGTTGCCGCGCTCAGGCGTCGAGCGGCAAGGCGCCGGCCGCGGCAGGAAGCGGCTGTCGCGCTGCGAGACGGGTTGCCGCGCCAAGCAAGCGCATCCTCGGGCATTCACACATGCAACGCGCATGGAGCGGGACGTTCGGAATGGCGCGCGTGCCACGCGGCGCATGCGATGCGTCAACGCATCGACGGGCGAGGGAAAGTGCTACTGCACGTAACCTGCGGTCAATCGCGCCACCATGGATCAGGTCAACGCGCTCGTGCGGAAATGAATGCCTCAGGTTATCAACCGATCCAAAAGATTCATTAGACGGCCCTTCCCCGCCGCGCGATGCTGGCTCCGCCAATCGACGCGGCGTCTGTGCAACGCCGCGCCCGGGCACGGAGCGAGACACATGTCCCACGATCACCGTCAACGGCGCCACACGCTGTGGCTGCTGTGCGCGCTGTCATTCATCCTCTACGTCGACCGCGTGAACCTCGCGACCGCGGCCGGCGCGATCAAGGCCGAACTCGGGTTGTCGAACACCGAACTCGGTATCGCGTTCTCCGCGTTCGCGTATTCGTATGCAATCTGCCAGGTCGGCGGCGGCTGGATCGCCGACCGGTTCGGCGCCCGCATCACGCTGATCGGCTGCGGGCTGATCTGGGTCGTCTCGACCTTCACGACCGGGCTCGTGCACAGTCTCACGCTGCTGTTCGCCGCGCGCCTGCTGCTCGGCATCGGCGAAGGCGCGACGCTGCCCGCCCAGGCCCGCGCGATCACGCACTGGTTCCCGCGCGAGCGGCGCGGCGTCGTGCAGGGCTTCACGCATTCGTTCTCGCGGCTCGGCAACGCGGTCACGCCGCCGATCGTCGCCGCGCTGATGACGTGGCTGTCGTGGCGCGCCGCGTTCTTCGTGATCGGCGCCGTGACGCTGGTGTGGCTCGCGTGGTGGACCGTCGGCTTCCGCGAGCACCCGCTCGGCGACGACGACGGCCGCGCGCGCACCGCCGCCCGGCCCGCGCCGCCGGCCGGGCCCACACCGTGGGGGCCGCTGTTCCGCCGGATGGCGCCGACCATCTTCGTCTACTTCTGCTACGGCTGGACCGCGTGGCTGTTCTTCACGTGGCTGCCGACGTTCTTCCTGAACGGCCAGGGCCTTAACCTGAAATCGACCGCGCTGTTCGCGTCCGGCGTGTTCTTCGCGGGCGTGGTCGGCGACACGCTCGGCGGCTGGCTCTGCGACCGGATCTACCGGAAGACCGGCAACCTCGCGCTGTCGCGCCAGAGCGTGATCGTCACGAGCTTCGCCGGCGCGCTCGTCTGCCTGCTGCCGCTCGCGTTCGTGCATTCCACGGCCGGCATCGCGCTGTGCCTGTCAGGGTCGTTCCTGTGCCTCGAACTGACGATCGGGCCGATCTGGGCGGTGCCGAGCGACATCGCGCCGACCCACGCCGGCATCGCGAGCGGAATGATGAACGCGGGTTCCGCGATCGCGGGGATCCTGTCGCCGATCCTGTTCGGCTATCTCGTCGACCGCACCGGCAGCTGGACGGTGCCTTTCATCGGGTCGGTCGCGATGCTGATGATCGGCATCGTCGCCGCGCTGCGGATTCGTCCGGATCGCACGCTGTCGGCATCGATGCCATCGCTCGCCGATGCGCCCGCCGCGCCGTCGGCGCGCTGAAGCGGTTCGCAGCCGTGGCGCCCGGGTTGCCGGTATCGCCGCTATCGCCATCACGCATCGCTCCGTTCCGCGATGCGTGATCGGCAAACCCGGCATACCCCGCGAGCCCTCCCTTCAATCGCCGTCGTCCTGAACGCCCTCCCGGTGAAACAGCGCGAGAAAATGCTGCGCGGGAATGCTCAGCGGCCGGTCGCGCCGCACGAGGCTGCCGTATGACGGCAGCTTTTGATCGAGCTCGTAATCGAGGATCGCGACGAGCCCGTGCTCCGCGTTGCGCTGCGCGACCGTCAGCGGAATCACGCCGAGCATGTGAGACCGGTCGACGAGGTTCATCGTCGTCAGGATCGAGCCCGTTTCGACCAGCCCGCGCGGCATCGGCTGGTGACGCGCGCGGAACTCGCGCTCGACGACCTCGCGCGCCGGGCTGCCGGCCGGCTGCAGGATCCACGTGTAATCGAGCAGCGCGTCGAATTCGACCGGCCCGGCGCCCGCGAGCGGATGGTCGCGGCCCGCGATGATCGCGAGCGCCTCGTCGTCGACCACGCGGAAGTCGCAATCGGTGCCGACGTTGCGCCCGATCACCACTTCGAGCACGCCTTCGCGAAGCTGCGGCATCAGCCGGTCGCTCGTATCGACCGCGATGTCGATCGCGAGCAACGGGTAACGTGCCTTCAACTGCACCAGCGCCTCGGTGAGCCGCCCCGGCGACGCCGCCATGATGCTGCCGATCGCCAGCCGCCCCGCGCTGCCGAGCTGCAGTTCGGCGAGTTCGCGGTTCAACGCCTCCACGCTGCCGCGGATTCCACGGAAATAGCCGAGCACGCGCGCGCCGGCCGGATTCAGCACCAGCCCGCGCCCGATGCGATCGAACAGCCGCTGGCCGAGCGCACTCTCGAGTTCGGCCAGCATCTTCGTCGCGGCCGGCTGCGTGAGGCCCATCTGCTCGGCCGCCGCGCGCAGCGTCGAGCATTCGTCCACGGCAAGCAACAGCGCGATCTGCCGCATGCGCAGCCGGTTCAGCAATTGGGGAGTCGAGTCTCGTCGATCGATCGAGCCCATTTCGATTACTCCAGGTTATCGATTCATCAAGAGTTTTCAATTTACCGACTCATTCCGTCTACCTAGCATGAACCCCATACACGAACGGCCACGCGCCGCCACCGGAGACGCAGCATGAACACGAAACCGACCGCCGCCCGACGCGCGGCCCGCCACGGAGACGCCGCATGACGACCGCCGCCCCCCTGCCCGTCGTCGCGCTGACGCTCGGCGACCCCGCCGGCATCGGCGCCGAACTGATCGCGAAACTGCTCGCGCGGCCCGACGCGACAGCGCACGCGAATCTCGTGCTGATCGGCGATCGCTGGCTGTGGGAAGCCGGCCAGCGCGTGGCCGGCGTGCTGATCGACGTCGAACCCGTCGCATCGCTCGCCGCGGCGCGCGGCCGGCCGACGACCGCGCGCGCCGCGTTCGTCGATGTCGATACGGTCGATCCCGCACAGGTCACCGTCGGCCAGGCCGGCGCGGCCGGCGGCCGTTCGACGCTCGCCGTGCTCGATCAGTGCCTGGAAGCCGCGCTCGCCGGCGACATCGACGCGATCTGCTTCGCGCCGCTGAACAAGTACGCGATGAAGCTCGGCGGGCTGAAGCACGACGACGAACTGCATCACTTCGCCGAAGCGCTCGGCGTGACCGGCTATTTCTGCGAATTCAACACGCTCGGCGAACTGTGGACCGCGCGCATCTCGTCGCATATCCCGCTGAAGGACGCGGCGGGCTGCCTGAGCATCGAGCGGATCGAACAGGCATCCGAACTGATCTACCGGTCGCTGCTCGCGAACGGCGTCGCCGCGCCGAAGGTCGCGATCGCCGCATTCAACCCGCACGGCGGCGACGGCGGCAGTTGCGGCCGCGAGGAAGTCGACATCATCGAGCCCGCGGTGCGCAAGCTGCAGTCGCGCGACTGGCCGACCGACGCGCCGTTCCACGGCCCGTTCCCCGCGGACACGATCTTCCTGAAGGCGCAGGCCGGCGACTACCAGGCGATCGTCACGATGTACCACGACCAGGGGCAGATCGCGATCAAGCTGCTCGGGTTCTCGCGCGGCGTGACCGTGCAGGGCGGGCTGCCCGTGCCGATCACGACGCCCGCGCACGGCACCGCGTACGACATCGCGGGCCGCGGCACGGCCGACGTCGGCGCGACCTGGCAGGCGCTGCAGATCGCGTGCCGGATGGGCGCCGCGCGCCGCACTCCCGCCGTTTCGGCGTGACGGCCACGCCTGCCGCCCGCCTTTCACACACGACAACATCGATTCTCGGAGACACCACCATGAAAATCCGGTCCGTGCGCGCACGCGTATTCCAGTGGAAGGGCAAGACCGTCCCGCCGCAGGGCAACTTCTGCTCGAATGCGATGGACCTGCTGTACGCGCCGCAGGAAACGATGAGCACGTTCCGCTTCCATTCGTGGACGATCGTCGAAGTCGAGACCGACGACGGCATCGTCGGCCTCGGCAACGTCGCGCTCGCGCCGCACGTCGCGAAGGTCATCATCGACCAGTACCTCGCGCCGCTCGTGATCGGCCAGGATCCGTGGGACTACGAGTACCTGAACCAGCGGATGTATCGTGCCACCCACGCGTGGGGCCGCAAGGGCATCGGCATGGCGGCGATCTCGGCGGTCGACATCGCGATCTGGGACATCCTCGGCAAGAGCGTCGGCAAGCCGGTGTTCAAGCTGCTCGGCGGCCGCACCAAGGAAAAGATCCCCTGCTACTACTCGAAGCTCTACCGCACCGACCTGAAGGCGATGCAGGACGAGGCGCAGCACTATCTGAAGGAAGGCTTCCGCGCGTTCAAGATGCGCTTCGGCTACGGGCCGGCGCACGGGCAGCAGGGGGTGGTCGAGAACCTGAAGTCGGTCGCGGCGATCCGCGAGGTGATCGGCTATGACAACGACCTGATGCTCGAGTGCTATATGGGCTGGAATCTCGAATACGCGAAGCGCATTCTGCCGAAGCTCGAGAAATACCAGCCGCGCTGGCTCGAGGAACCGGTGATCGCCGACGACATCGACGGTTACGCGGAGCTGAACCAGTTGACGCGCATTCCGATCTCCGGCGGCGAGCACGAGTTCTCGCTGTACGGCTTCAAGCAGTTGCTCGACCGCAAGGCCGTGTCGGTCGTCCAGTACGACACGAACCGCGTCGGCGGGATCACGATGGCGCACAAGATCAACGCGCTGTGCGAGGCGTACAGCGTGCCGGTGATTCCGCATGCGGGCCAGATGCACAACTATCACCTGACGATGAGCACGCTCGCGTCGCCGATGAGCGAGTACTTCCCGATGTTCGACGTCGAGGTCGGCAACGAGTTGTTCTATTACATCTTCGACGGCGAGCCGGTGGCCGAAAACGGCTTCCTGCAACTGCGCGACGACGTGCCGGGCCTCGGCCTCACGCTGAAGACCGAATTCCTCGACCAGTTCGACATCGTCGAGTGAGGCCGACCATGAACGCACGCTACCAGGGCGTCTTTCCGGTCGCGCCGACGATCTTCGACGCGCACGGCGCGCTCGATCTCGACGGCCAACGCCGCTGCCTCGACTTCATGATCGATGCCGGTTCGCAGGGCCTCTGCATCCACGCGAACTACTCCGAGCAGTTCGCGCTCGGCGACGACGAACGCGACCTGATCACGCGCACCACGCTCGAGCACGTCGCGGGCCGCGTGCCGGTGATCGTCACGACGTCGCACTTCAGCGCGCGGATCTGCGCGGAACGCAACCGGCACGCGCAGGCGCTGGGGGCGGCGATGGTGATGGTGATGCCGCCGTACCACGGCGCGACGTTCCGCGTGCCCGAAGCGCAGGTTCGCGCGTTCTTCGCCGAAGCGGCCGACGGGCTCCGCATTCCGCTGATGATCCAGGACGCGCCGGCCAGCGGCGTCGCGCTCACCGCGTCGTTCCTCGCGACGCTCGCGCGCGAGATCGATGCCGTGTCGTACTTCAAGATCGAGACGGCCGGCGCCGCGTCGAAGCTGCGCGAACTGATCGCGCTCGGCGGCGACGCGATCGAGGGGCCGTGGGACGGCGAGGAAGGCATCACGCTGCTCGCCGATCTCGACGCCGGCGCGACCGGCGCGATGACAGGCGGCGGTTATCCGGACGGAATTCGCCGGATCACCGACGCGTATTTCGCCGGGCGCCGCGACGAAGCGTGCGAGCAGTACGCGCGCTGGCTGCCGCTGATCAACTACGAAAACCGCCAGTCGGGCTTCCTGACCGCGAAGGCGCTAATGCGGGAAGGCGGCGTGATCGCGTGCGACCGGCCGCGCGCGCCATGGCCGGAATTGCATCCGCAGGTGCGTGCCGGGTTGCTCGACGTCGCACGCCGGCTCGACCCGCTCGTGCTGCGCTGGGGGCATTAGACGTTCAGGCGCATGCGGTGTGCGCTTCACGGCTCCGGCCCGAGGCGCATGCCGCGCGGCCGGACAGACGTTCGCGCCGATGGGGAATGCGCACATGCGTTGCGCATCGGCGGTTAACCCCGTGCGGATTCGTCACGGCGTGACAGCGGTCCATCGGAAGATCGCTGCAGCAGATCGACAATATTGGAGACATCATGAATTCGTTGACCCCGGCCACCCCGGCATACGAAGCCGGCGAAGCCATTCCGCACCGCCGCTGGCTGCGCGTGATTCCGCCGCTGCTGCTCGCCTGCATCATTTCCTACATGGACCGCGTGAACATCGCGTTCGCGATGCCCGGCGGGATGAACGCCGAGCTCGGCATGGACGCGACGATGGCCGGCCTTGCCGGCGGCATCTTCTTCTTCGGCTACCTGTTCCTGCAGATTCCCGGCGGCCGGCGCGCGGCGCTCGGCAGCGGCAAAAAATTCATCGCGTGGTCGCTCGTGAGCTGGGCCGTGCTGTCGGTGCTGACCGGGCTCGTCACGCACACCTGGCAGTTGCTGGCGCTGCGCTTCCTGCTCGGGGTGGCCGAGGGCGGCATGCTGCCCGTCGTGCTCACGATGGTCAGCCACTGGTTCCCCGACCGCGAACGCGGCCGCGCGAATGCGATGGTCATCATGTTCGTGCCGCTCGCCGGCATGATCACCGCGCCGCTGTCCGGCTTCATCCTCGCCGCGTACGACTGGCGTCACCTGTTCTACAGCGCGGGCGCGCTGTCGCTGCTGTGCCTGGTCGCGTGGATGCTGCTCGCCGACGACGGCCCGGAGACCGCGCGCTGGGTGTCGCCGCGCGAGAAGGCGTACATCCTCGACGCGCTGCGCGACGAGCAGGAACGCAAGCGCGCGGCCGGCGCGCCGGCCGCCGCATCGTTCGGCGAGATGCTGCGCAACCCGACGATCTGGCTGCTCATCGCGATCAACTTCTGCTACCAGGTCGGCATCTACGGCTATACGATGTGGCTGCCGACGCTGCTGAAAAACCTCACGCACGGCGGGATGGGAAAGGTCGGCCTGCTCGCGATGCTGCCGTATGTCGCGATGGTGATCGGGATGTTCGTCACGTCGTATTTGTCTGACCGAACCGGCAAGCGACGCCTGTTCGTGCTGCTGCCGCTCGTCGGCTTCGCCGCGTGCCTTGCGCTGTCGGTGCTCACGCACGCGTCGATGGCCGTGTCGTTCGGGTTCCTGATCGGCTGCGGCTTCTTCCTGCAGGCGGCCGCCGGCGTGTTCTGGGCGATTCCGCCGAAGCTCTGCAGCGTCGAGACGGCCGGCAGTGCGCGCGGCCTGATCAACGCGCTCGGCAATCTCGGCGGGTTCTGCGGCCCGTATGCGGTCGGCGTGCTGACCCAGCACGTGAGCTCGGCGGCCGGTGTGTACAGCCTGGCGGTCACGCTCGCGGTGGCCGGCCTGCTCGCGCTGACGCTGCCGAAACGCTGCGAAGACTGATACGGGATACCTGACATGCAGGCCCGCGAACGAAATTACGGAGACACACCTTGAACGACATCCTGCTGCTGGTGCAGAAATGCGCCCATACCTTCAGTTTCTACGACCTCGACACGAAAGCCGCGCTCAAGCACATCGTGCTGCCGAATTTCCCGCACGAGTTCACCGTCGACGTGAACGAGCGCTACGCGTATGTCGGCATCTTCGGGATCGAGACCGCGTGGTCGCGCGGCCATGAAGGCGACCACCGGATCGCCGAGATCGACCTCGTCGAACGCACGCACACGCGCATGCTCGACCTGTGGCCGTACTACCGGCCGCACGGCATGGCGAGCGACCGTGACGGCCGGTTGTACGCGATGAGCGAGGCGCACGACATGCTGCTCGTGTTCGACGAGCCGACCCGGCAACCGGTGCCGAACATGGCCGTGCCGTCCGGCGGCGTGAAGACGCACCTCGTGACGCTCACACGCGACGCGAGCCGCGCGTACGGCGTGCACCTGCTGTCGAACACGGTCACGCAGTTTCATCCGCGCGACGCGACGATCGCGCCGCGCGCGGTGATGCCCGGCCCGCGCCCCGAAGGCAATGCGCTGTCGGCCGACGAACGCACGCTGTTCGTCGCGAATCGCGGCGACGACACGCTGGTCGAGATCGACACGGAAACGATGACCTGCGGCCGCCGCGTGAAGACGCGCAGCGATCCGAACCGCATCTACCGGACCAGCGCGCCGGACGGCCGCGACCTGCTGCTGCTGACCAACTCGGGCGAACAGTCGATCTCCGTGTTCGATGCACGCCAGCTCGAGGAAATCGAACGCATCGCGCTGCCCGCGAACCCGACCGCGCTGTCGTTCCATCCGTCGCGGCGCGTCGCCTACGTGTCGTTCCAGGACGACTACGTGCGCGAACTCGATCTCGAAACCTGGCGTTTCGTCGGTGCGCTGGCGACGCTGCGCGAGCCCGATGCATCGTACGTGCTCGCGGGAGCGCGCTGACATGCGCGACGGATCGCCGCCCGACGGATCACCGCCCGACGGCATGCCGGACGCGCTCGTCGATGCGCATCACCACCTGTGGCGGCTCGATGCGGGCGCGCACTATCCGTGGCTGCAGGCGCAATACGATCCGGCGCGCTTCATGTTCGGCGATTACGCAGCACTGTGCCGCGATTTCGGCGTGGACGATTTCCGGCGCGCGGCGCAACGCGCGCCGATCGTCGCCAGCGTGCACGTCGAGGCCGAACGCGCACGCGACGAAGCACTGGCGGAAACGCGCTGGCTGCACGAGGTCGCGGCGGCGCACGGGTTGCCGTCGGCAGTCGTCGCGTGGGTCGACCTGCTGGCCGGCGATGCGGACGAACGGCTCGCCGAACAGGCTGCGTGGCCGCGCGTGCGCGGCGTGCGCTTCAAGCCGCGCACCGCATCGTCGCCGGATGCACCCGTCGACGGGCCCGGCACGCTGCACGATCCGCGCTGGCCGGCCGCGCTGGAACGCGTCGCCGCGCACGGCCTGTGCTGGGATCTGCGCGTGCCGTTCTGGCATCTCGGCGACGCGGCCGCGCTGCTCGCCGATGCACCCGGTGTCGACGTCGTGCTCGAACACGCCGGGCTGCCTTGGGATCGCTCGGACGCAGGGCTCGCGCGCTGGCGCCGCGGCATGGAAGCGCTCGCGGCATCGCCGCGCGTGGCCGTGAAGATTTCCGAACTCGGCTTGCGCGACGCCGTGTGGAACGACGCGGACAACGCGCGGATCATCCGCGACACGATCGCGATCTTCGGCTGGGAGCGCTGCCTGTTCGCCAGCAACTTCCCGGTGGCCGGCCTGCGCGTGTCCTATCCCGCGCTGCTGCGCACATTCGCCCGCGCGATGGCGGACCTCGACGACGCGGCGCGCCGCGCGATCTGGCATGACAACGCGGTGCGCGTTTACCGGATTGCGCTCGACGAGCCATCCCGGCCGGCTCGCGGATAAGCCGCCTTTACGCGTCTTTCCCCAACCCGTCGACAGGGCATGGCGCCCGGCTGCGGCCGGCGACCAAGTGGCAGCGCGCTCGCGTATTCGATCCTTCGCACGCAATCGTGCTTGACCCGGCCCTTGGGGTCGCCTTTATGCTGAGCGCAACGAATCGACAGCAGAGAGAGGTGACGGATGAGTACGTCCACGCACCGTTTGAACGCATCGGCGGCTGCCGCGCGGCTCGGCGTATCGATCAAGGCGCTGCGGCTCTACGAGCGGCACGGCCTCGTTACGCCTGAACGAACGCCTGCCGGATACCGTGCCTATGGCCCGGACGACCTCGCACGCGCGGCCGACATCGCGGCGCTGCGTGCGCTCGGCCTCAGCCTCGCGCAGGTGGCGAGCGTGCTCGATGGCGATGCCCGCAGCCTGGACGACGCGCTGGCCGCTCACGAAGCGACGCTCGACCACGGCATTCAGGATCTCGTGCGCAAGGTCGACAGCGTGCGCGCGATCCGTGCCGGCCTTGCGCGCGGCCGGATGCCGGCCGACGGCGAACTGACGCGGCTGCTCGACGATACCGGCGCCGGCGTCGCGTTCAGCCTGCCGTGGCCGTGGGGCGGCGAGTGGTTCGAGTGTCGCGATATCCGGCCGTTGAACTACATCATCGGCTCGCTCGGAAGCGGCAAGACGCGGCTGGCGCTTCGGCTGGCCGACGCGCTGCCAGGCGCCGCGTTCGTCGGTCTCGATCGGCTGGAAAACGATGGCGCTGCCGCACGCGATGCGTTGCGCATCGATCCGGAACTGAAGTCGCGCGTCGGCCGCGCATCGGCCGTGCTCGTTGGCAACGGTGCAACGCCGTCGGTAGCACTCACCGCGCTGTTCGCCAGTCTCGAAGCGGACGGCCCGCGTGCGCTGGTCGTGGACATGATCGAACAGGATCTCGACCGGCCCACGCAACTGGCATTGATCGCCCATCTGCGCGAACGCGCGACCGCCGGAATGCGGCCGCTGTTCGTGCTGACGCGCTCGTCGGCGATCCTCGATCTGTCGGCGGTCGGCCCGAACGAAACCATCATCCTGTGCCCGGCCAATCACAGCCCGCCCTCGCGCGTGGCGCCCTACCCGGGCGCGCCCGGCTACGAAGCGGTTGCCACATGCCTTGCGTCGCCCGAGATCCGGGAGCGGATCGCGCGTCGACCGGAAGTGGCGTAAGCCGACATCCGCTCGCTGTGCCGGCAACATGCCGGCACCCACCATCACGACGCCAGCCGCCCCATCCTGCGCGCCATTGCCGGACTCACCGCATGCCCCGGATCGAAGCCGAAGAATTCGAGCACGTGCCGCGCGACGTCGTCGCGATCGTTGTCCGCGCAGATCATGTGGTAGCTGTTCTCCAGCACGATCCCGCGCGCGTCGGGCATTTTCTCCAGCAGAAAATCGGCCGAGCGCAAGCTCGTCAGCTCGTCCTCGCGCGCATGCAGCACGAGCGTCGGGCATCGCGTATCGGCTGCGGCTTCCAGCGCCCAGTCGCGCATCCGGTCGACCTGCCGCACGCACGCGAGCGGCACCCACGCATAATGGAACCCGTCCTGCCGCTCGAACTTCTTCTTCACGATCGCGCGGATCGTCGCGTTCTTGATGCCGAACGGCTCGCCTTCCTCCACACGCATCCGCTCGGCCACACCCGGCACGCGATACAGCACATGCCGCACCGACCGATACCACGGCGTCGACCAGCCGTCGATGAACACCGGCGTGGCCAGCAACGCGAGCCGGCCGCGCGCATGCTGCACGCGGTGGCACAGCAGCAGCGCGACCAGCGCGCCCATGCACATGCCCGCGACATGCAGCGTGTCGTACTCGCGTTCCAGCGCGCGATACTGCTCGGTCACCGCGTCGAGCCACGCCTCCGCGCGCACGCCGACCAGATCCTCGGGGCGCGTGCCGTGCCCCGGCAGCGTGATCATGTGCGTGTCGCCGCCCGCGCGCTGCATCGCCTTGTGCAGCGAACCGAGATCGTATTGCGTGCCGCCGAGCCCGTGGATCAGCAACACGCCCGTGCGACCTGTCATGACACGTGTCCGCTCATTCGTCCGCCGGCCACACGCGCTCGATCTGCCAGACGCCCGCGACCACCGTCACGTCGACGTTCGAATCGAGCAGCGGCGCGCCGTGATCGGTGATCGTCTGCGTGCCGCCGTCGCGCTGCACGACGCGCAGCGACAGCGATGCGCGATCTTCACCGGCGATTTCCGCATTCCAGTAGTCGCTCAGCGCAGCGCGATCGCCCGGCTGCACGCGTTCGAGCACGAGCGGCACGCTCGCGATCTGTGCGTGTTCGACGCCGACGCCGAACACGCGCTCGACGTCGCCGCTCCACTCGATCCGGCCCGACCCCGGATCGAGCACGTACGCGATCTGGCCGGCGCTCGCGAGCGCGAGTTCCATGTTGTTCTGCAGCACCGCCGCATGCTCGTGCACGCGTTCGCGCGTCGTCTTCAGCGTACTCACCGTCAGCACCAGCAGCGACGCGACCGCCAGATAGAGCTGCGCCTCGAGCAGCGAACTGCCGTAGTGCTCGTGGAACGATGCGAACGGGCCGTCGCCCTGCGCGGTCTGCTCGATCACGATCAGTGCAAGTATCAGCACCGACGACGAACCCGCGCGGCCGCCGAGCAGCAGCGTCACCGCGACGGTCAGGAACAGCGGGACATACGTGAACGCGAACCCGGCGCCCGTGCCGAATTTCCGCGACGTGTCGCCGTCGAAGATCACAAGCGCGACGATCGCGAGCAACACGAACGCGACGACGCCGAGCATCAGGTCGAAGCGTTCGTGATCGCCCGAACGGTGCGCGCGAAAGCGCGACCACGACGCGAGCACCGGCGTGACCAGCAGCACGCCGACGAAATCGGACGCCGCCCACACGAACCACACGTCGAAGAACGACGCGTCCTTGAGCGTCGCGTACCACGCCGCGCCGCCGATCGCGCCGACGACGCCCGCGATCAGCCCGGCGAGGATCACCGAGCGCAGGAAGTACAGCCCTTCGAGCGAGAAGCGGATGCGCCGCACGAGCCACACCGCGAGCGCGGCCGCGCCGACTTCGTCGACCGTGAACAGCGCCGCGTTGATCAGGCTGCCGTGTTCGATCCCGGTCAGCGCGAGCTGCGCGACGAGGAACGCGCCGGCCAGCGTCGGCCATTCACGCAGCGGCCGCAGCATGAACGCACCGACCGTCACGCCGGCCGGCAGCCAGATATAGCCCGTCAGCCGGACGGGGCCGTTGAACTCGTGCGAGATGTAGCCGGTCGCGAGATACAGCGCAGCCCAGAGCAGCGCGCCGACGAGTCCCGGCTGCGATCGTTTGGTATCCATCGAGAATCCCTGTGTATTGCGCCGTGCGGGCAAGCGCGCTGCCGCTCGGAAGCGGCGGCGCGCCGGTGGCTGGCAGGTGCGCGATGTGCGAATGATATGCGGACGGGTTGGGCGGTGGAATACCGGGAGCCGGAAGCACGTTCGGGGCGCCGGCGCGCCCGCAAGCTGGCGAGTGTGACCGGGAAAGTATCGGAAAAGTTCGTTGTTTGCCGGGCGCTATCAGGACACGTCAGCGTGTCGTCCTGGCCGGACGGCCAAAATCGCGCGCAGCCGGTCGATCACTCCCAACATGAAAGGCATCCGAAAGCGTTCGTTTCAGGTATCGTCCACGTCTCCAGCCGACATTCAGTATGACCACACGCAATGGAAACAGTACCGGCCCGGCCGATATCGGCCCCTTTGATGCAATGAGCCGATTTCGCGTCACGTACGACGGGCCCGCGCTCGAATCGTCCGAGATGGACGTGCGCGAACTTGCACCCGCGCTGCTTGCAATCGGCGATTTGCTCGACGCGTCGACCCGCGCGCTGTGCGGCGATCGGATTCGGCCGCAGGTGAACGTGCGCGGCAGCTTCAAGACCGGCAGCTTCGGCGTCGACTTCACGCTCGCGACATCGCTGCTCGGCCGCATGCGCGACATGCTGAGCGGCAACGAAGGCACGGCGCTCGCCAATGCGGTCACGATTCTGACCGCGCTCGGCATCGCCGCACCCCGGGCAAGAAAGGGGCTCTTCGCCGTCCTCAAATGGCTGCGCGGGCGCGAGATCCAGCAAGTGCGGATGCACGACCACACCGCGGTGCTGCACGTCGACGGCGACGAACTCGAGATCGACCTGCCCGTCCTCACCCTGCTGCGCGACGTCCGCGTTCGCAACGCAACCGCACAAGTCCTTGCGCCGCTCGCGCGCGAAGGCATCGTGATGTTCGCGGCCGGCACCGATACGGAAATCATCGAGACGGTCACCGGCAACGAGATCGCGTGGTTTATCGCGCCCGAACCAGCCGATGCGCTCCTTCTCGACGAGCATCGAAAGATGGCATTCTCGATCGTGTCGCTCGCGTTCAAGGACGACAACAAGTGGCGACTGTACGACGGCTCATCGACGATTCACGCAGCGATCACGGATACCCGCTTCCTGTCGCGCGTGAACAACAGCCAGATCAGCTTCAGCAAGGGAGACGTGCTCGTCTGCAATGTCCGAATGCAGCAGTGGCAAACTTCGGACGGCGCAAAAACCGAATACGAGGTCACGGATGTCCTCGAACATCGCCCGGCCGGCCTGCAGATTCAATTGCCCGGCCTTTGATCCGCGTCGAAGGCCACGCTCCCAACCCAACCCGTCATCCATCATGAAACCGGCGATCGATCTGCGTCCTGCCTCCCGGGAGGATCTCCCGTTCCTGCTGACCCTCCGCCGGCTCACGATGACCGAGCACCTGCAACGGGTCGGCGCACCCACCGACGACGAAGCGCACGACCGGCGCATCCGGGCAAATTTCGAAGACGCGATGATCGTCTGCGAAGGCGCCGATGCAATCGGCTTGCTGAAGGTGACGCGCGCCGCCGGCGAATGGCACGTCCATCAGATCCAGCTCCTGCCCGCGCGCCAGGGCCAGGGCATCGGCGAGGCCGTGCTGCGCGAATTGCTGACCGAAGCGGCACGCGCGAACGTGCCGGTGTCGCTCAGCGTGCTGCACGGCAATCCGGCGCGGCGCCTCTACGAACGGCTCGGCTTCCGGCCCGCATCGGAAACGGAAGCGAGCGCGAGCCTCGTCTGGCGCGCGTGACGCGTCAGATGTCGAAGCCGTGTTATTGCGTGATCTTCGCGCCCTTCAGCAAATTGCCGATCATCTGCGCACTCGCCTTCTCGACCGCGATCGCCTGCAGTTGCTGCTGAAGCACCGGCTTCGCAGTCTCGAAGCCGGGCACCTGCGTCGGCCGCTTCGCATCCAGCTTCACGATGGCCCGCACGCCGTCGACCGGGATCGAATCCTTCGTCACGGCGCCGACCGTCAATTTCTCGAGCGCCTGCGCGATCGGCAGCGGCAATCCGGCCGTCTTGCCTTCCGCCGCCGGCGTATTGAAGCTCACCCACGGCAGCTCGCCGCCGGCATCGCGGCTCGGCGCCATGCTGTACTGGCGCGCCAGCCCGTCGAACGACTTGCCCGACTTCAGCTCGCTCAGCACGGTCGCCGCCGTCGCAGGATCCTTGACGACGATCAGCCGCGGCTTGTACTCGTTCTTGCCGAGCGCCGCGACGAGCGCGTCATAGCGCGCCTTGATCTGTTCGTCGGTCACCGGCTCGGGCTTCACGTTGTCGCGCACGTACAGTTGCACCTCGGCATTCGTCTTCGCCTGCTGGATCGCTGCCTTGACCTCGGGCTTGTCCGCGTAGTTCGCCTTCTCGGCGGCCTGCTGAACCAGCACGCGCGTGATCAGTTGCTGCTTGATCGCGTCGCGGACCTGCGGCGAGTCGGGCTGCCCCGACGCGCGCAGCACCGCATCGACGTCCGCCTGCGTGATCGCCGTGCCGTTGACGGTCGCGACGGTTGCCGTCGTGCCGGACGGCTGCGACGCAGCCGCCGTCTGTGCGTGGACAGGACCGCTCAGCGCGCCGGCCAGCACGGCAATCAGCAACAGGCGATTCGGTGTCGTTTTCATCTTCATCATTTTGTCGCTTCGTGTTTGGAAAACGCGGCATGGGGCATGCCGCGCAGGTTCACCGGCGTTGCCGCACGCCGGTGCAACCGTTCAGTCGTTCAGGTTCGTCATCGCGAGCACAGGCCGCCTCCGCCCGTGCCGCTGTCATTGTGCACGGAACCGCGTTTGCGCGTCGGGAGGTTAGGGGCGGCCACCGAAGGCGGCGAGGCGCGCGTTGCGCGCGCCGTTCATCGGAAACGTCGAATACGCTCGTTGCTTCGAGGGCCCGGCCGCCAGTCGATGCGGCGCCACGCATGCTTCACCGGCACCGGCCGCACCGCCGTCAAGGCGTCCACCGATACACGGTGATGCTGTTCCCCTTCACGTTGTTCTTCATCACCACATACTCGCCGTTCGACCGGCGATACGCGCGAATGCTGTACATCGCGTCGATCGCGCTGCTGGTATCGACGGTCGCGGGGCTCGCGTTGACCAGCGTGGTGTCGAGATTGCCGGTGGTGAGGTTGAACGCGTCGACGTTCGGCCACAGCGGCCCGCTGCTGCTGAACCAGTAGCCGACGAACAGATGGTTGCCGGCTGCGTCGATCGATTTCGCGCCGCTGTGCGGCAGCGTGATCACCGGGTCGGGCTTGGTCGTGTTGCCCGCGCTCCAGCCGTGATACACCTCGATGCGCGTGCCGATCGACGTCCAGTCGTTGGTCCCGACCGCGCCCTGCGCGAGCACCATCGTGTCGCTGTCCGCGAGGTAGACGATGCGCGTCAGCGGCTGGATGCTGGCGGGAACGCGGGTCGCGATGCCCGCCCCCCACGACGGCTTGCCGCTCGCGTCGAAGCCGGTCAGCGGGTAGTGGTAGATCGCGCCGGTCTTGTCGAGGCCGGCCCACACGCCGCCCTTGCTGTCGATGCTGAACCCGCTCGTGACGCGCTGCGTCGTGTTGAACGCGGGGCCCGGAATCGATCCGTCCGGAATCGCGACATAGCCGTTCGCCGCGTTGAAATGGAAAAAGTAGAAGACCGGCGGGTTCTGGCCCGCCGCGACGAGAATCCGGTTCGCGCCGACGGACGTGAGCAGCCCGAAATGCTCGTCGCGCTGCGTGTCGCTCATGTTGATGCGCGGATCCGACGGGTACGTGAACGGATCGACGGTGTTCGCGACGAACGTGCCGCCCGCGCTGCCGCTGTACACGTGCGTGCCGCCATAGAACAGCGCGCCGTCCGTGACCGGGTCCGGCGCGGCGATGCCTTCGAAGTTCAGCGACTGCAGCGTCCAGCGCAGGCTGCCGGCGCTGCTGTACGCATGAATGTCGGTGGCGCCGTTGCGGCCGAGATCCCAGCTTCCGCCCCACGGGTTGTTGAGCACATAGAGATTGCCGGCGCTGTCCTTGCCGATCCCCGCGATGCGCGTGAAGCGTTGCGCGCCGACCTGCCCCTTGATGCCCGTCGTCGTGTCGAGATAGCCGCCGCGCACGCCGAACGTGCCGGCCAGCGCGGGCCGGCCCGACACCGTAAAGCGCTTGATGTTCATGTCGGGGCCTTCGTCGCCCACCATGAGCTGCCCGGCCGCCGCATCGAAATACAGCGCCGACGGCTTCGACCCGGCCGGCAGCCGGATCGTGTTCAGCAGCGCGCCGGCCGGGCTGAAGCCGACGACCGAGCCCGCGCTCTTCTGCGCGACCCACACGTTGCCCGCGCCATCCACCGCGAGCGCGCCCGGCGCCGACACGTTGATGTCCCGCTGCCAGACACCGTCGGTGGTGAACACGCGAACGCGATTGCCGTAGAAGTCGCTCGCATAGAGCAGCGAGCCGGCCGTCGCGAGCCCGGTGACGACGTCGATGCGCGGCTGGTTGGTCGCCGCGCTGATCTGGATCACGCGATCGCGATACTTCGTCGCGCGGCTGTACCGCCCGACCGCGCCGCTGCCGTAAGTCTTGCCGGGCTGCAGCGCGACGAACAGCGATGTCGCGTTGCCCGTGATCGCGCTGCCCTGGAATTCCGAATGCGTGCCCATCGAGCCGACGCTCTTGCCGTTCTGGTAGATCGCGACGCCGCCTTCATCTTCGTCCCACATCGACGCCGTGTAGATGACGCCTTCGGGCGCGACCCACATCGAACGCGCGACGTTGCCGACGTGGGCCGCGAGCGTGCCGTACGTGTTCGCCAGCCAGTCGGTGGTGTTGCCTGCGTGTGCGACCGGCGCGATCGCGGCGATCGCCGCGGCAAGAAGTGCAGCCTGAATACGTTTTCCAGCGACCATGACTGATGCTCTCCTGAATGGGGCAAACATTCACATGACGGGCCGGCCGGCCAGACGGCTTGAAATCCGCGATGCGTAAATTATTCCGCTGAATCATCTGGCGCAGTCGGTATTACGTGCGGCATGCCTTCGATAATGAGCAGGGCGAGAATAGCGTTATATAAGTCGAAAAAAAATGCGGACCGTCCGTGCCATTGCGCTTTTCATCGGATCGGCTTCGATCGCATTGCCCATGGCAACCATACACCCCGACGGCAGGCGCGGCTGTGCGGCAGTGAATGTTCACTTGCGCGTTCGATCGGGAATGGGGGAAATCGGAGAAATCAGGCTGTTCGCCTGCGGGAATATCGTCGCTGGTTCGACGACGACAAATTGAAACCGCGAATACCGTTTCCGGCGAATCGGGAAAAAGCTACCGCATGCAATGCGGAATCATTGCCACAAAACAAATCGCCGGCCTGAATCCGTTTCGAATCCAGGCCGGCGCTTGTCATTTACCGTGGAGCAGGCAACGCTCCGTCGCCGTCGCGTTGCCACGCATCATGCCGATGCCGACGTCTCCGGCACCTTCACCTGCATGACGCGCCCTGCGTCCGGATCGTCGTCGTCGCGCGGCGCGTCGAGCTGCCCTTCCCACTTCGCGACCACGGCAGCCGCGATCGAGTTGCCGACGGCGTTGGTGGCCGAGCGCCCCATGTCGAGGAACATGTCGACGCCCATGATCAGCAGCAGCCCCGCTTCGGGCATGTTGAACTGGTTGAGCGTCGCCGCGATCACGACCAGCGATGCGCGCGGCACGCCCGCCATCCCCTTCGACGTCACCATCAGCATCAGCAGCATCGTGATCTGCGTGCCCAGCGGCAGATGGATGCCGTACACCTGCGCGATGAACAGCACCGCGAACGTGCAATACATCATCGAGCCGTCGAGGTTGAACGAATACCCGATCGGCAGCACGAAGCTCGAGATCTTGCGGTTCACGCCGAAGCGGTCGAGCGCGTCCAGCAGCTTCGGATACGCGGCCTCGGAACTCGCCGTCGCGAACGACAGCAGGAACGGCTCGCGGATCAGCCGGATCAGCGTGAACGCGCGCTTGCCGAGGAACGTCACGCCCGCGAGCGTCAGAATGCCCCACAGCAGCGCCAGCGCCAGATAGAAGCTCGCCATGAATTTCGCGAACGTGAGCAGGATGCCGAGCCCTTCGGTCGTGATCGTCGACGCCAGCGCCGCGAACACCGCGACCGGCGCGAACCACATCACCGCACCCGTCACCTTCAGCATCACCTGCGCGAGATCGTCGATCACGCCGGTCAGGCGCTTGCCCGCTTCGCCGAGCGCGGACAGCGCGGTACCGAAGAAGATCGAGAACACGACGATCTGCAGGATTTCGTTGTTCGCCATCGCCTCGGCGATCGATTTCGGTACCAGGTGAACCACGAAATCCTTCAGCGTGAATGCGCCCGTCTTCAGGCCGAGGGTCGCATCGGACGCCGGCAACGGCAGGCTCAGGTGGCTGCCCGGTTGCAGGAGCGTCGCGGTCAGCAGGCCGAGCAGCAACGACGTGAACGACGCGATGAAGAACCAGCCGAACGCCTTGACGCCCACGCGGCCCACCGCGCCGCCGTCGCCCATCTGCGCGATGCCGACGGTCAGCGTCGCGAATACCAGCGGCGCGATGATCATCTTGATCAATCGCAGGAACACGTCGGACAGCAACGACACGTAGCCGGCGACTTCCTTGGCCATCTTCGGGTCGGGAAACGCGCTATGGCACGCGTAACCCACTGCAATACCAAGAATCATCGCGACGACGATGTACTTGGTAATGTTGCGATTCTTCTTCATTAGCAATCCAAATTACAAAGCGTGTGCTTCCAACGGCTGGAAAATCATTCGCGTCCGGCTGCGAATCGGAACTCACGTCGCAACGCGTGCGACAGGCCCGCTTCCGGCGGTCGCCATGGCGGACAGGGGGGGCATTCTAACGCAAACGGCCCGCATGCTTTCAAATCCGAAAGAAAAGGCGGTTGATCTGCGTCCATGCGGCGCCGGAAAGGCGGGATTTGTCGCGATCCGCACCGACCGGCGCGAGCGGCCATCGAGTGCTGCAACCTCGACGGACAGGCCGCCCGTGCCGACCGGCGACGACACGGGAAGACCATCGCGACACATTCTCACAAAGATGCGCAGACCTCGACACTACCGCACGTAACCTCTATGTAATATTTCGAAATGATTCGCGTTGCCGTAACGCCCGAGCGGCAATACGCAATCTCGAGTCGGGAATGCGGGACCGCGTTCGAGCCGTTGTTCCAGACAGGGCAAGTCATTCGCTTGATAAGCAGTCCTCCCAATGAATGAACGGGAAAAATCGGCATCGTGATGAACATTCTGTACACCAACTTCCACGGCGACTATGGCGGCGGCCAGGATACCTATGTCCGCGATCTCGCCGCCGCGATGAGCCGGCATCACCGCGTGACCGTCGCGTCGCCGGAGGGAAGCCGCCTGTCCCGACTGTTGAAGGACAGCCCCGACGTGGCCATCTTCGACATGGAATTCAAACCGCGCTGGAACCGGCTATGCCAGGAGCTTGTGCGGCTGCGCCAGCGGATCGTCGCCGAGCGCTTCGATGTCGTTCACGTCAACGGGTCCGCCGATCACCGGCAGGTGATGCTGGCGCTGCTCGGGTGCCGGCACCGGCCGGCGGTCGTGCTCACCAAGCACAACACGTATCGCGCGGACAGCTTCGGCAACCTGCTGCGTGCGCGGCTTGCAACCGACCACACCATCGCGGTCAGCGACTACGTCGCGAGCATGCTCGCGCTCCGGTCGCCGTACGGGAACGTCACGGTCGTCAAGCACGGCGTGCGCAGGCAGGCCGCGGAACGACCGGCGGGCGACGAGATCCGCCGCCGCAAGGTCGCGCTGTTCGGGCCGTCCGGCGCGGACGCGATCGTGCTGGGCAGCAGCGCCGGCACCGCACCGGAGAAAGGCTGGATGGATCTGATCGCGGCGCTCGGCCGCCTGCCCGAACACGAGCGCGAGCGGTTTCGCGTGCTGCTGGTCGGTGCGGAGCCCTCCTGCGCGCAGCGCGAGCAGATCGCGCGGCACGGCATGACGTCGCGCACCGTGTTCACCGGACGGCTCGACGACGTATGCGCGCCGTTCTCGATCATCGACGTGTCGTTCGTGCTGTCGTACCACGAGAGCCTGTCGTACGCGTGCCGCGAAGCAATGTCGCTGGGCTGCCCCGCGATCGTGACGCGCGTGGGCGGGCTGCCCGAGAACGTCGAACCGGGCGTGGACGGATGGGTCGTTCCGCCGCGCGAGCCCGCAGCCATCGAGGAGATCCTGCGCGCGATCGTGCGCGAGCCCGGCTGCGTCCGCGCGATGGGACGCAGCGCGCGGCTGAAAGGCAAGCGCGAGTTCTCGTTCGACAGATTCGTCGACGCGACCTTGTCCGTCTATCGAAAATCGATTCGACACAACCCGCATCGCTGGGCGACATCCTTGAGGTCCATGTAATGGCCATGAATATCTGGAAGAAGTACTGGGACCTGCGGACGCAGGAGTGCCCGTGCGACGTGCACTTCGTCGAGTGGCTGGAAGCCGTTCGCCTCAACGGCATCCGCATCTATCACTTCGGCACCGGCGGCCACCACCACGTCGGCATCGAATGCGCGCGGCCGCACCTGAACAACGCCGTCTTCGGCGTGACGGCATCGCCGAAGGAATACAAGTCGTATGTCGATCTCGTCACGCGGCAACCGGAGGTGAGCAAGACCTACCTGGCGTATTTCGGCGACATCTATACCAGCAACTCGGACCTGCTGCCGGCGTTCGACGTCGTCACGCTGTTCCACCTGTGCGAATTCCGCGACGAAACGAACAGCCGCTACGGCGCGATGACCGACGCGGACGTGCTCGACCTGTTCGCCCGCCATACCGCACGCGAAGGTCACCTGCTGTTCTACAAGGGCTCGTCGGCCTACCGGAAGGCCGAACCGATCATCGAGCAATGGGCGGCGAATGCCGATTTCACCGAGGTCGGCGACTTCAAGACCCTGCGGATTTTCCGCAAGGCCGCGTAACCCTGCGTTGTCACGATCCGCCGATGCTTCTGTCCGCCACGCGTTATCCGATCCTGATGTATCACCAGATACGCCCGCTGCCGCCGCCGCCCGACCGGCTGCGCAGCCTGAGCGTTGCGCCCGACGCGTTCCGCCGCCAGATGATGCTGTTCGGGCGGCTCGGCTACCGCGGCCTGAGCGTGCGCGAACTGCAGCCGTATCTGCGCGGGGAGCGCAGCGGGAAGGTCTTCGGCATTTCGTTCGACGATGGCTTTCTCAACGTGCTCACGCATGCGATGCCGGTGCTGGACGAGCTCGGGTTCACCGCGACCTGCTATTTCGTCGCCGGCCGGTTCGGCGGCGAGAACGACTGGGATGCCGGCGCCGATACTGCACGCTCGCCGCTGATGACGCGCGAAGACATGCTCGCGTGGCGCGATCACGGCCATGAAATCGGCTCGCATACGCTGGATCACGTCGCGCTGTCGCACGTGCCGGCGCACGTGTCGGACCTTCAGGTAATCGAGTCGAAGCGGCGGCTCGAAGCGCTGAGCGGCCGGCGCGTCGAATCGTTCTGCTATCCGTACGGCGATCTGGACGCGCGCGTCCGCGACCAGGTCGCCGCCGCCGGGTACGGCAATGCGACGACGACCCGGCGCGGTTGCGCCGACGCGTCCGACGATCCGTTTCTGCTGCCGCGGATTCCGGTGGCGGGCGGTGTCGGTGCGCTTCGGTTGCTGTTCAAGTGTGCGCGCTGGCGGGTGCGCAAGCGCGGGTAGCGCCGGGAACGGCGCTTGTGCCGTGGCGGAATGGTGAAGCGTCGGCACCGAATTCGATCGGCCCGACGCTTGCGCACGGATCGATGCCTTTGCCGAGGCAAGGTCTTCCGGATCGCGGCCGTCGCCACCGCGATCGCCGCGCGTGCGCGATCAGTCCGATGTTTCCCGCGCGAGTTTTGCCTGCCGCCGGGTCCGGTCGTTCACGATCTGGTGGCGCCGATGGTCCGTCATCTTCTTCCACGCGCGCGCTTCGTCCCGCGTTCGCAGGCACGCCACGCAGTAGCCCGTCCTGCCGTCGAACGAGCACACGTCGATGCAAGGCGATTTGACTGCCATGCTTATTGCCCTCGCGTCGCCGGCACGACTTCGACGGTGACATGCGACAGATCCTTGAACCGCTGCAGCACGCCGTGATAGAAGCGCGAATCCCGCTTCGGGTCGTCCGTCGCCACCGACACGACCGCGCTCATGTGGCCCGGCCCGAGACGCCAGACGTGCAGGTCGTTGATCGTGTCGCCACCGCTTTCGATTGCGCTGCGCACGTTATTCGTCAACCGACGGTCCGAACTCATGTCGAGCAGGATCGCGCCGGTGTCGCGCATCAATCCGTATGACCAGTTCGCGATCACCACCGCACCGATGATGCCGGCCAGCGGGTCCATCCAGAGCCAGCCGAACGCGCGCGCGAGCAGCAGCCCGACGATCGTCAGCACGGAGACCGCCGCGTCGGCAATCACGTGGATGTAGGCCGACCGGATGTTGTGATCGCGCGCCGCCGCCGCGGACGCGCCATGGTCGTGCTCTTCGAATGCCAGTTCGTGCTCGCGCCCGTTCAACTGGACAATGGCCGTGAATTGATGCGGCTCGGGAATGTTCTCGACCGACTCCAGGCATGCGCCGCGCACGCTCATCGCGAACGCTTGCCGCGCACCGTCCGGACGGATCGTCGTGATCGATGCTGTCGTGATGTCGCCGAGCGTCGCGCCGGCAATCGCCGGAGCGATCCGGAACACCGGCGGCACGCCGTCTTCGAAGATCGATACGGAAAACGCGCCGCTTTGATCGAAGACCGAGTGCGTCGCCTCATCGTGGCCGTGGTCATGACCGTGATCGTCATGTCCATGGCCGTGGTGATGCCCATGCCCGTGACCGTGCCCGTGGTGATCGCCGCTCAGCAGCCAGACGCTCGCGATGTTGACGAGCAGGCCGACAACCGCGATCGGAATGGCCTCGCCGAAATGGATCGGAACGGGCGCGAGCAAACGCGCGACCGCTTCATAGCCGATCAGCAGCGCGATCATCGCGAGCACGATGGCGCTCGTGAAGCCTGCCAGGTCGCCGAGCTTGCCCGTGCCGAACACGAATCGCGGATCGCTCGCATGCCGGCGCGCGTACGTGTACGCGAGCGCGGCGATCAGCATCGCGCCCGCGTGCGTCGACATGTGCAACCCGTCCGCGATAAGCGCCAGCGAG
The DNA here is from genome assembly GCF_025685725.1 of Burkholderia sp. BKH01. Classification (NCBI taxonomy): domain Bacteria; kingdom Pseudomonadati; phylum Pseudomonadota; class Betaproteobacteria; order Burkholderiales; family Burkholderiaceae; genus Burkholderia; species Burkholderia sp. BKH01. The sequence goes on along the minus strand of NZ_JAOTQT010000003.1, from coordinate 1,769 downwards.
CCGAAAATCGACCCGCCGACGATCTCGACCACCATCATTGCCGCGCACAGCCCGATGACCATCCAGGTCCTGCGTTCGTTCTGTTCGTGCGCGGCACCGAGAAAGATGTGGTCATGCCCTGCGCCGAAGGCGTCGTTCCTGAAGTCGCTCATTCCTGCCTCGATCATTTGAAGTAGCTGTGAACGACTTCGATCAGCTGTTCGGTCGCGCTGCCCTCGTCCTCGTGCCCCTCGGCATCGACGAGATGGCTGCGGATGTGATCCTCGAGCACGACCGCGAGCAGGCCGTTCATCGCACCGCGGCCGCTCGTGATGAGCTGGAGGATCTCGTTGCAACCGCGCTCTTCCTCCAGCGCGCGTTCGATGGCTTCAACCTGTCCCTTGATCCGGCGGACACGATTCAGCAGCTTCTGCTTTTCCTTGACGGTGTGGCTCATGGCGATCCTTTCATATACCGGGGGGGAGTATATCCCGAAAGGACTTTCCATATAGGGGGTAGGGCTATATTCAGCGAGACGAGCGGTAGAGCTCGAACTGCGGACCACCGGCGCTTGACTGCCGCTACACGTGCCCACGACGCCACGTCGCCCATCCGTGAAAGTTTACTTGTAGAGATTCAGACAGATAAGTAGCATCTTCTACATGATTCCTCTTTCGACCTGGTCGATTCTCGTTCTGACCCTTCCCACGGAAAACGCGACGGCCCGCATGCGTTTCTGGCGCGCGCTCAAGGCGAAGGGCTGCGCCGTGCTGCGCGACGGCGTCTACCTGCTTCCGCACACGGAAGAACACGAACGCGTGCTGCGCGAACTCGCGAACGCGATCACCGAAAGCGGCGGGACGGCCCATCTGTTGCGCACGCCGAGCCTCGACGCATCGCAGGAGCAGGAATTCCGCGCACGCTTCGGTCGCGACGACGACTACACCGCCTTCATCCGCGAGCTCGCGGATGTGCGCAAGACGCTCGCCGGGCAATCGGCCGCGGAACTCGCCCGGCTGTTGCGCCGCCTGCGCAAGGATTTCGACGCCGTCAGGGCGATCGACTATTTCCCGGGCGATGCGGCGAGCCGCGCCGAAGTCGCGCTGCAGGACTTCATCGCGCTGGTCGACACGCTGCTGTCGCCGGGCGAGCCGCACGCCGCGGATCGCGTCATCCGCCGGCTTGCGGCCGACGAGTACCAGGGACGCACCTGGGCCACCCGCCAGCGGATGTGGGTCGATCGTGTTGCCAGCGCATGGCTGATCCGCCGCTTCATCGACGCGCGCGCCCGCTTCGTCTGGCTCGCGTCGCCCGCGGATTGCCCGCCTGACGCGCTGGGCTTCGATTTCGACGGCGCCGCGTTCACGCACGTCGGCGAGCGCGTGACGTTCGAGGTCTTGCTGGCGAGTTTCGGGCTCGACCAGAACCCGGCGCTGATGCGGCTCGGCGAGATCGTGCATGCGCTCGACGTCGGCGGCACCGCCGCACCCGAAGCGGTCGGCTTCGAGGCCGTGATGGCCGGCACGCGTCAACGCACGGAAAACGACGATCAGTTGCTGGAACAGATGAGTGCGGTGCTTGATTCGCTGTATGCGCACTTCGCGTCGAACGGAAAGAGCGAAACCGGAGGTGGGCCATGACCAGGACGGTAGCGTCAAACGTGCCGGGCTACTCGCTGGGCCAACTGGTCGGATACATGTTGCGACTCGGCGCGTTGGGGTTCGGAGGCCCGGTGGCGCTCGCCGGCTATATGCGTCGCGATCTCGTCGAGAAGCGCGGCTGGATCACGG